>JAFGPC010000183.1 GCA_016926155.1 Sedimentisphaerales bacterium
AGACGCCCCTTCCGGAACGAGAACCACATCGGTGTACACGGACGTGTCGGGAACGGTCATCGAGAAGGTGGCACTGACAGGCGTATAGCCGCCATGCTGAAGAATGCCTCCGATTCGGAATTGAGGAGCCTCGACTTGTGGATACAATTGAGCGGCCTTTAGCTGATCCAGGACAATATCTGTCCGAACGGAAAGGAACGTGTCAACCAGATAGTCCTTTACTTCCGCCCACCAGTGGGCACGTGTATAGGGAGAGTCCACCCGGTCCGATCGATGATCGCCCCATCGAGCTGACTCGCCAATAATGGCCAAATCAATTTCGGCTGCTCTCTGTAGACACAGTGCCTTGGCACGATCCGGCGTCAAGACGCCATCATTGAAGAAGTATTTGTGCACTTGATCAGCGAAATGCATTCGATATTCCGGATGAACAGTAAGTTTTTGATGAAGCCACTGTGGATTGAAATGCTCTATTGCCGAACCTGCACTTACCCATGTCGTACGGTTGTCATCCGTACTTAACATTGAATGCTCCGAATCATAGGCAAAGAACTGCCATCCTTGCCGAATCCGGGGATCACGATTGCGAATAGCAAAGAAGTTATTCGCTGCCGTTCCGCTTAGCGTAACCGGTGCATCCCGATTGCCCGTAAAGAAAATGTCAATCATGTAATCGATGAGATTGTCAACATCCACATGTACTTCAAGAGCGGGATCATTTTCACCGATTGGGTTTTTTCCTTGGACAGCGTAGTACGTTTCATCTGTATCGAATCCTGCCTCGCACATCCACCAAAGCTCGTTCCACTTATCAAGGGTTCCATCAGTGTACCCTGTACTATAGTTATCGGCTTTTACTACATCGTATTTCTGCTTATCATCTCCGAAGTATCGCTCCGCATAGGAAGCCTCGGAACGTTCCTGGCTTTGATATAATCCCCAATACTGCCCGTTGATATAGAGGTGATAATAACGGCTTGCCGTATAAGGCTGATTCATTTCACGTTGGAGGTCACGCGAATAAACATCTCTAATAAACGTATTCCTGCTCCCATCATTGCCCCAGTTGCTCCAGGCATAGTTCTGAGCTGTTCGCAAATCAAGATCGTCAAATTCATCGGCTCTTTCATCCCCGAACAACGGATATTCGAGTTTGCCTCGACCGTAACCCCCTTTGAACAAAAGACGAAAAGAGTGTTTGGGATTAGTGCCACTTCGACTATATCCACCCCGAATGCGAAGTCCTGCATCCGTCTGGAAGCCCTCATCGCCTTTGGCATCAATCAACTCTACCGAAGTGGGACGCTCCCATTGAACGCCTTCCCTTGTAGCGTTCACATAAATACCACTCATCGGATCCACGAGGTATTCAAGATCGGTGACGAGAGAAATGGAAGGTATGGCTTTCATTACGTCAATCATAAGCGAGCTATATTCTTCGCTGTCGACAATGTCTGGATCCATACCGTATTCAAATGTCTGCCCGTTGACAGAGCCTGTGGGCCAACCGGATGGCGTTTCACCGCTGGGTGATTGCCTGATGACATCGTCGAGGAATATATACGTATGAGTGTCAACATTGGTACTAAGCCAGCCCTCTTTAAATGCTACCGCACGCAAACAGGTTGTCGAGGCAATAAAAATGGGTATCGTGTATGTATCTCCATTGGATAGAGTCGGTGTACTGCCGTCGAGGGTATAGTGAATAACGGCTCCTTCCGTCTCACATTGAATCCGTACATCGAAGGATTGACCTGCTTCATAGAACCCACGATTGACGCTGAATTTCGTATCCGCCACCGCACCCGCCCAGGCAGTGCTGTTGGGTGCTTTCGGCGTAGGTGTTTTCAGATAACCCCTTAAACCATTGTTTCCTGTCCCATACGAGATCAGTCCTCTTTGAGGGGGATACTGTGGAGCATACTGGTGAACAATTGTTACTCCGTCGCTCCAGACGAGAGCCAGATATTCTCCATCCCCACTCAGCTCAAAGTTGGTATGGAGATTTCCCGCATCATCGACATAAGGGAAATTATCCGGATATTCGTCTGCCGTCTTTCCGGAAGCATAAACCACCAAATAACCATCGGCAGGAATAAAAACATCGGAGAATTTCCACTTGGTGAGATTTTCCGGATCATCCGTAAGATACCAGCCTTCCAAAGAAACTCCGTTATCCATACTTGTGTTGTGAAGTTCGATCCAGTCGGCATGTTCGGCAATTCCATTAACAGTGGTATGGATATCTGTGGAATTAAGAAATGGCACGTATGAATTAACCGCCATGAACTCGCTTATCTCCACCAAGTCGGACTTGTATTTCCAATTCTCAGCCAGAATAGCCAGGTCGGCCATACCAACACCATCGATCCGGTTCAGATCTGCACAATCAAGGCCGAAGCATGTGGCATTCAACCACTGCCCTGAAAAGAGGAGCAGATCGGCCAGATCCACATTCCCATCCCCATTGAGATCCCCCGTAATACCTTGGTGACGAGTCTGGAATGTCAGATCGTCGATCAGTAATGTGGCTGCGCTGCCGACCTTTATTTGGATCTTACCAACCTGGCTCCAGCCAGGTTTTGCAGCAACATCGACTGGGACACCCATAATTGCCCATTCGGTTAACAGGGTAGCATCAGGTAATGTGAAGCTTTCAATAATATTTTCATCTCTGTCAAGGACAATCAGTGTTACGTCCCCCTGAATATTTTCCGGAGCGCCTTTGATTCGGACAACCAGATCCTGGCCGTCATGAATCGAATAGTCAAAGACCTCATTCATATCCTTACTCACAACCCCAAGGGCCGGTAGAATCGCTTTCATGGCTCCGGCACCCTGATTTGTGTCATATGTTTCCAGATATAATTGTCCTATGGAACTCCAAAACATAAGCAGATCGGCTGTTTCTGTATAGGTCTCGAAATTATCAGGTACTAACACCAAAGGATTCCCCATGCATGCTTCAGCATGAAAACGGATCTGCTCATCGGTAAGAGCTCGGTTATATACTACTGCTTCATCCAGCAGTCCATAGAAAGCATCGGCGGATGTGCCCGCTCGCCCTCCCAGGGTCGCCAGTGGCAAATTAACCGAACTCGCATGTGTTCCAGCCAATTCCCCATTGATAAAGAGCTGGGTACCCATACCGTTACATCGGAAAACCAAATGCTTCCATTCATTCAATGGTACAATAGCTTCTCGTCCGGGCTGCTTTGTGAACTGATAATCCGCTACACCATAGAGAGTGAAAGAGGCTTCCTGCATGCTCCAGCCCTGGACACGCAAGGACGATATTCCATCATCATGCAATGCCTGGGATGCACTGGCTTTTTTCATCACAATATATTCAGCGGTCCAATCAAAGGAGATCGGTGAAACAGATCCGAAAGTAACAAGACTTGAGCCGAGAAACTCCACTGCTGTTGCGGATCCCAGCAGACCTTCTTGTGCCAGGGCCACAGAACTATAGGTCCCGATCAGGGAAGCACTTCCATGATCGATACATGAGTCGCCCGAGGTTTCATCAAACCGATACCAATGAAGTGGATCATCTGCCATCACGGCAGCATCCCACAAATCGCCGCCGTATGCCGACTGGGCCCAGACATAGATTACCACGATGCAGACAAAGAAAAACTTTTCTCTCATTTTGCCGCTCCATCCATCTGATAACAGTTCTTGCCGCTTTTCATCATACCAGATTGACTTCAAGATTGCCAGGAAACCTGCGTTCTATATATCTAACGGCTCGGCGATGGATTATCAGCAATCCAATTATCCGGATCATTCGAAGCGGCCGCCGGAAGGAAGTGGATTCGCTGCAGACTTTTTCCTGTCCCATCCGCCTCCGGCGGCCATGGAATCTGGTCGCTGTAGCAAAGTTCATCTATAATCACCCATGGAATATCCGTATCAGGCAGGTCGGGCGAAAGGGGCTTTTCCAGTGAGATCCATTCTGTACTATTCGCAAGGTCTCCGGTCCACGATCCCAGGATATCCACGCCCAGTGTCAATGGCCCGGTTTGGTATATTGTTATGAAATTGTCCAATCGTCGGGTTTCAAGAGCCGGATCGAAGTCAACTATGATCAATCTAGTACCGCTAGCGAGGGAAATCCCCTGGGGCATTTCATACTCGATACCGCCACGAAGTTTCCAAGTACCAGTATCTGTAAACAAATCAATCGTCCGCGAGGTGGGATTGAATAACTCGATGTATTCCTCCGCGCCCTCAATGGGATGATACATAATTTCACTTATGATAATGTCGAGATAGGGAATTTCATTTCCACTTGCCTCTGTCGGAATCATGCGGAAGAAGAAGTCCCCCCCATCAGGATAACGCCCCAGCGATAGCAGGTTTTCCTGGCCTTTGAATCCTATGCTGTCCACAACACGGCCAGGACGATCAATAGGCAGGTAAGAAAGAAAGACCTGTTCCCCGGCTTTGTTTAAACCAAATCCATCCGGATAGGGAGAATGAAAACCGGTTACTTCATCGAACGCGACAAATGTGTTTGTTTCCAATACCATATCGGCAATGCACCACTTCTTCAGGTCTTTTATGTCATCGCTGAGATACAAGTCCCGTAGGGGAGCCTCGGATTGACTTGTATTATAAAGTTCAATCCAGTCGTTTGAATCATACTCAGGATATGCAGGATTAGTATAGTCAGTGTGTGCCATGATCTCATTCATAACCAGCGTGTTCTCAAGTATTGGATCATCAGTGCCGGGAGAACCATATATATAAGCGCTGGCCCGCCAATTGCCGCCGTATTGCAGGGAACCGCCTGGCTGATCGGCTATCGCCCGATCCAAAGGAACCAGAGAATGTCCGGATCCGTCGGCGGAGATGGGCCAGCCGCGTGAGTCATTGTATTCGAATTCAGCGATCGTGCCGTTCCACTCATCCACCAGCTTAATCAGTTCTCCCTCGTTGGCTAGTTTCTGATCGTTTTCCGGAGTGGAGTATTGCCCGGCGATTTTTGTGGAAAAGCCCGAACCATAGCGATTCTCGAAAGCCTCCTGATCTCGGACAACTAAAACAAATTCACCGGCCGAAAGAGTCCGAATGGAGCTTGTTGCAAAGGCAAACTGCACTCCTTCGACGAAAGCGACAGCCGATAGATCGAGTTCCTCCTCGCCTATATTTTTTAACTCGATGAACTCAAAGTCATCATTGTCATATATGCTCCCATTTATCGGTTCAGCGGGATTAAACATTACCTCGGTAATCCGTAAATTCTGCAGAATCCCCGCAGATAAAGGTTCACCAACAGTGAATTGTTCGGGCTTTGACCAATGGCTCCATCGGCCGGAATTGTCTTTCATACGGCATCGTACTCGGTACATATGACCCGGCCTGACGGCAACCGCAGGAATACGCACCCAGGTTTGAGCGGGATCGAGGATCTCATCACTCTCCCAGACAGTCTCAATTTCATATCGTCCGGGCTTTATCGTATAGATTCCTATTGGACTGGATCCGCCGCCATCTGTTTTTGGTTTGGCCGTTAGACGAATATCGATGAAACAGTCATTGCTGTTGTTTTTCGAGACGTTTAGTAACTGAACTGCCATCACATTCGTGCCTGCCGCCAAAAAGTCATTCGGAACAAGATGTGTGAATACGACAAAACTATCCTCTTCTCTTGAGGATCGGGCTGTAGCATCGAATGTGAGTTCTTGGGAATCCACATTATCACCGGCAAAGAATCTGCCATTGATCCAGGCGTTAAAACCGTCGTCATATCGTACTTCCAGGGTGATTGACTCAAAGGCATTCGGATCGTCAATATCAAATGGTTTCCGCAAGTAAAGTGTTGTATAGCTGTATTGCATATCAATGTTGGTTTCGATAAAGGATTCACCATAGCCAATAGGCAGATCACCTACAAGCCAATCGGTGGTGTCGGGATTATCATTGTATCCGGTGTAGCGCCATGCATCCTTAGGATCGGATGGTTCAATGCGCCCCTTGAAGTATCTCCATGAGGAGTTTTCCGAAATAAGAAGCATGTTCTCGTTCTGTGGAATACGTGCCCACGGCCGCACTTCGGCAATCCTCCACTTCATGGCGCCGAATGTGTCATTACCTTGTGGATCATCAAAGGCGCTGGTTGCGAAGGTCAATCCATTTGCCGGCAGTTGTCCAGGGCCTGTATAGGAGATCACTGGAGTATTGGGTATTTCAGGATCTTCAATAAGGAAAGACAGACGGGAACCGCCCCATCCATCGGGTGAAATGAATTCCTGCATTTGTTGTACCATGCCTTTAAAATCCCCAGTTGGCGAAGCGCCATAGAATCTGCCGGGATGCTGTATTTGCGGATGATAATCCCAGAGTATGCGGTCGGCATCAACAAACGTTGGACCTCCAACCGAATCATTGACCATAGTGGCGTGCTCCTCAATCAGTTGCCCGCACTGTTCGACATTCAAGAGCAAGTCGCTTAACTCACGAGCGCGGTTCTGAAAGGCCAGAGTATTTGCGGGGTAGCTGCGGAACATACTGGAGCTTACATGAGGAAATAGCCGGTAGTCCAAGACTTGTTTCCAGCGTTCATCATCATGTGTGTAGATATCATAATCCCAGGACAGGTCCACATCCCAAGGCATAATCCACCACTTCTCGGTAGACGGATGACGATAGTACATGCAGTTCCATCGATCCGTCAGGTCATAGTGGTGTACCGCGTCACATATAATTCGATAGCTGAAATACCTGTCTAATTCTGCATTATTATTCCACCAAGCTTCTCCTGGGTAGTTACGATAGGCCCTGCAGAAGTTTTCCACATCACTGTGATCGGTTACCTGTGTAGGACCCTGATTGTTTTTGTTGCCGCTGTCACCGCTGATTGGAAAGAACATTTTGTAAAAATTCCCATCGGGTAAATTACGTTCATCAAGAAACTTTCCATCCGGTTGTTCCAAAGCCAGATAGAGTCCCCAGAAATCGCCAACGTACTGATCTGTCGTTGCTTCCTGTTCCTCATCGATGACTCGAAAATGCACCCAATTCGTGTTGCTCGCCGGTACTCCAGATAATTGAAACAGGCGAAACGTCACAGCTTCATACATACCCTGTTCACCCCGATTGTCGGAAGCCCCAACCTGCTGGATACAGGCAGAGAAATTTAACTTGTCCCATTTCTCCTGATACTTTTTTCCATAGTTATCTCTTGCCTGGAAAAGATGTCTGCGATGGAAATCGAACTTCCACTTATTCTTGCCCCATGCATAGGCGCTCCACCATCCGCGGTTGCGATACCAGATATGGTCATACACGATCCCATCATAGACCAGAGCGCCGGTCCACTGGTACCATTGGGCCTGGGGTGACGTGTGGCTGATGGGTTCATATTGGCACTGCTGGATATCCTCCGCTTTGGCGATCAGATGATAGATTGGCAGAGAATTCATTACATCCCTATTCACTGTGATCGGTTCATCAATCCCCGGGCGAACCGCACCGGTCCAAGCCGGTGCGCTATCGTAGACAAAGTAAGCAAAGTTCGGCTGGGGATCATCATCATACGGCACTTTTAGTACATACCCCAATGAATCTTCCATAAGAATGCGATAACGAATCAATCGCCGATGCATCTGGATATCAGAACCGATCTGGACGGTATAGATATGATCAGCAGCAATCCGATCCCCCTTTATACCGTTATCGTTCATGGGAACACTGATCCATCCATTTTCATATTCAGGATCCGGCAATCGATTATTATTGCCGTCGGAATATTCATACCGGATATATCGGCCCGGTTCGACGATCTGATATTGAAGAGTCACTTCCACTACACCATCCGGATCAGTCACTTTCGCGGTGATCGTCACTGTCTGGTCCGAAGAAGGCTGCCTGGGACTGTGTTCTACTTGCCGTATGTGGGGAGGAACGTTAGTCGCAAAGACCTGTGTGTTTTCCTCTCCCGGTGTTGGAAAAGCGCTGCGCCAACTGCCCGCCAGGTCATTATCCATTGCAGGATTGACCAACTGGATAGACCAACCGCTGCCCGCCTGACCGTTGTGTGCAGGAACCGGATCGCCTACTGTCGGCCAGGGAAAACCAAGTTGGTAATCCACCTGGTCCACCTCATTGTCCATTGCGTCGCACAGTTTAATCTTCTCTCCCTCATTGCTCAGTTTGCCCTCAAACGGGCCATACACAAGGTTTGATGGTGTACCAAATTTTTCAATTATCGTAATTGGATCATGGGCAGTTGCAGGATCCTCGGCGACAACCAGGAAACCACCCGCGGGCATAATCGTTCCTGCGGGAAATTCATAGGCAATCCCATCACAAAAATGCCAGCCCGAAAGATCAACATCTAATGGTCCGGTATTATACAGTTCAACAAATTCCACTCGTTCGGTTTTAACATCCGGATCATAATGAATTTCATTAATAATGATTCGTGATTGGACTTCCGTCCGCCACTCTTGAGCCATTACGGCAAAGTCCGATACCCGTACCCCATCGCCGCCTACAAAATCCGCAGGGTTTCCCGGTTCAGAAAGCCATTGTTGAGCGAATAATACTAAGTCCTGTAGGAAAACAGCGCAATCGCCATCCATGTCGGCCTGCGGACACTCGATTGGTTTCTGTCGTGTGGTAAAGGACCATACGTCTCCCGGAATCGTCAATTCGCCCTGGATATACTGGTCTATCTGCCAGTAGTATGTGGTCAATTGCGAAAGGCCTTCAATAAGAAAGCTGGGGGAGGATCCCTCGTATACAGGTGTTGGATCCAATGGCAGAGAGGCGCCCAGGTAGAGTTTGAACGTATCAACGAATTGGTCCGGCGACCATACAAGTGTGGCATCGGGTATGGTTACTTCCATCGCACCATTGACGGGAACGGGCAATATCGCTTTTCCCCCCGTTTGGAAACTCCACAGCGTACCAGTGTGAATCTCACTACCTTCTACAACATCAACACGCCAATAATAGTCCTGACTCCACTCCATGGCAGGGCTGAACATTGCCGTAGTCAGATCGGTTTCGACCACGTTCCAGTCGTTGGGATTACGTCCGAAATAAAAATTGTATCGTGCATCAGCTACATCCTCCGGCGCCCGCCAGCGAAGCGGATCCGTTCGGTTAATCCCGGTCGCCTTGTCTACCGGTGTGGGGCCCCACGCCGTTTTGTTTTCTCCGAAGGGCCTTCCATTCATACCCGCATTGTAGATTTCCACGATTTCCGAGGCAGTGAGAGCCCGCTCCAGAACCGCTACGTCGTCAATCACCGCCACCAATGGATCAACCGATCGGCTGATCGTTGCCATGGGACAGGAAATCGAAACATTAATTATTCCTTGGAACTGTCCGTCAGCCCAGAGCGATACGCTCGAATTCGTACCGATAAAGACCAAGTGAACCCATTCGTCCACTGGAGCAATGTAGTCAAATGAGTGATCGGCGACACCATATACTGTGAATCCAACATTTTGCGTATTGGCGTATTGCTCCAGCCGCAATGAGTAGGCGGAAGAATTAAGCAGGGCGGCCGAACGCGTGTGTTCCAGCTTCCTGACCCACAGAGAGACCGACCATGGAGGGGTTATATCCTCCGCTCCAAGATCGAGATACTGGCCGACGCGGCTGTCGATGGAGATACCCCCGAGGAGCATACCTTTCACAAATCCGGCTCCGCCGATGGCCGTCCCATGAATGCCATTCCCGGAATCATCCAGTGTATTCCCGTCGAATGGCCAATATGCAATCAATCCCTCCGTCGCATCCACATATCCACAGAATAATCCCACCAGCATCACAGAAATTACGCATATATGAGTAAACATTCCAATCGTTGAAACAATCTTTGATTCGTCATCGATCATAACTTGAAAAGTTTCCCACGAAATACTCATATTATGCTTTTATCGTCAATCCGGTCCAGCGGTTCAATGAAAACCAGTAGAAATAAACCGTAGAGACTCATCTGGAACCAATAATCACAAACACAAATAATACGGACCTATGCCAGGATTATTGACACAGGTCCGTTGTATCACATCACGTTAAACTAAAATTCACATCATAGTCCAACAGAACAACCTTATTCACAGAACGTAGCCGGTTCTCGACCGCATTCCATCCACGTCGCTGCAAGTATTGCGAAGTCGGCAAGATCGACACGACAGTTACCGTCGTAATCATAAGGCAGCAGCACGTCGTCAAGACATACCCAACTTCCCCATAATGAGAGGATGTCATTGGTTGGATTGTCATCTTTATCCTGCCACGGAAGCTTACCGTCCCAGATAGTAAAATCATCCACCATGCCATCAAAGTAAGCATTGTGATCGAGGCCCAGCGGTGAAATACTGATGCGATTCATAGCATCGGAAAGGGACACAGCTCCCTTGCCGATTTCCTTGCCGTTCTTGTAGATATACAAAAATTGAACCCATTTATCATACGTCACGGTAATCATCTGCCACTTACCAACATCCAAAGGCTCGGTTGTAATAATATCTCCGTAGTGCGGCCAGAAAGCAATGTTACCACCCGAAGAATACACCTGTCTCATTGAGCCGGCTTCATCAGTATCACCGGTGTAGAACTCACTTCTTCCGAAACCGCCCAACATTACAGTGCTTACAGGAACAGCATTGAGATAAACCCATTGATTGATGGTCCAGGAACTTGTCGGACTGAAAATATTCTCGACTCCTTCAGGAAGAACAACATTTTCTGCTATGACAATATAGTTGGGATCCGGACCGAAGACAAGAGCGTTATCGCCCGGTTGACCCGTGTTTCCGCCATCGATCGCCCATATGGCAGGAAATGTATAATCAAGAACACCGTTGATGCCGTTGCCACTACTGTCGACAGCAATCTTTCCTTCAGTTTCATCAAATTTCCAGTCCACGACTTTGACAGGATCCTTGTATGGCGGGCTCAACTCGATGTTATCAAAGTTAAGCGTACCGGCGGCGGACACCTCGATAATAAGCTGAGACGTTACGTTCCAAGGAAAATTCGGATCGGATGCATTTACACTCAGTTTGATCCAGTTCCAGTCGGCCGAAGTAGTGCCGGTTTCAGCGGTCTGACTGGCAAAAGGAATACCGTTGGGATCTGCTACTTTTAAGGTTACTGTCCCTTCGACATTGGCTGGGTCACCTTTGAACCAGACAACCAGTTCCTGGTCGTCTTTGTCGGTAAGATCGATATCGCGCGGAGTATCCTTGATCAGCGCACCACCACCTTCATCGAAAATCGCCTTCATGGAATTGTTGCCGTCATAGGAAACTGCGGTATCCAGTAAAACTGTTGCACCGTTACCTGTCCACAACGAATTCAGCGAATCACTGTTTTCATATAGTTCAAAACCATCCGGAAGGAGTTCGGGATTATAGGCATGCGAATGCTTGGCAAGTTCAATATCGCTCAGAGCACGATCGAAAATCACAGCCTCATCCATATACCCTTCCATTGCATCGGAATCCGAGTCACGACGGCCACCAAATGTCTCGATAGGACAATCGATATTCAGAGAAGTGGTTCCGACCAGTATCGCATTGATAAAAACCTGTGTTTTACCGGCCTTCTTTCGGAATGTAATGTGAGACCACTTGCCTACCGGAACAATAAGGCTTGTTCCCGGTTCAGGATCGAACTCTGCATCCCAGACACCATACTCTGTGAAACTCAGTCTTTCCTCGGTATTCCAGCCGACAAGCCTTAATGAAAAGTCAGGACTGTCACAAAGCGCCTGAGCCTGTGTCGAAGTATTCTTCTTGACAATAAATTCTGCCGTCCACTCTGGAGTTTCAACGGTTCCGCCGCTGGTCCACATCAGGTCATTCTGGCCGCCCCTTTCGAACAAGACGGCTTTGCCCGGCCCAAACGCACCCTCCTGATTCAGGTCGACCAAAGAACGATAAGTACCATTGAGTCCCCCACTGCCGTAGTCGATACAGTCCGTGCCCGATAGCTCGTCGAATTTGTACCAGTGCAATGGATCCGAAGCGTTAATTGCCGCATTCCATGCAACTTCATCTGCAATTGAAGCCGTCGAAATCACACAAAGAATAAGAAAAAGCAAACCATATTTATTTTTGTCGTTCTTTATCATTTCTGAACTCCTTATATTAAATCACAGTTCAACCAACGGTCCATAAAAACAGTACTGCTCCTCAACAAACTCAATTTTTTATTACAATCCCTCAGGATATCGACCGGAATCCAGCCAGGCATCAAGGAACGCCGCCAAATCCGCAATATCAATAATACAGTCGCCGTTCGTATCGTAGGCCGGAGGATTCGTGCAGACCCATCCAGCATACATCGAAAGGATGTCGTTGGTCGGATCGTCATCGTCGTCCGTCATTGGAAGTACTCCGTCAAAGATACTAAAATCGTCGATCATCGCCGTCAGGGGCGGTTGATTCGCAGCATCTTCCCAAGCGACAACTCCAGTTCCGATCTTGATTGAGTTTTCAGTAACATCGATAAGAGTATCGTTTTCGCTGGAAATTACATATGCGTCAAGATACATCGTAAACTGTCTGCTCCACTTGTCATATGTAACCGTCAACATATGCCACTCGCCAAGAGAAGGCTCCGTACCAGGCCACATACCATTTTCACCGTAGTTGAACTCTACTGAACCACCGGTCCAGAAGTTGAAATAGCGGTCGTTATATCCGGAACCGTCCACAAATACACAATCACCAAAACCGGCAATCATGGTGGTACCGGGATCGGCTTCAATTTTAACCCAGATATTCATCGACCATGATGAATCTCCCTTGAAAATATCTTCTACATCAAGCTGTGACAGGTCAATATTAAGCGCCGTAATAGACTTCGTAGCATCACCGTCGAACAAAATCGCATTGTCGTCCGGCTCCCCTGTACGGCCACCACCAATAATCCAGTTACTGTCGCCAAATCCGCCGTTAAGTACTCCGTCGATATCGTTGCCGGAACTATCAACTGCAACAGCACCGCTCGACTCGTTGAACAGCCACTCGACAACCTTACGGGCCTTAGGAACGACAATACCAAGATCATCAACATAAATCGTCCCGCCGCCTGTAACTTCGATCTGAATCGAGGCTATATTCACCCATGCAAGGTTCGGATCGGAAGCATTCGGAACCGCAAGAACAATTTCTGTCCATTCATCTTGTTGTATCACACCCATAGAGGTTGTACTGCTGACAGGATTGTCGTTCGGATCGAGAACACTCAACATAATGTCGCCGGCCTCATTACCCGCATCGCCTTTGATCCAGACAACAAGTTTTTTCCCGGCATCACTGATATAGTCCGACATGGATGCAACGATTGTTTTCTTGATCGTATCACCGGCGGCGACTTCGGCTTTCATAGACTGCATCCCCTTATGAGTCTCACTGGTTTCCAGCATGATAGTTCCATCGCTGTTCCAAAGCATTGCCATCGCCGCTGTATCCTGATAGCCCTCGAAATCGTCATAGGCAAGATCAAGCCATGGAGCAGCTATCGCAGCATGAGCCGCAATTTCCGTATCATCCAGCGCTCTGTCATAAACGACCGCTTCATCAAGAAGACCATAAAACTGATCACCCGTGGCTTTACTTATTCGATCACGAGGCAGGTCTACTGTATTCGTTTGCGTACCTACGAGAATACCGTTGATAAATGCCTGAATCCCCTCGCTGTTTCGGCGAATCACAAAGTGAATCCACTTGCCTATCGGAGCAGAATGAGTCTGACCCGGCTGGACGGTGAAATAATAATCCGCTACGCCATACTGAGTAAAACCGACATTTTGAGTATCCCAACCCTGAATACGAATCGAGGTCGAGGATCCGTCATGCAATGCCTGGTTTGCAGTACCATTTTTCATAACCAGATACTCAACCGTATAATCATCGGTAAGATTAGTTCCGCCAAACTGAATCACCGAACCAAGACCTCCGTCAAACTCAACAGCAGAACCCGCTCCGAAAACTCCATCCTGCCCCAGCGACACATTCGTATAAGTACCGTTAAGACCGCCTGAGCCGGAATCAGAACATACAGTTCCCTGTGCTTCATCAAGCTTGTACCAGTTTAATGGGTTTGATGCGTTAATGGCCGCATCCCAGTTCGCCTCTTGCCCAATCGCTGAGCCGACACCGATCAGCATTGACACAGCAAGAAGCCCAATTGTTTTTCTCCCAGTCATTGCAATGACCTCCTCAAAAAATGAAAATTACCTCGCCCGACCATCGGACGCACACGTCGGTTTTCTCTAATGATGTGATTCCAGTCGCATGGATGCGTGTCCCTGAGGGGGTATGACAGAATCGCCGGATGAATACCCTCCGCGTTCATGCAGGTCAAGACCTGCCCCATCGTGAATACATCCAAACACCACCCAGGTCCTTGACACATGTATTTTCGGCTCCCTTGAATTGATGTCCAGGGATTCAAATACCTCTTAATACACTTTAATACTACTGTAAATTTTCAGATTCTGCAATAAAAAAAAGTGGCGTTATAATGGGTCTTTTATGCACTCTTTGCCGTCGCTGCGATAACAGTTATTTAAATACACAACCATTTGTCATACATATCAAGAGGTAAATCTATCGAGTTCCATCGAGCAACCAATATTTTCTTGATAGATATTATCGTATACCATGTAGGATAACAATCGCAACGGCGCCGATCTTGAGTACCTGACCATGAAGTTAGTAATTTTTTAATTCCATAAATAAGAAGCGGAATTCAATATAGCCCATTTGAAATGAAAGTATTATATTGTTGGAAACCTTTAAAGGTGATTTCGTGAAATGTGTCAGATGAATCGCAGCAATTATTGATGTTTTAACCGAAGGGTTTTTCGTATGGAAAAAATATTTATCAACGGTACCGGTCGGCAAAAAATTCTATATATGTTTAAAATGTTCCTTTTTATGATTCTTTTAAACTGTACAGGATTGGCCCGATCTGCCGCTAAAGAGTACCACTTTCAGGGCGGTATTTCTAAACAAGTGCTGGAGAATTATCTTTCACGTTCGACCACGTACTGTGAATTGCTCAATCCCCCGAGACTGGAAGAACTGGGAAGCTCACTGGATGAAAGTATTCGTTATCTGAGCCGTACGGGAGCCAAATTCATCGGGCGCAGTATTTACATGTGGGGCCGAGAATCACGGCTTCCGGAACTACTGGAACGGGGCAGGCAGGCGGCGGCGAAAGTTCACAAAGCCGATCCCGAGATTGTCCTGCAGGCCTGCGCATTTGAAATTGTGACTGACGAGGTCAATACCCTGCCGATCCCGGAGTGGGTGTTCCAGGAGTTCGGACTTTCGGTCGAGCAGCGTTATTTCAATCTGGATGCAATGCGGTATCCGCCGAACCGCTACCGGGATAACTGGGGACGCGACTCGTCGATCATCCCGGATATTACCAGGCCGGAAACACAGATGTGGTTTTTTTACCTGATCGCGAGCTACGTGGATATCGGTGTCGAAGCGATCCATTTGGGCCAGGTTGAAATCATGAATGAGTGCGATCCGGAGAACGACTGCTGGTACGATGTAGCCGGCCGCATCAGGAAATATGCACGCACGCATGCACGCCGGGGCTTTGTGATCTGTGATGCCCATGTGCCCAGCGGCGGCATTGTCAAAGACGGCAAGCTTCTTCTGGATTTTCACAGTTTTCCGCTTCGTGTTGAAGAACTCCTTTCCGGAGGGGAACAGGGATATATCGCGGTAGGCCATTACGACAGTATTTATCAGAAAAGCAAAGGCGGAATCACGCCAAGTGGATGGAAATGCCAGTCTCTGCCGTATTTGGTGGAATTTGATAATTTCGGCCGCAGCGGACATGAAGGGCAGGTATACGGCTTGCACTGGATCTGGGGATACGATGAGATCGGCTGGTTTGCCCGACAACCAAAAGAGTATCGCGAGATGTGGCTCCACTACGCCTGGCACTGGCTCAAATGTAATGATCCGGCAGGCCATTTACAGATGCCCGGCTCCAGAGTGCTTCATTCTCCGGTTGACGGCAACGGATGGTATTGGGCCAATAATCCCAGCGAAGCATTACCCACAGGATTTGGAGACGAGGATATTATTAAGGGGATCTGGACAGTGGATGAATGAATGTCTTTCGCATTCGATTGATGTAATTCCACTGCCCTTCACAGTGGTCTTTTCTTTATATTTCACTTTATGGACCACAGAAATTGCGGCAAAATTCCTCGGATTCAAAAGTAGTATAGTCTCGTATTGATCTTATTTGATATATCAGAATTATGTAATATTCCTACATCGAATTCGACTAATTCTGAAACAACCTCAACACAGGCGTATCCGGGAATTATCCCATAGCAATTCGTTAACAGCAGACCAGCGTATTTCAGGGCTTTTTTATTGAGCTTCCGATCTATGCTGATGATCAGGCCTGTTGAGATTAAAGCCCTGATTGTGGTATCATAGACTATGTTCTGTACAGGAACAGTGATAATGAAAGGCAAATGCCGGACAAAAAAACTTTTGAATAAGGAGAACTGTACATACTGTACATGTCGTCAAACAGTAAGGATCTTCAGTTGCTAATAAATCGACGTCAGTTTCTCCAGGCGGCTGGGGCAGGCGCTGTTTCCATAGCTTCATTGAACCCTGCATGTTTATTGGCACAGGAAGAATCTGCAAAGCTTTCCCCTCCCAATGTTCTGGTCATCTTCGATGATCAGCTCCGAGCAGACGCGTGCAGTATCTATGGAGGCAGGAACATCGAAACACCCAATATCGATCTGCTTGCCAGGCAGGGAGTGCGCTTTACCAATGCCACATCCACCTGTCCCCTCTGCACTCCCTTTCGAGGCATGCTTCAGACCGGCCGGTACCCAACGCATTCGGGGTTGGTCCTGAATTGGGTCGAGGCCAATCCCAACCAAAGATGCATTGCCCACATATTCAAAGATGCAGGTTACCATACCGGCTTTATTGGCAAATGGCACCTCTCGGCCGGAAGGCTCAAGAAGGCAGGCAAGTATAAACCCAACCAAGAAGCCATCCAAGCCTACGTCCAAGAAAATCCGAATACCGAATTCACGCCCCCCGGCCCAAACCGTCTTGGATACGACCATTGGGAGACATTTAACTTTCACTGCACTTTTCACAATTGGTGGTTCTACCGGGATGATCCGCAAAAGATCGTGATGCCCGGATACGAAACCGACGGCGAAACCGATCTGGCCATAAAGTTTATGAAAAAGAACAAAGACTCCAACAAACCCTTTTTTTTTAATGATGGCCCCCCATCCACCGCATCCGCCATTTGGTATTCCTCACGTACCCGAAGGCTACCTGGAGGAGATCCCGGAACAGCTTCATTGGTCTCCCAATGTTCCTGAAAACCATCCTCGCAGGAAGAATCCGCTTCAAGCTCGCTGCTACTACGCGATGGCGAAAAATATGGATGACAACGTCGGCCGAATTATGAAATTCCTCGATAGTTCGGGCCTTGCAGATAATACCATCGTCGTATTCACCGCCGACCATGGCGAACAGCATGGCTCGCACAACCGAATCAATAAGATGGTTCCTTATGTCGAGTCAGTGAACATTCCACTGATTATTCGCTGGCCGGGAAAAATACCTGCCGGGACTACCAGTGACGAGCTTTACAGCCCCATGGACCACATGGCTACATTGTGCGGGCTGTCAAGACTAAAACCATCCGACACCTCCGACGGAATCGATCTAAGCAGGACCGTCCTGGACAAGGGTAGAGTAAATCGCGATGAATTAATGATGATGAATTATGTCTCGCATTGGGATTTCTTCCAATCGGGAACGTCATGGCCGGAGTGGAGAGGCGTCAGAACAAATCAGTACACTTACGCCAAGTGGCTGACCGGCCAGGAAGAGCTTTACGACTACGCAAGCGATCCGTACCAGATGAATAACCTGGCCTAGAACCAAAAGGACCTACCTCGGCTCAAGAAGATGCGTAAAGTGCTGAAAGACCTGCTCGCACAGGCACATGATGAGTTCTTGTCAGGCACCCAATACGCAGACTGGTATGACGATCAACGTAATCTGGTACGCACAGCCTTGGGCCCGATATGACAAGTTGACAACATAGCCACCTTGATTGTTATTTGCCACCATTTAAGAAGGAAATTCTTGACAATTCAAGTGTGCTCCTACAGAATTGCTGGCACCGAAAAGAACCGTTTGCGTGCTATATTAGGGGAGATTTCCTGATAAAATTTACTGCCAATAGTAGTGCAGGACAGTGTCACGTATGTCGAGAGCTTCACGTATGACGGACTGGGGCGGATGCTGACCGCTGATAAGGTGATTGACGAAACGAACCCGACGCCGGATACGCAGATCAGCGAGATTACGTTTGCGTATAACGACCTGGGGCAGGTGACGGACTTTGATCAGGCCTTGTTCGGCGGGACCACCCGCACGATGGACTATACCTTTGATCAGGCGGGCTATCTGACTGCGACGACGTATCCGGACAGCACAGTCATAAACCGGATCAATGACTGGCAGGAACGGATCGAACTCGTAACGGAGGATTTTGACCATTGGTTAAACTGCGAAGCTTACTGAAGAAGTCGATGAGGAATATGCAGAGTATGCAAGTTTTTCTAGTATCATGAAGAAGCTGCGAAACGAATACAACAGGATTATGACACTCAGGAGATGCTTTATTATATAGGAAATCCCTTGCAAATCGGATTCCTCTTGTTATATACTTAATGTTGGTTTGGCTGTTAACACTCGGAAATGGGTATGGATGTAGTTTAGGAGAAAAACAGATGGGTCTTCGAAAACACATCCTCTACTTGCTGGCGATACTGTTTGTATTCCTCATAATATCAACCATCTCCGGCAAAGAAAAATCCATCCCGCTCGACAAAGATCCGGCTCTCGAAGGCTGGTGGAAGTTCGAAGAAACCATCGGCAAAACTACCGCCGACGCTTCGCCCCATAAGCGTAAAGGCACACTCCTCGGCGAATTTTCATTCGAGGATCATTCCGCTGAGGGCAAGGTTGGTAAAGCACTGAAATTCACCGGTAAAGACACCTATGTCAAAATCAAGGACTATAAGGGCGTTACCGGCACAGGTCCACGCAGCGTCACAGCATGGATCAGAACTACGAATAGTAAGGGCGATATTGTCCTCTGGGGCGCGAATGATTCCGGCAAACAGTTCCGCTTTGGTCACATCCGCGGGCGCATCGGTTTGACCCCCTTCGGCGGTTACTACTACATGAAGGAATACACCCGCGACGATAAATGGCATCACATCGCCGTGGTGGTCGGCGAATCCGAATTGCCGAATCTGCACGACGACGTGACGCTTTATCTCGACGGAGAAGTCGCTGTTATTGATGACATCGGCCTACTCGATTTACTGCCCATCGAGACGGCCAGTGAACTCGACGTTCGGATCGGCAGTGGATTTGAGGGTCTGATGGACGACTTGCGCATCTACAAACGGCCTTTGACCGAGGCTGAAGTTAAGACCATCTACCTGTTGAAAAGTGATAAACCGACTCCGAAAGACTGACCGACGTCACAATTTGTGGGGTCATTGAAAATCTGATCCGTGAAGGAGACATAATATGAGCCACTCCAGAATCACACGCCGCCAACTAATGAAAGATGCGGCTTTTACTACGGCGGGGCTTGCTGCAATGACCCTTACTGCCGGATTGACCCCTGCCTTGGCCGACGAAGTGGATACCTCTAAAATTCTCAACTACAATCCGAACATGGAATATCGACGTCAGGGGAAAACAGATCTTATGATCTCGGCCGTGTGTCTCGGCGGACACTCCCGCAGCAATCAGGAAGAACGCAACGAAATCGTCGGTCGTGCTATTGATGCAGGTATCAACTATATTGATGCCTGCTGGGAAAATGAAGTTAAGCGGGACGCCAAAGCTCTGCAGAATCGGCGCGACAAAATGTATTTGGCGCTATCCCACGGTGCTAAGGAAATGCGAAACGAGGATTTCCGAACCTCCAAAAAACTCCTTGAATCACTGGATGAACTTCTGCTGAGTTCAGGGCAGGAATATACCGATCTATGGCGGATCACATGTTTCGAACCCGGCGGCCGCCACACATTCAATGCTGCATATGAGATGGTTGATGCCCTCGAAAAAGCCAAGAAACAGGGTAAGGCTCGATTCATCGGCTTCTCGACTCACGACCGTCGTTGGATCAAATTCATGATCGAATATTTCCCTCAGATTGATTGCGTGTGCTTCCCGTTCACAACCATGAGCAGAAGAGCACAGACCGACAGCGTCTTTGACGCCTTAAAGAAATATGATGTCGGCGCATTTGGTATCAAACCCTTCGCCGCCGGTTCGCTGTTCACTCAGGAAAGAGAAGAGAATCTAAAACGTGCCAGACTGGCCCTGCGATACATACTGGCCAGCAACACTGTCGTTCCGATTCCGGGCCTTAACAGTATCGAAGAGCTCGACAACGCCGTTTCAGCTGTTATAGAACGACGCAATTTTGATCTGAAGGAACAAGCCTGTCTAAACGAGGTCAACCACCACGTTTTGGCGTCGCTGCCGACGAACTACCAGTGGCTTAAGCAATGGCAGAATGTCTGATCACGACACCGATATCGGAAGTTAACCACCCGCATAGAGAAAGACGCATGAGATATATAGTAACAGTTGTGCTAGCACTAATAATACTGATGCTGCTCAGTTGCGAGACCCACATATCGGACAAAGGTCCAAAATCAGATTCTGTAGAAAACACAGACGATGTGGTCGCAGAGACTAAGCCAACCCAAAATGACGTACCCCTTTTGCTCGATGACAGTCCTCTTCTGTTAGCTGATGAACCACTTATGCACAATTCCACTGATACGGAGACTGTCACGAGTGCCGATAATAGCCGCTGTCATGTCTGCCACATCAACTATACCCTAGATGACTTGGCTGTTACGCATGCCAGGGAGGGCATCGGCTGTACTGGCTGTCATGGGCAAAGTGATGAACACATTGCCGATGAGTCCTGGGCTTCCGGGGGAAATGGGAC
Organism: Sedimentisphaerales bacterium; assembly: GCA_016926155.1. Lineage (GTDB taxonomy): Bacteria > Planctomycetota > Phycisphaerae > Sedimentisphaerales > Anaerohalosphaeraceae > JAFGGE01. Next base: position 21,055 of record JAFGPC010000183.1, read on the forward strand.
AGCGCCTGAGAAGATGTACCCAAAAGACAAGATCAATCCGTTCTGTTTGACTTGCCATGAAGCAGACAAGCTCCCTGCACAGCAACACAAGGCTGTTCTTATTAAGAATCCCGACAAGGTCTGTACCGACTGCCACGGAGATCATCGTCTGCCCATTCGACGCTGTAAGTGGAAATAGTTTCGTCGCAGAATTGACCTGCACAGTAAGGTGCTCAGATAATATGAAACGCGGATTTTATATACTCGTTAAACGTTAAAAGGATCGCTGTAACAATACTTCTGAAATCCTAATTTCTTTTTTCCTAAGCTTAATCATTAAATCTATGTACGTTAACCTCTAACTAGTACACACGTTTGGAAGAATCTTGTAGCAGAACCAACAGATTTTCACGAGTAGGTATCGCAGCAGTTTGTTCTCCTGCCCACTGATGTTCCCCTAACGTTCGGTCTGATCCGACTGATGCCGTTTCGACGTTAGACCCACATGGCTGCCCACCTGTTCACCACTTTGGAATCGCATGGAATCATCCAAAATAGCGGCATGTCCGGACTATGCAACATAAATTGTGGTTCAGATTTATGAACATCGGATTGGCCAGAGTCCGTTCGGAAGTTACATCTGTATAGTATCACTGATTCACGAGCGTGACCACCGATCTGTTAGGTATACTGATATTATCCAGGGACTGGAAGGACCGTTCCAAATTCTTATTCTTGTCGGTTATATAGGTCTTTACGTGTTTGCCCGGTCCGACATTGACGTATCTGTCCTGTTCAGACAGGTTTATAAACACATAAACCACGTGTCCTGTGTCTTTATCTTTATACGCCGATACTAGCAATCCGTTTTCTATGGACTGTTCTTCCGAAAGCTCACATTTGATACGCACCATGCCCGGTCGAATAAATCGGGAATAATTACCAAGGACCCAGAGCAACTTGCTGTCACGTACCACACCATCGTACCGCAGGCTTTCAACATGACCGCCCATTCTGCCGGCCTCTCCTTGAGAACCATCATCCAGATACACCAGTCCATCCTTAAAGTTACACTGTGTGATAGCTGTCCACCACTGCCACGATTTGGCATGGCATAGTGTGAGGTCGTTATGGATGATGCGGGCGACGTAAAGGGCAGTATTCATTCCTAAATCACGGCCGCCGCCTCCACGGATTTCTCGGTTTCGTTGCAAAATACAATATTCGCTCATCCAATAACCCAGTTCAGGACTGGCCACATTCAAGGCTTTGTGGACCATCTGTCGGTACTCCACCTGTTTATCCAGGGGCCAGACAGAGTGGTAACTGTGAACAGAGATCGTCTTTTCCACATTGGGCAGGTTTCCGATATAGAACGGGGAGGCCTCGCTGAAAAAGAACCGGGCCTGATCATCCCGTCCATCTCTTGTCATGCCTATCAAATCCATTGGCATAGATACGTGTCCGATACTCCCTGCTTCCCCAATCACAATTTCCGTTTTCAATCCTCTTGCAGCTAATCCGTGAGATAAATATCGAACGAAGACATAGATCTCTTCATTCAGCGCGGGGGTTCCCTCCTGGCCCGGCCCATCCCAATTCCATTGGGGTTCATTCACAGGACTCAGATAATCAAAAGAAATTCCGTCTTGGCTGAAATGGGCTATCACCTCGATGAGGTATTCCGCATAATCCCCCATACAGCCCGGCTTGACATTCATATGGATATCCCCTTTGGTTGCATAGCCCTTGCCGTTATTGCTCAGATGCACCGGGGCCGCGTTGGAAAACGCCAGGAATCTTTCCACGCCCCTATCCTTGGCGGCCAGCAAAAACCATCGCTGACCTTCATGCTTACTCCAGTCGTAGGTGCCATCCACATTCAGGAAACACTCTCCCCTACGCCATGGATTACGGATATCGGAGGCATCTCCCTGTTCGGCTGTCCCGGAGGAGAGGTAAAACCGCCATATGGAAAGACCGATGCCTTTCGGATTGCCTTTCTCGTCCTCTTCCCGACTGAACAGCAGATCGGCGATCTTGTTCTTTTTCACAGGGGGCCAGTTCTTGCCGACAAACTGGGTACGCCAGGCATCGGATGCGCCAAATCCATCCATCATCTGATATTCCACGTCAGGAAAGGGGTTTAGTTCAAGGTCCTTTTGTGTTTGGGCCCGTAGTGAAAGACCTGTTAAGACTAAGAGAATAAAGAACAAATATCCAAAGAAATGAATTGGCTTGTTAATTATGTGTTCCATTGTTTTCGTAATGTCTCCGATCCTATTCATTCGTTGCGGCAGATCGACAATGTAAACCTCTACAAAATGGTAGATCTATGATCTGCTGACAGTTCCCTGAATTTATTCTATAACAATCTGTGTCCATGTACAAGAACCAGGCTGATACAATATAGATTTTCTAACTAGTTTATATCCTGCTATTTCGAATGATCATAGTGGATGTTTTTCTTATGACCGATGAAATACAATTGAATAGAAACGAACAAAGTTAAAAGAAAAATCATCGCTTGAAAGATACAAATATAATAGTACACTATCAGAAATCGAGGTTAAAATCGTCGCCTTTTGAACCGCTACTTGTGCGTCATTTTACCTGACGACGTACACAAAATCTGTTTATGGACACTTTTATCATGATCCGATATTCATTGAAGATCGCTTGTGCCTTTCTAGTGGCTTTATCAGTGACAACTCTGGCACAACGCCAGATGGAAAACATTACGCGTGGCGTAGTCGCCGTCAAGCAGCCTGACAAGACCGTCTATATCGGCTGGAGACTCTTCGGGACTGATCCTGAAGCAATTGCTTTCAATATCTACCGAGCCACAAATAACGCCACACCGGTTAAGATTAACGAAAAACCGATTACGGATAGTACGAACTATCTAGACCGAGATGCCAATACCAGCCAGCTACTCCATTACCATGTTCAACCCGTTTTAAACGGAAAGAAACTGGCGTTATCCAAGTCGGCATATGCCTGGGATAAGAATTACCTTGAAATCCCGATTAAACCTATAGATCGATATCGATCCGGCGACGCGTCGATTGCCGATCTGGATGGCGATGGAGAGTATGAGATCATTCTGCACCAAGTCTCCGACGCAAGAGACAACGCTCATGCAGGTATCACTGGAACACCCATCTTCGACGCTTATGAAATGGATGGAACGCATTTATGGCGCATCAATCTGGGCATTAATATTCGCGAAGGGGAACACTATACCCAGTTTATGGTTTATGATCTGGACGGAGACGGCAAGGCTGAAATGGCCTGCAAGACAGCCGACGGCACTATAGATGGGACCGGACAGATCATCGGCGATAAGGATAAGGACTGGCGCACGCTCCAAGAGGGCGACCGCACTCACGGCCGAATCCTCAACGGTCCTGAGTATTTTACCATTTTCGACGGCCGTACCGGCGCATCTTTGAAAACAGTTGATTATATTCCCAGTCGTGATCCGATCGATGGTTGGGGTGGTATAGGTGGAAACGGCGGTAATGATAACTATGGGAATCGCTGTGATCGCTTTCTGGCCTGTGTTGCCTATCTAGACGGCAGGCGACCGAGCGTTGTCATATGCCGCGGTGTCTATGGGCGAATTGTAATGGCTGCCTGGGATTGGCGCGATGGCGAACTGACCAGCCGTTGGGTGTTCGATTCCGGAATAAGTCACCCTCCTTTTGAGGATGCCTCACCTTATTCGGGCATGGGCGGCCACTCGCTATCCGTGGCTGATGTGGACAGCGATGGCAAAGATGAAATCGTGTATCATGCAATGGTTGTCGATGATAACGGTCAGGGGCTTTACTCCTCCGGACTCCGACATGGCGACGCAATGCATATTAGCGATATGTACCCCGACCGCCAGGATCTGGAGGTGTTTACAATTCACGAAAACGAGGGTGACACCGTTCGCTTCCAGACGCCCGGCATGGCAATGCGGGATGCACGTACCGGGGAATTACTATGGACAATTGGTCCCGGTATTGATGTCAGCAGTGGTTTGGCGGCGGATATTGATCCTCGCTATCGTGGCTATGAGGCATGGGGCGGCCCAGGGGGCTTGCGTGATTCACACGGCAAGGAGATAGGTCCTAATCCACGTTCGAGCAGCTTTGCAATCTGGTGGGATAACGACCTGTTACGCGAGTTGCTTTACGGATCCACCATTAAAAAATGGAATTGGGAAAAAGGCGTGGAAGAGACATTATTCACGACAGGCTCTCGCCGAGGTGCGCGTGGTCCCAACCTCATGGGAGATTTTATCGGTGACTGGCGTGAGGAACTGCTGATGACGGCCCCTGATGGTCGGGCGTTACGTCTCTATACCACAACGATTCCGACGGATCATCGTATTTACACGTTGATGCATGATCCTCAATACCGGCTGGCGATTGCTTTCCAGAATGTTGTCTACAACATACCTCCTCATCCCGGTTTTTTTCTTGGGGATGGAATGGCACAGCCACCGCGCCCCGGGATTTATCTTATAGGAAAGGGGGAGGTGATCGCCGGAGTGAGGGACGCAAATCAAAAACCTTGAATGATTATTTGATCATAAAAATTCCTCATCGCATATTATACGGTATCACAAACATCCAGAGATTATTGAAAATTAGCTGAAGAAATGCAAGATACTGATTTCTTGTCATCAATTTAATGAGAATCATTATGAATCATCTGACTATGTCCACATACATTGAAGACTATTTCCTCTAGAATATTATTTGCATGAGGTTTCTTTCGGCAATAAGGCCACATATTCTCAAACTCGATTTGGCAAACCTGGCCCCTGTGGAGTCACTTTGGAGTTAAGAATTCGTATTGGATTCAAATAATGTGAGTCACTCTTGTCTGTTCTCTGATCTGCGTTATAATCACCCTAACCTCTACCTTGATGTGCAGAATTGGTCGTACATATCGAGGAAAAGAGGTGTATTGTGGGGCGTTAGCAGATGGACTATAATCACTATCAGCTGCATAGCAGCTTGGACTATATGACACCGGCAGGCTTTGCTGAACTGTGTCGCAAAATTGGCTGTATCGGGCCGTATATGTGAATGCTTGATGGAGTACAGAACATTGGAATTCTCTCATGGCAACGAAACCAACCAAAGTGGGCAAATCAGTCGGCAGTACCGCTTGACCAACGACTGGCGATCTTCTATGATGGCCAAAATGCCGCTCAAATCACACGGGTGTGAAGAGTCACATGAATCGCGATATTGGCCTGGCCTGGTTGGACCTGCCGTTACAGGTACCGATTGAATGACTGTTCGGACTCATCTGATGATGTTTATATACAGGAATATTTTTATGATATGTCCAATGATCCAATACCTCGGCCAGTTTGTGATAATGGTAGCTTTCCTGATCACCGGAATAACCGCAGCGCAAGGCACCGCAGTTCCCGCACTTGATCCCGTAAAGTGTAAATAGACAAAGACATAATGCTGAAATAGTAAAACATACTTCCAGGCCAATCAATTCTTGATGCGGATTGTGGAAATGGGTACATGGCCGTAGAGTTGGAGAGTTGACAATATTACGTAATCATTTAAAAATAAACGCGATCCGAATATTGTTTTTATATATTAGCCAGATAATATAAAGAAAATATTGGTTTTGCTAAGACAAAATTTTAATCATTTTAATGGAAGTATTAGAGTGCATTTTTAACGGGAAGGAAAACAATGAAAAGAGTATACCAAGATTCATCTAATGTTTGTATTTGGATCTTTATTAGTCTTTGTGCCTTGGACGTTACACTGGCGAGTCTGTTAGTCGGATGCTCATTGGACCGAACCCGATTGCAAGCTGCCCCTGTGGGTCAGATATCAAAGAATCGTTACATCATACCCACAGGCCAAATTCTGACCCCTGCTGGTCAGCAAATACATATGCCCGGCCTACGTCCTCAGGCACTGGCGTTAAGTCCTAATGGCGAACTACTGGTGACTTCAGGCAAAAACAATCAGCTTTACGTCATTGATCCGGCTACAGGTCACCTTCTCCAAACGGTAGCCATGCCTGGAGATAAAATCGAATCATCCCATGAACCAAAGGAAGACTCCAACGCTTTATTAAGCTTAACAGGTTTAATCTTTTCTCCTGACAGCAGGCGTATTTACCTTTCCAATGCTCGAGGTGACGTAAAAGTATTTTCGGTAAATGGGAAAAAGGTCAGCCGATTTACGAGATTTTCCGTCCCTAACGCCAGGGCGCCCAAACGCAAGGAAGAAATTCCCACGGGACTAGCGGTATCGGAGGATGGAAAACGGTTGTACGTAGCGGGCAACCTCGGCAACAAGTTGCATGAATTCGATACAGCCACTGGCAAGGTATTACGCACATGGGATACCGGGATTGCCCCCTTTGATGTCGTGTTGGCTGCGGGTAAAGCCTACGTCAGCAATTCGGGCGGTCGGCGCCCTAGAAAATCGGATCTGACCGCCCCAGCCGGACGTGAGACCAAAGCGCGGGTTGATCCGGTTCGTTATATTGCCAATGAAGGCTCAGTGAGCATCATCGATCTCGCCGCTGGGCGGGTAAAAGATGAAGTAATAGTCGAACTGCACGCCTCTGCCCTTGCGGTATCTCCAGACAGGCAATATGTGGTAGTCGCCAATTCCGGTAGTGACACGTTGAGTGCCATCGACACCCAAACCGATCAAATCGTTGAAAAAATATGGATGCGTCACTCCCCAGGAGACCCATTCGGAGCACAACCCAATGCACTGGCGTTTCATCCGGACGGCAAACGATTGTTCGTGTGTAATGGTACTCAAAATGCAGTTGCCGTGGTTCAATTTGAACCCGCGGAAAAAGAGTCGGCCATTATAGGTCTAATTCCGGTGGGCTGGTTCCCGGGCGCAGTGGCAGTGGATGTTACACATCAAATCGTTTGTGTTGCGAACATCAAAGGCATCGGCGCAGCCAAAGATTTCAAACCGGAGGAAAAAATCAAGCTTCATTCCAAGAATTACTACGGTACACTCTCATTCATTCCTTTCCCCTCCAAGAAACAATTATCTTCCTACGAGAAGACTGTATTGCAAAACATGCGTTTCCCAAGGCTCGAACAAGCCAAGCTGCCGCCCCGTTCCGAGCAACCCGCTCGGCCGGTACCTGAGCGAGCAGGTGAGCCCAGCGTCTTCAAACATGTCATTTACATTATCAAAGAGAATCGTACTTACGACCAAATCTTTGGGGATATGTTAGAAGGCAATGGGGATCCGGAATTGTGTACGTTTGGCGAGAAATTTACACCCAATCAACACAAGATCGCCCGTGAGTTCATCCTGTTGGATAATACCTACTGTTGCGGCGTCCAGAGCGCCGATGGCCATCAATGGACAGACAGCGGCATTGCGAACGAATATGTGGAACGGCAATTATCCTCCAACTTCCCACGCAGTTATTCCAGTGGCAAGAATGCCGAAGGCAGCGATGCGCTCTCGTGGTCGTCTTCCGGTTTCATTTGGGATAACGCATTGGCACATGGTAAATGGTTTCGCAACTACGGCGAATGGATGGTTTCCGAATCCGGTTGGAAAGATAAAAACCATAAAAATCCCCCCGAGTGGATTGATTACTGGAACGATTATCAAAACGGCACGGGCCTGACGCAACTCCGTTGTCGGCCAGCTATCGAGTCATTGCGTGCGATTAGTCTTTTCGAGACAGAAGGATACAATCTAAAAGTACCCGATGTCATGCGTGCAGCGGCCTTTATCAAGGAACTCAAGGCATTTGAAGCCAAAGGGAGTTTCCCGGATATCGTACTTCTGTTTCTTCCCAATGATCACACTGGCGGTACCAAAGAGCGTTATCCCACACCGGGTGCACAAATTGCCGACAATGACCTCGCTATGGGAATGGTGGTGGAAGCAATAAGTCATAGCAAGTTTTGGCCGGAGACTTGTCTCTTCGCCATTGAAGATGATCCGCAAGCTGGCTGGGACCATGTGAGCGGTTACCGGACCACCTGCTATGTGGTCAGCCCATACACGAAACGCCGGCAAACAATCAGTACACGGTATAACCAAACCAGCTTGATACGCACAATGGAACTAATCTTGGGTCTGCCTCCGATGAATCAACTCGACGCTGCGGCAACCGCCATGTTTGACTGCTTTACTGAAAAACCGGATCTCACCCCGTTCACCGCCGTCCCTAATGTGGTTCCATTAGATACAATCAATCCTGCCCCGGATCAAATCAGCAACGCCGTATTGCGGCAGGACGCTATTGTATCGGCCCAGTTGCCACTCGACGAAGTGGACGCATGTCCGGAAGATATTTTTAATCGCATCCTCTGGCGTGCCATGAAAGGCCCCCATGCCCTCTACCCTGAATGGGCTGTAAAAGCGGTGGACGACGATGATTAATGAAGTTATTTTGGCACTTGATGAAAAGATGAAAAAACACGATGAATCCCATTGACATTATACACTCGCCATATAATCAAAACAAAGAGACACCTATTCAGGGAAAATTCTGAACTGAAATTACTGCTCACGTTAAGTTACTACCGAGAGCAAGATCTGGGTCTTCCTGTACGTGAATTCATTGGTAAACCGGAATGCTATCCGATGGCCACAAGATCATCTCACACTGTTAACTTTTTTACCTTATTTACTTGAGTGTGACATCAAGATATACGGAATAGCGACCATAGATCTCGAAGAAGGGTTTGAGATTCACTCCATTGGTGCTGAAACGCAGGGTGGCCGGATCGCCTGAAAAAGATTTACTAATGTCGTCAGCGTCCAAGGTGACCGGACGCCATTTGGACAGGCTATCTATCTCTTCAACCGCTAACAGGACCGGTCCGTAGAAAATACTGGCGATGTTGGGCTTGTCCATAACCGGGCAGAGGTAGAAATCCATCGGCATTTTCAATTCGATGACATCACCATCCTGCCAGTTTCGACTCAAGGTCAGATAGGATCCAACCGTAGCCTCTGCAGGGTAATCTTCACCATTGAGCTTGACAAAGAAACCTTGCGTAGCCCATTTTGGGACGCGAACATGGATGGAAAAGGTTGCGCCTCCTTCCAGGATCAAAGTGGTGTTATCGGCGTAGGGGAAACTGGTACGCTGCGTGACGACCACTTTCTTCTCCGACCATTTCAGGGTCGATGGCACATAGAGATTGACATACAATGCACTGTTATCGGTACTCTTGAAGTAGATGGAATCCTGGAGCTTGGTGCTGCTTTCCAGGGCTGTTCCATTACAACAGGTAAATCCGTTCATACGGGCATTGCCAAAATTCTTACGTGCGCCCGGATTGAGAGGCACGTGGTAGGTATTGCCGGGATTGTTCTTGTCTACCGAGGCCAGGATATGGTTGTATAAGGCCTGCTCATAATAGTCCATATACTTAGCGTCCTGGTCAAACATAAAGAGTTGGCGGCTGAGTTTGAGCATGTTATAAGTTGCGCAGGTCTCGTTCTGACCGCCCTGGGAAAATCCATTGGCATGAAGGGTATTAGGCTGGATTGTAAAACACTCGGCATTATTGGGATTCTTAGCGCCTGCTACGCCACCAATGCAATACATGTAACAGTTGGTACAGATATTCCAGAAGTTCTCTGCAACTTCATAATAAGTGATTTCCTTCGTGCCCTTATAAATCTCCAGTGAGCCGGTTATCTGCGGAATATGCTGATTGGCATGTTTGCCGCGGATGGTGTCTACATTCTTTGCCAGTCCATGCTCATGCGCAGCATTACCGAAGAAGAAGTCAATATTGTCAAACATCCGGGCACATTCCAGGAAACGCGCGTCCCCAGTAATCCGATGCAACCGAGCCATAACCTCATTCATACCACCGTACTCACCGGCAATGTAACGGTTCCACATCCTGATGCGGGTTTCCTTGGGAACAACCTTAAGACGTTTATAAACCCAAATCCCCATACCTTTAGCAATCTTCAGGGCCTTGGGATTGCCGCCGACTTCATAACAATCCATCAAACCAGCCAGAATCTTGTGCAGAGTGTAGTAGGGCGCCCAGATCTGGTTGTTGCGGCCGCCATAGGTTGCCCCCTGTTCGAGCATGATGAATTGATCGGGCGGATAGCCACTGATAAAGCCCTCTCCCCAATTCCAGTAGTCCGTACGAATGCCGTTTTTACTCAAATCAGAGTCGTAACCGTCACGGCCTTGCCCGGGCGGTATGGTTGTCGGATCAGCATTAAAGGGGCCGCCTTCGGTCGCAGGCTTGCCTGATTTTTGCGACAGGTCATAGAGGATTTCGATCATATAGTCCATCTTCTGCGAGAAATTGGCGTGCAATTCTTCATCGTATGTAGTACTGGCCCAAGCCTGGGCAATGGCGGTCAGGTAGTGGCCGCTGGCGTGACCGCGCAGACGTGTGGTCTGACTGTCCCAGCCCCGAAGTGGATGCACGCCCTCGGGTTGCTGCTGGCCGAAGGCATCGCGGAAATTATAGAGGAAGGTATTCGGATCTGTTTTGGCCAGGCCCAGGATAAACTTGTCGCGATTCTTTATGAAAGGAGTATCATGTCCCTCTCTGTCGGGACCCAAAAGCACCTGTCCCAATGGAAACGGTTCCAGGTTACGTTGAGGAGCCGAATCAGTAATAGATTCCGATAAAACGGTCACTATAGCCTTGGGGGTAAAGACAGTGCCGGGTACCGTACCGGTCACCGTGTAAGTTCTGGCTTGGACAACGTCACTAGTGTCCGTGGGAGCCGGCCAAATCACACGAACAAGGGACCCGTCAACACCGTCACGATAGATCCCAGGAATGTAATAAGGCAGATGTGGTAAATGTCCAATGATTGTCTGCACTTTGATATCCGGTACATCTGTCAATACATCGGTTAAGAGGGTAATACATTCTTCATTCTGACTCACTGCGAGTTCGGTGCTCTTGCCTTCTGTGACCAGAATATCCTCATCTGAGACAGCATTATGACGAATAACGGCCACCTGTTTATCGGTTAAGGCAATGCGATAAAAACGAACATCGTACACCTTGCCGGCAAGGTTGGTGTATTCATCGTTTAACGACTTGCCGATGTACAACCGGTTGGCAGCAGCATTGTCTTGATTAAAAATCTCAACCATAGACCACTTCACGCCGGTACTCCGGCCCACGCGTACACCGTCGATATAAAGGCTCAAGGTCTTCTTGGTGGCATCCAGCACAGCGGCCAGATGTACCCATTGTCCGGTCATTACTCTGAATGTGGCAGGTCCTTGCTCCTGGCTATAGCCTGCGGCCGTAATGCGAACAAGACAACCATTGGATCGTTCCTCACCCACTGGGGCGCAGTAGAAGCAGCGATTTTTATCCTGCCCAAGGTCAAAGAAACATTGCCATGGGGTGAGATCCCTGACATTAATCCAGCCGGTTATGCTGAGGTTCTCAAGCCCGACAAGGGCTTGGCCCGGGATTTCGACATAGGCGCCGTTCTTGCCGCCTGATAAAGACAACACCTTGCCGAATTGCTCATCCTCGTCGAAGAAGGCTCCCTGCCCCTTCAAGTCAGCATGATAGCTGTTTCTCGAGCAGTCTTTGACGTTGCCATTGAACAGGTAACGGGCAATTAAGGCGGTCTCACCTATCCCATCCAGAAATTGATCGCCTTCTCCATTTTGTGCATAAATGGAAGTAATACCTATTAAGATTGACAAAAACAGCAGACATAAATTCGATCTCTTACGCTTTTTTTTCATGTTTCTACTATATCATAATCCGGATTCCGTGTCCATGCAGAGAACCAGTTAAACATAACTGGAGATACGATTGTCAATTCCTTCATGGAATCTGTGTTGGTAATCAAGGAGACCGATCTGATTAACCGATCCTCTGTCTCCAAAAAATCAATGCAGTGTTCCTTTACTATGGTTCCGTCATTTCACATCGAATTCTTCCCGATCTTATTTAAAGATTCCGACAGAAAAGATGGATTTCTCACAGACAAATCCTCTGGGGGAAGTTGGGAATTTGTGTCGGGTTGACTAGCTTTAAGGAGGTGATGTGCGAGGAATTCGCGACAACGGCGTTCGCCGTATGCACCGCCACTGCCATGCCCGCTGCCAGGAATGATCAACAACTCAAAATCCTTATCTGCCTTGATTAGTGCATCAACGAAACGCATTGTTGATTCCGGCGGCACATTGGTATCCATCTCTCCCACGATGAGCATGAGATGTCCCTGTAGTCGCCAGGCATTTTCGATATTGGAAGACTCGGTGTATTGCGGGCCCACAGGATATCCCATCCATTGCTCGTTCCAGGAGGCTTTGTCCATACGGTTGTCATGACAGCCGCACGATGCGACGGCAACTTTATAAAACTCGGGATGAAAGAGGAGGGCCCCTGCGGCATTCTGCCCGCCCGCCGATGTGCCGTAGATTCCCACTTTCTCGGCGTCCATGTAGGGGTATTTCTTGGCGGCAGACTTAATCCAGAGGATGCGATCCTCAAAGCCGGCATCTTTAAGATTATGCCAACAGATGTCGTGAAAGGCCTTGGACCGGTGGGCTGTTCCCATGCCGTCGATCTTTACCACAATGAAACCAAGATCTGTCAACAATGCATAACGGCGACTACTGCTGAATCTTTTAGGCACATATGCGCTTTGGGGTCCTGCGTAGATATCCTCGACGATAGGATATTTTTTTTCTGGATCAAGATTCGTCGGCCGACAAATGATCCCCCAGATATTGGTCTTGCCATCACGTCCTTTGGTTACAAACACTTCCGGCGGTTGCCGGCCTTCGTCTTCAAGCTGGGAGATGTCTGCCTTCTCCAATTCACATACCAGACGACCATTCGAAACACGCCGAAGTTCATGGACAGGGGGCGTATCCACACGTGAGTACGTATCGATGATATACGCACGGTCAGGGGAATACTGGATAGTATGATCACCGTCACCTTCCGTAAGCGCCACTAATCCGGATCCATCAAAATTGATGCGATAATAATGGATAAAATACGGGTCTTGTTCCGGATTCATTCCACTGGCTCGAAACCATACTTGTCGCTGTTCTTGATCAATGCGATCGATAGCCCTGACTACGAACTGCCCTTGGGTAATCTGGTTCTTGATTTGGGCGGTTTCGGCATCGATGAGGTAAAGATGCCGCCAGCCATCACGTTCTGAGGCGTAGACAATTTCATTGCTGTCCGGTATCCAGTTCACACGGTTGAGTTGAATGTTCTCGGTATGAGCGGTCCAGATAAATGTATCCGATCTTTCGTCGATAATGTTACGTGAGTTGCCGGTGTGAGAATCTACTTCGATCACTCGAAATCGCTGATGACCACGATCTATTTTTTCATACGTGAAACGGTGTCCGTCAGTATTCCATCGCAAGCGAGGACGGCCGAAGTCGATCCTATCCATATCAGGTTTGAGTTGTGTTTTTTGCCCCACATTGAAGAGATTCAGTTCATAGGCAGTAAAAGTATCACCCGGCAAGTCATAGGATCGCGAGTGCAAGACAGCTCGACCGCCCCCTTTCGGTGAGGATTCAATCAAGTGCACTTCTTTTTGATCCCCCGGTTCGATACGAAAGGCCACCAAGGTCTTTAAATCGGGTGCCCATTCCAGCATCCCATAGCTTTGATGGGAATCGCCATCATGACTCAATTGGATCTCAATGGTATTATCGTTTGAACGTATAAACACGTTTCCATCCCGGACGAAAGCCTTCCATCTCCCACCGGAAGATTCAGAACGTGGTCGGTTACGCTGTCTTCCTTCCATGCGTCTTAATGCGTCCGTTCCTTTGGATTCCGTGATCTCCACGCGAGTTGGATAGTCCTCGGCCTGCGACATTGAAAGTATTGCGCCTTTGCTGTCGACAATCCGCCAAACATGACCGGCATAAGTGTGTTGTTGACGTTCTTCGCCGGGTTCCAGTTTGCCGTAACTGTGCTTGCCGCCGGCAGCGTCAAGCCAGAATAGTTCAACTTCACCTGAAGTACGATTTACAAAGGTCAATGATGTTTCCGCCCCCGTTCTCGTGCTTGCCCGGGGTGCAATGTCAATTGAAATGGCTGAAGGCACCTCGCTGGGAAAAGGCACGTCGAGTTTCTGCAGTTTATATATCTCAAGATCGCATTGCCAACTGTTTTCTCCAATTCGGAAATAGAGCGTATTGTCTGCAAGTCGGAATGCAAGGTCTTGAATCGGCAACCGGTTCCAGTGGACGTCTGTCATGCCGGCACTTTTCAGCGCATTCGCCAGTCGCTCGTGGTCAAAGGCAGGTTTCCGTACTCCTTTCACAGCATCAATAAGGATAAACTCTCGCAATCCTGCCCGCAGATCGTTACGATACCAGAAGTGCATATTGTCCGCAAACCAGTGTGGCGTGATACCTGCCTTATACACGCGATTGTCAGAACGGCGAAATCCACGTCGCTGCTGTGGTGAAATTGCCATATTGGTGTCCAGGACAGCGTCGTCTTCCTTTTCGTCATTTACTATGGACCAGACCGTTTGAATGGAGCCTTCTGTGCCTCCAATAAACGCCCGATTCCAAATTGGATTGCATCGTCCTGTGGATAGAATAAATACCACCGCGACCAGGGATATCATCGCTTTATCCAATGTTGATTTCATAACTCACCCTCGATATAATGAATTAATATCGTCATTTTCCACGACGCCAGTCAACCTTGCCACTATAGCCCATGACCTCATCTACGAGTGCAAAGAGATCCGGATCATATTTTTCAAGGATTTCACGTGTTGTAATCGGATGAGCGGCATCATTGGGGCATACGCCCTGACCGGTTGCGTCGAAGTAAGCCAGCACGCCTGCCGTCCAGTATTCCACGCGGTCGTGAAGGGCGGCGGTCCCTTTCCAAAGGCCTTTACTCATCGCACTGTCATAGGCCGCCTTCAGCTTATGATCGAAACGTACATCCATGCGCTGGATACGCAGTTCGTATTGCTGCACATTTCGCCCCCTCTTGTCCCAGTCTGGGTCGACTGGACGCAGGCCAGTCACGAAATAGAGAGCCCTCGCACAAACACGAATGACCTGACATTCGGTGGCAGAAGCATCATTGAAGCTACCCAACACATTCTCTTGGCTTACGACAAGAAGTTTGACCTTAGGAGAGTAATCCATAAACCGTGCCGTATGATCCAAGTCCTCACTAGAGACTTTCTTATATTCAGGAAGATCAGCCAGACTTTCAGAGGGACCCAGGACTACCAGTTTGAGCCCGTCAGCAATAAGAGCCTTGAGAATGTCATGACGATAGGCAAACATTTTGCGGATCGTATCATTGGCCTTGAGCAGGGCTTCGTCGTCAGTATCTCTTCCGATGACAATGAATTCGCGTGCCCAGGTGAACTTTGTATAGTAGGTATCGATATTGAACTTGGAGGGCGCTTTGTCAACCATGGGCAGGGTTTGCAGCCATTGGTATCGCCAGTCCTGCTCAGGGCTGAGGTTAAAGGTGCTTCTGACCAGTTCGTAACCTTCCGGATCGTACATCTTGAGCTGTTCACGTCGGCCGATGGGACCGTGATTCCAATTGTTCACGCGATTACAGTCGAAATATGCCTGTGCGATTTCAGCCCAATACTCAGCCGAATTACCAATCACGTATGTATCTTTATATAAGCCTTTCTTTACCGCCTTTTGATATACGTCATTTTTCCGGTCCATCCACGTCGAGTCGATTCTTCTCAGCGTACTATCGATGGTGTGGCAAAATTCATGCACTGCAATGCTTTCGTCGTCATAACGGTCTATGGGGAGGCTCAATAGGTTTTCCTCCCCAAAGCTGGTCGGGAAGCCGCCCGTGCCTCGTACCCGCTCATTGAGATACTCCGGATTGCGTGCATTCCTGTTTTCCGGAAGATCCGTATAGACCTGATCAGCTCCTATAATGACAAGATACATGCCGCGATCGACGAGCGCCTTGAGGATATCAGGACGGCCGGCAAGCATATGAGTTACAATTTCATAGGTGCGCTGTAATGCCAAATCTGCCACTTCCTGCGAAGCGACAACCGGGATGCCATGAATGTTGACGTATTTGCTGTAGAAGCGATGTGCTTCCTGTCTATCTTGTTCACGAACCTTCTCAAAGAAAGAAGCAGGCGGCGCAATTACGGCAGGGTATTCCATACTTATGCCCGGATGACCAAAAAGAAGTGTATAGTTGACGCTTGCAATCAGTACAAACGCGGCCATGTAATAGTGCCTGGATTTCATGACAAAACCTTTCTTGAAAATGGATTACTGGTCCTTTATCCAGACAGATGAAAGGGGGCCACGGTTGCGACGATTACTCTTGTTCGCAATAGTACGGTTGTTCCTTGCATAATTGGGGATTGCCGTCAGTTCGGAACCATCGGCCCATTTTCCTTTGATCACCATTACACCGTCAAGCATATCGGGCTTCCATTCGATTGTCAGGGGGGCGTCAGGCTGCAGGATATTATCAAGGTTCTGGTCTATTCTCTCGACATTGTAGATCAATGGTCCGTAACGTAGGGCTACTTGCCCCTTTGTGGCATCAATCTTGTCGATACCTTTAATTCTCTGAATCTTCATGGGTAGTAAAAGAGTAACCTTATCCCCGGTTTTCCACATACGGTTTATGACGGCATAGCCGTTTCGGACGGGAGGAGAGATCACAAGCCCGTTTATGGAGATTGAAACAATACCATTTGCAGAAGGGGAAGCTTGATAAAGTTCGCTGACGCTACGGTTCGGCAGGCGAATATAGACTGTGAAATTTCTTTCTGCTTTGGGATTAACCGTCATTTCAACATTACCGCTCCATGGATAGTCTGTCGTTTGGACTATCTCTATGTCAGTACCGGAGACATCCTCGATGTCTACACTGCTTCCAATAAAAAGGTTTACATAAATACCGTCATCGCTTTTGACATATGTCCATGTCGGCAGCATGAGAAGGATCCTTGGAATGTTGCCTACACAGCAGGGGCAGCCGTGCCAGTCGTAGCGATCTCCTCGGGAGTCCAGCGGATTCTGGTAGTAGAAATTCTTTCCCTCCAGATCGATCGATCCTAAAAGCGCATTATAGAGTGTTTCTTCATACAGGTCTGCATATTGGGCGTCATGATATGTCATGTTGAGCTTGTGCTGAAAGAAGATCTCTCCGCAACTGGAACAGGATTCACAGTAGGCGTTATGACGTAAGGAGTAGTCCGGACCAAATCCCTCCGAGGTCTCTCCACTTCCTATACCCCCGGTAACATAGTATTTCCGATTAACAATATTATCCCATAGCGACATGACGGCACTCTGGTAATCGATATCACCTGTTTCCATGGCAACATCAGCCATCCCTGCATATGAATAGGCTGCGCGAACGGCATGACCTACAGCTTCATACTGCTCAATAACAGGCATATGGCTCTGGTCATACTCTTGGCCCTCCTTGCGACAGTCCAATAGAAATTTGGCTAGTTCGATATACTTGTTCCCTGTGCCTTTTCCTTCTATGTCGTTCACAAATCTCCCGAAACGCACAAGCGCGATTTCCATCTCCTGGTGGCCATCGAACCATTCCTTTTTGGGTGCTGGACCGATGTTGTCGTACCAGCAATCAGCGAGTTTTTTAGCTGCGTTATAAAGTCTTTTATCGTTTCCCTCCGTTAAAAGATAATGACTGATTGCGCATTCCAGGAAATATCCTGCCACATATCCTTCGTGGTCGGCCCTATGTCTTGGGGACCAGTGTTCACGGTCACTCAGAGTAAAGGCTGTCTGCAGGTACCCATCGGATTCCTGCGCTGCCAGTATTTTGGGAATCCAGTCTTCCAATGTCTCCCTCATGTCCCTCTGCGCCTTTATGATCTCCTTATCATTTTGCGGTTCAATCATAAGAGCGACACATATTGACTCAATCGTGTTATACACCCATGCATTGGAGAATACATACCCCCTGTGACGACCATGTTCTCTGCCAGCGAGTTTGTTCGCCGCGTCTATGAAATTATTAATACCTCCCTCTCTTAGGTCTGGATCTGATATCTTCTCTATGCAGTGCGGGATCCAGTTGACGATCAGCGCCTTGGCTCTCTTACTCCACAAAGGACTACTGATCGTATAGTGCCGGGTGTCGATCAGATCAAGGTGCATCGCTGGCGGCGGTGCACTTACCTTCACGGTCACAGTGGAGGAAGCACTCAATTGTCCTCTGCCTGCCGTTAGCTTAACAATATATTCACCGATTTCGGTGAACTTTGCTGTCGTTTCCTGCACATTGGCGTCCTCGAAGACAACCTTTCCTGGACCGGATAGTTTGCTCCAGATAATCGGTATGTCTTTGGTCTGCAGGGTCTTTACCGCTCCATTCAACCAGGTTCTACCTCCCAGGACGACTATGCGATTTACTCCCGCATCAACAAGAGGTGGAAATTCCGGTGAATTGCCCGAATCATATACTTTCCACTCCAATAGTCCTGTCGAATATTGCCCATCAGAATCAATTTCGAGTCTCAGTTTGGTCGTGCGAACTTCGTCAAATGTAGTTGTATTATAGCGATCTTTTTCCACCCCGAGGCCCAACCCATTCTTCACCGGTTGGAAGGTCTCACCATCCCAGTACAGTAATCGGCACGCTGCTGGAAGATGAACGCCGCGTCGGTCATCCCACCAGTATACGTCGATCTTGTTCGTACTTATGGGCTTGCTCCAATCATACTGAACCCATTGCGTTCCTCGGGCAGGCCAGTTGCCGTACGATCCCCGGCCGCGGACATGGGAGGTCTCCGGGGCATAACCGTCATGAAGAGATGCGAGTGATGTATCTCCGGAAACCCGTGAGGCCGATGGTGTGGCAATAAGGGCAAGGTTTACGGGGGAATCAACCTGTTCAGTTGTATCCGGTTCGGCATATGATGTACTTAAAAAAAATATGGATATACTGACACATGTTTGTAATAGAAAACGTACCCGTTTCATGGAAAATTTCCTTAACCATCATTTCTAACTCTTAACCATCTCTGAACTTGTCCTGTGCCCTTGCAAATTTCCGGAAGAGGTAGTCGGTCCGTTTTTTGATCTCTCGTCACCGGTTGTCGCCCATATAAAACTTAAAGCGGACAGGCAATGATCCGCAATGTGGTCAGTAAGATTTTTTCCTGTACTATCCCAGCCACCGTACGGTTCGGCTTTAGGCTCGAGCTTAAGCAAGTCCTCTGCATCCCGGTACTGGATCTGCTTTAGGAGGCCACCAAGGAGTCTTACATGACTCAGTTTGAGTGGCCAAACCTTAAATCTCTCTTGACAACCATTTATGCTGGAAACACCAATTTGTGCATTAACATATACCTGAAATGATATGGCAAAGATCCAAAGAAATAATAGATCCCTTCTCAAAACAGTTCCCCTTACTCATTTTGGCGTGTTAAAATGTATCATTCTATACATATCCGATTATCTCCATTCCTGCGATCTCCTAATATCGATCGAAGATCCAAGGTTGTTTCTCACTACGATCTTATACTGTTTTAAGTTCCAAGACAACATCTTGTTCTTGATCACAATCCTAGAACAGAAAATAAAAGCAGCAGCTGCCGACGCAGTGATGGTTTGCCTTTTTGACACATTCACTTCAGAACCACAGTATTCTGCATAGGACTCATTTTTCGATACCAGTTCCAGTGGGTCTTCATGAGGACGTTAATCTAGCCTTCTCCCTTCGGCATCACAGAGATAGATCCTCTCATAAATTAAATGACTGATGATACTTTATCGTTTCCTTGGTTTGAAAACAAAAGACCTTGACAGTTCAATATGTTTTTGATATATTTATCAACTATATAAGGTCCTCATTGTATTATTACAACATTGAAACATAAAATCACAGGTAACTTTTTTACCAGGAGTCAACATGGAAGCGAAACACATCAGTCGGCGGGATTTTTTCCACAAAGCTGCAGAGGTGTCTGCAACGGTCGGAGCATTTTCGATTGTCCCCAGAAAAGTGCTGGGCGGCTCCATGTACGAGTCCCCAAGTGACGGACTTACTAAGGCCGTTATAGGCGTCGGCGGTATGGGACAGGGACATCTGGATTATGGCGGTTCGAAGCTGCTGGCGATCTGCGATGTCGACGAGATCCATTTGAAAAATACCCTCCAGAAGGTTGGATCCGATGTAAAGGGGTATAAAGATTTTCGTGAGGTGCTGGAGAGAAAAGACATCGATATCATTCATGTACCAACTCCACCACACTGGCATGCACTAATTTCTATCGCGGCAGCGGAAGCGGGGAAAGATATATGGTGCGAAAAACCAATGACCCGTACGATCGGTGAGGGCAAGAAGGTCATCGAGGCGGTACAACGTAATGGTAGAATTTTTCGGATCAATACATGGTTTCGGTTCAGCAGCGGTTTTTACGGCTTCGGCACTTCCGTTAAACCGATCAAAAAGCTTGTCAATAGCGGAATGCTGGGATGGCCATTGAAGGCAACAATCAGTGCTTCGACGGGATTTAACTGGAAATTCCAGTGGAGTGGAAAGACAAATCTGATTCCGCAACCGGTGCCGGCTCATCTGGATTACGATATGTGGCTGGGTCCTGCACCATACAAACCTTATCATCCGCATAGGACGCATGGAACATTTCGAGGTTACTGGGATTATGACGGCGGCGGATTGGGCGACATGGGAATGCACTATCTGGATCCGGTGCAGTACCTGCTCAACAAGGACGATACGAGCCCTGTCGAAATTGAAGCGGATGCCCCACAGCAGGATCCGGATGCGTGTGGTTCGTGGCGGTGGATTCGAATGAAGTATGCCGACGGTTGCGAGATTATTCTGGATGGCGAAAACAGAGACAAAGACGCTCCTTTTCTGGAAGGTCCGGACGGCAAAGTATGGCCAAGAATGAGATCAGATATACCGAACCTGCAAGACAAACTGGCAGAATGTCCTGATCCGGAGCCCCAAGTTACTGATTTCGAAAATGCTGTGAGGAATCGTAAGAAGTTTGCGTTGAATGAAGCAAATGGGCATCGCTCGTGTACAATCGTGAACCTTGGGAAAATTGCGGTCCGTGTTGGAAGGCCTCTGCGTTTCGATCCTGTTCGGCAATTATTTATTAACGATGAACAAGCTAACCGCCTGATTGATCAACCCATGCGGAGTCCATGGTGCATCTAGAACGACCAAAGTGGTCATGAAAAATATTTTCGGAGACAAGTATGATGAGCAACTCACGAAAATCAACAAGCCTTATAATAGGATTTCTAACACTGATATTCATCAGTCCAAAGAGTTTAACAGCCAAAGTTGATTCTCTTATCGATAAATTTCCGGCTCAGAGTTTTAAACAAGAGAAAACACTGGCAGGAGATTTAATTAAACTAGGTCCAAATGGAATTGATGAGATTTGTGACAAACTCGTACCCCCAGGAACAACTGATGATTCAAAAGTGCGTCAGGCAATTAGTGCCATAACATTTTATGTCGGTACGCCAGAGAGAAACGAGTCGGAAAGGAAGACTTATTCTGAAAGCCTGATCAAGTCGTTAGATCGCCATAAAAACAAAGAAGTAAAGGCGTTTCTAATCAGCCAGATTCAACTGATCGGTAAAGCTGAGGCGGTAAAACCGCTCGGGAAATACCTGAAAGAAGAGGGCCTTTGTGAACCGGCAAGTCGAGCAATTGTACGGATCGGGGGCAAAGAGGCTGCAAGAGAACTGGTTGATGTACTGGACTCTGTAAAGGGAAAAAACAGTATCGCGATCATTCGCGGTTTAGGTTCTTTGAAACACAAACCGGCGGCTAACGATATCGTTAAATACCTAAATACTGAAGACAGGGACTTACGACTGGCAACTCTTTGGGCACTGGCAAATATCGCCGAGCCATCAACAGGTATGTATTTGGCAGACGCCATGAACACAGAGAGTGGATATGAAAAGACCAAGGCGGATTCTTACTATCTGCTGTTTGCGAAGCGGCTTGTCGAGGATGGCTGCAACAGGCAAAGCACAAAAATATGTCGAAATATTTTAGAAAGGCGGACAGGTTCCGATCAGGGAAATATACGGTGTTCGGCCCTAAGCATCCTGGTTGAGGCTGCAGGCGAGAATGCAATGGACGAGGTATTTGAGGCTATGGAAAATCCGGATCCGGCCATGCAGGCAAGGGCCATGGAACTGGTTGAAAATATACCGGGAACATCGGTGACAAGGAAACTTCTGGAGCGATTGGAAACGGCACCACTCGACACGAAGCTTAAGCTTTTGACGACGCTGGCAAAACGGGGTGATACAACGGCCCTTTCAGGAATCATGGCAGGTATTCGAGACAAAGAGGAAGCAGTAAGAATGACCGCGATTGATGCGGCTGTGATCTTAGGACAGGATGAAGTAGTTGACGATCTTCTAAAGATTCTACAAAAGACAGAGTATCCAAGCGACATCAAACATATCAAGAACGCCCTTCTGCGAATCGAAGGGAAAAAGGTGATGGATAAAATCGCCGATTCTTTGCCTGACATGGATACGATTGCCAGAGTCGCTCTTATCGAAGTTCTCGCTCAACGGCGGGTGGAAAAACACATAAATGTAATCTTGAAGCAGATAGAGTCAGAAGATCCAATAATCCGAACGGGAGCGTTTAAGGCGCTGTCGAAGATCGGAGGCCAACAGGCTCTTACGGCGGTTGTTGCTTTGAAGAAAAGCGACAATGTCGACAAGAGGGATACAGCTGTCCGCACAATCTGTGAATGGCAGGATGCAGAGGCTGTCGAGGAAATTTTAAAAATACAAGCCGAAAGTGATTTGCTGGCATATCAGGTTCTGGCAACTCGGAGATCGGTAAGATTGATTACACAGACTGACTGGCCTGCAGCAATGAAGGTATCTGCGCTTCGAAGAGCAATGGACAATGCCAAGAGAATCGACGAGAAGCGGACCATACTCGCTGGTTTGGGATCGGTTCGTGATCTGGATGCACTTATGTATGCAACAATCCTTCTGGAAGACAAGGAACTAAACCAGGAAGCGGCACTTGCAGTCGTCAAGATCGCCTGTCCCCAGAACAGCGAGGATAAAGGTTTAGTCGGCAGGACGATATCGCTGATTCTGAAAAGAGCCACTCCCAAAATCGTTGATATGGAGGTTCGAAAAAGGATTGAGGATCATCTAAAAAATATGCCTAAAGCCGAGAGTTCGAATCTTGCTCTTGGTAAGCCGGTGAGTATCTCATGCAGATCACAGGGGAATCAGAAGCCGGAGTTCGCCGTAGATGGGGAAGTATCCAATAAAGGAAATTCTTACTGGGGAGACAGATGGCCTTCGTGGTTTCAGATCGATCTGGAGCAGACCGTCAAGGTGGATACTGTGCATATTTATTTCTACTGGGATGGCAGGTACTATCAGTACGACATCGAACTTTCAGAGGATGGTAAAAACTGGAAGAAGGTTATCGATCAGAGCGAGAATACAACCGCAGCAACGGCGACAGGCGTAGTACACAATTTCGAACCTACAAATGCTCGTTATGTGCGTGTTAATATCCTCAAAAACAGTGCAAACGAGGCAGTACATATTGTAGAGTGTAAAGTTTACGCGGGGGGAGCCGGTCGCGTGGAGAAACCATCGAGTGCAGCGGCGCAAGGGGAACCACAAGCACCGGAGGGATTCGTTTCGTTGTTTAATGGAAGGGATTTGACAGGATGGAAAGGCCTGTTAAAGGGACCTTATGATAATCCGATCAAACGGGCTGAATTGAGCCAGGAGAAGCTTGTTAAACTGCAAGAGGAGGCAGACAAATATATGCGGGACCATTGGTTTGTAGAGGATGGAGTATTGGTTTTCGATGGGGAAGGATCAAGTCTTGCCACGGAGCGACGGTATGGAGATTTCGAGATGTATGCGGACTGGAAGCTGCTTACAGCAAACGGTGACAGCGGTCTGTATCTCCGTGGCTCACCGCAGGTTCAGATTTGGGATCCGGCATACTGGAAGATCGGTTCAGGAGGATTGTATAACAATCAGAAAAATCCCAGCAAACCGACTTGTATTGCGGACAATCCTGTCGGAACGTGGAATGCCTTCTATATCAAGATGGTTGGCGAGAAGGTTACTGTTAAACTTAATGATATACTGATCGTGGATAATGTTACGCTGGAAAATTACTGGGATCGTAATAGGCCGATCTTTCCACTCGAGCAAATCGAACTGCAATGCCACGGGCATCCACTGGGTTTTCGCAATATTTCCCTTCGTGAAATCCCAAGGCCAAATAATTTTACAAGTATGTTCAATGGTAAAAATCTGATCGGCTGGATCGGGGATACGAAAGGATATAAGGTCGAAGATGGTATGATTGTATGTAAGCCAGGAGGAAATCTATATCTGGAAAAACAATACAGTGACTTTCATTTCAAGTTCGATTTTAAGTTGACAACCAACGCTAATAACGGACTAGGGATTCGAGCTGAACTGAACAAGGACGCTGCTTATTATGGAATGGAATTGCAGATCCTGGATAATACGGGAAGCGATTATACGAAGCTGCATCCGTATCAGTATCATGGTTCTATTTATGGGATTGTACCTGCCAAGCAGGGGTTTTTGAGGCCTGTAGGCGAGTGGAACCATCAGGAAGTGATCGCGAAGGGTCCAAAGATCAAAGTGATTCTCAACGGTACGGTCATTGTGGACGCCGACATAGAACAAGCAGTAAAGGAATATAAACCGGGTATTATGCATGATCCAAAAAGCCATCCCGGCCTGATGAACAAGAAAGGACATATCGGATTTTTGGGACATGGATCTATTGTCTATTTTCGCAACATCGAGATTATGGAACTAAACTAAGCGGTTTTACATAAGTTCCTTGAGCGTCTACGCTTCGGAAGGGCCTGTATCGGGCCCAAATAGCCCTTTCGGTGGCATTCGCTGTAGAGTGAAAACATATAAAGACTTATCTGAACCCGCTTAGTACAAGAGCAATGAATAAATATATTGTATAAGGCAGGATAATTGTTTCGCCGGTTGTAATTGGTGGGAACACTAATTGGATTCTTTCATGGAGGCTGATCATGATCAAAAAGATCCAACTACAAATAGACACGCCTGTCGGACTTGTGGTTTTATTCGTGATTTTTCTGCTCATCATTGCTGCTACGGATGCCGCTCCCAGGTATCCAACTGCTTCCAGACAAGAAGAGACACAGGGCCAGCGTAAGACCTATATAACTTGGTGGCGGGAAGCCCGCTTCGGCATGTTTATTCATTGGGGACCGGTGAGCCTGACAGGATTAGAAATAAGCTGGTCACGGGCCAATTCCAATCCCGCCTGTCCCAATAAGGGGATTACACCCGTCGAAACCTATGATAACTTATATAAGGAATTCAACCCAACGAAGCTCGATACCGTCCGATGGGCCGGTATCGCCAAATCCGCAGGTATGAAATACATAGTCCTTACGGCCAAGCATTGCGATGGCTTCTGTCTGTGGCACACGAAGGTCTCGGATTACAGCATGGCCGGTACTCCCTTCGGCAGAGACATCTGCGCCGAACTATCACAGGCAGCCCGAAAGGAGGGATTGCGCATCGGCTGGTATTACTCACCTATGGATTGGAGGGATCCCGACTTCCGTACGGCCGGCAACGCTTTCTATATAACTCGGATGCAACAGCACCTGCACGAACTTCTCTCGGATTATGGAAAGATTGATCTGCTATGGTTTGACTGGGATGGGTGTGAACCATTATACGGCCAAGCGACAACCTATGGTCTCGTAAGGGAATTGCAGCCGAGGATCATCATTAACAATCGCCTGGATCTGGGTCCTGGAGACAGTGACCGTAAGATCCTGAATACCAATGCCGACTACTATACGCCGGAACAGAGCATCGGCCAGTTTGATAACCAGAAGCCATGGGAAACCTGCATGACCCTTGGCACACAGTGGGCATGGAAACCCAATGACAGTATCAAATCCCTAGAGGAGTGTATTGAGATTCTCATTCGCTGCGTCGGTGGTGACGGCAATCTGCTTCTCAATGTTGGACCCATGCCCACCGGCGAGATTGAACCTCGGCAGGTAGAGGTTCTTCAGGGGATCGGCCGCTGGCTTGATTGTAATGGAGAAAGCATCTACTCCTCGCGCGGCGGGCCATACAAGCCAGGGCCATGGGGTGCCTCCACGTACCGCGGAAACCGGATCTATCTGCACATCCTCGATTGGTCGGACACGACTATCCGCCTGCCGCCTTTACCGTGTAAAATCACCGGATCACGGCTGCTTAATGGCGGCAAGGCCCTTTGCAGGCAAGATGCCGAATCCGTTGAGATTGCCGTCGATCCGAAGGATCGTGATTCTCTCGACACGGTTGTCGTGGTAGAGATAGAAGGATCCGCCGAAGCGATCCCCCCTATTCATGTCCCATCGATGTCGCTGGCTACGGGCAAAAAGGTCATCGCTTCCAACGTATATCAAAACATACCCCTCTACAGCGCCGCCATGGCCTTGGATGACGATGGGGACACCCGTTGGGCGACTGATTCCGGTATTAAGCAAGCCTGGCTCCAGATTAATCTGGAAAGGTCAACTGCATTTAATCGCGTCATAATCAAGGAGGCCTATCCCAATCGGATTCAACGGTTCCAATTGGAGAAACGCGATGGTGATTCTTGGAAGCCCTTCTTTGAGGGTGAGACGGTCGGTGAAAGAGGCATCTTCGATTTCGAAATGATAACCGCCCATGAAGTCCGCTTTAATATCCTCGATGCCACCGACGGTCCGACAATCTGGGAGTTTGCCCTGATACATAGGAAATAGTTATGCCACGGGAAACGAGGTAAGAAAGAGATACCTACAACCTTATGCCTATTCGACTTAAAGGTATACAATCCCATTCTTGTTAATTAAATCGCTGTCGTCTTTCTAGTTTGGATTACAACTTTACGGCAGCCTGCTACAACCTGTGCTGTCAGATACCTCAGCCGGATTAATCTGTACTCCGGATTCAATGAACATTGTTCGCTCTTTTAGAGAATGCTCATCTTGGTAGTGGGAAAGAATAAAACTTGATTCTTATTTGTTCTCGCCGGATTATACTTTCGCTATAATACTTGGGCTCGTTGCTAACTATGTAGTGATCGCTGCCATTTACTGTTGATCCCATGGATCACGACTTTGGGGATATTGACAACGGTTATGATAATCCCGAAGGGATCCAACGCGGATGCTTGCGGCTGAGATGCCTCCAGTATTTTTTCCGCTCTATCCCGCGTCTCTTTGCTCCGGACAGTTTTGGTTACCTTCTGCATCACCGCCCGTACTTGGTTTATGCTGCCTCCGCTAATCTTCTCCGCAATTAGCACGGCGGCGAAACCTGCGTCTTCCGCGATCGCGGGCTGGTCTAGGCAGGAGGCAACGAGGGCCAGTGACTCCAGTGTTGGGATTGTACCGAGAGTGCCCAACACCAGAACTTTCTCTTCTTTGCGTGTGGCCAGCTCCATCGCCTCGCTAAGCATGGAAATGTCAGCCGGATGATCCGTTCCAGGACTGGCCAAACGGGTTATGCCGCGAATCGCCAAAACATGATTCCTCAAATTCTTGACGTTACGGGCCAGTTCCTTCAGGTGAGGAATTGCGGCGGGATCTCGCCATCCGGCGAGGACACGTACTGCTTCACCACGAACGCCCTCATCATCATCCTTTAAGCAGGTGACAATCTCGTTCAAGGCTTCCGGTCCACCGGCGAAAGCGAGGGCATGCATTAAGGAAATGCGTGTCGCCACATCGGCTTCATTAAAACCGGCAATTACAGTTTCCGTACATTTCATTCGTCCTCGTCTGCACGTGGCCAGTAGCGCGAGTTCCGCCCGCTTGCGTTCTGAATTGTCGTTGGTCGATTTGAGGCGTTCTAAGATCAACGCAGTATGATTTTCATCCGCCATAATACGAAGCGCATCCAATACTGCCAGCCTAACCGCCAGATCGGTATCATTCATGCTTTTGAGCACCACAGGCAACGACTCCTTTACATTACGGTCACTCAGCGCGGCAATCAGCTCGATTCTCGACTTTGTGTCGGCACTTTTCAGGGCCTCGATCATAGCGGTGTTCATCTCTTTGCCGCATAGCTGTCGGAGACTGTATCTGGCGGCTTCCTTTTCTGAGTTCGATCCTGTTGCGGCCATTTTGGCCAGTACGCGAATATCAGAGGGGCCAGCCAAGCTGGAAAGAGCGCGTGTCGCCATGACGCGAATGGCTTCGGTATCGCTATTAAGCAGTTTTAGGATCGCTGGGCGTGCGGTGGCATCGCCCCGTTCACCGAGCGCATCGATCAGCATGACCTGTACATCCGACGGAAGTTTCGGCAACAGTTCGACGAAACGCATGGTTGCATCCTCACCCGGTGCCTTCTCGCGAATCTGTTGGAGCGCCAGGTTGCGCATGTCGGTATCTGAGCCACTGATTAACTCGACGATCATATCCACGGCCTCATCATCAGCACGCACTTCACCCGGCAGAAAAAGACTGAAGCCGACTGAAAACAAGAGGGCGGCTAAAAAAAGTAAGTTAGTCTGTTGGTAGAACATGGGTGTCTTT
Organism: Sedimentisphaerales bacterium; assembly: GCA_016926155.1. Classification (GTDB taxonomy): domain Bacteria; phylum Planctomycetota; class Phycisphaerae; order Sedimentisphaerales; family Anaerohalosphaeraceae; genus JAFGGE01. The sequence continues at coordinate 49,644 of JAFGPC010000183.1, forward strand.
TCTGTGTCAAGTAGCGGAGATCCACTGGATTTCAGCTTCGAGATATGAAATATAGTTGGCCTCAACCGCAATATTACGTGTCGTATGTTCTTGATCTTCATGATTTTGTCTTTTTTGAAAGGCCTCCACTATCATTGTGTCGGTACAGGCTTACTCTTGATTTTTCTGTTGGTTACTTGCACGGTCTTACTTCTTAGCCGCAGCGGTCAGGATTCCTTTCATGGCGGCAACCTTTACATGTTTAGGTTGGTCATCGTCATTGAGTCCTTTATACAGGGCTACTGCCTCGGACTTTTTACCGTCAGCCAGTAACTGCTCGGCACAGATCAGACGGGCGTCGGCTATCGGTATCTGCATGCCGGCGGGTACATTCTTTGAGAAATTACTCAATTCTCTGGCAGCATCCGATGTGCCGATCAGGCCTAAAGAGTAGGCGGCCGCCCGGGCGACTTGGATATCAGAGTCACCGAGGAACCTGGATAGGGTCTTAATGCTCATCTTGTCGCGACGTATACCCAGTGAACCGATGATACCCGGCTTGAGCTTGTTACTGACTTTTGGCATCGCGTCCCGCATCACCTCGGTCGCCTTCTCGTCCTCAATACGTTCTAAAGCATAACGCGCGATGTGGGATGTCTCCTCGGCTGGCAGAAGAGCCGCCAGGGCCTTGATGGACTGGACTGTGCCCACAGTCCTCAGCTTGCGGCACACGTAGTCCTGTGCCGCTCTTGAGATACCGCCGGTAAGTGCATCCATCAGACGCTTTTCCAGCACATGGCGTGCGGCTGGCTCATCCTGCGTGGCGTTGATCGCCTGGTCGATAGGATTTAAGATGTTACGGTCAACACCCCAGTCATATGTCTTGAGCGTTTCGAATGCCTTATCTACAGCAGCAGAGTCTATTTCGGCAGCGGTTGTAGCAGCAATCCCGGCGGCCCGCGTCATTTTTGAAATATTTTTGTTTATCATAATAAAGTGTCCCTTTTTGAAACTATTGTCTTCTCTTAAATTACCCAGGGTTCTCTTCTGGCAACGTCGACAAGGCGGTTGGCTTCATCGTCGTTAATGAACCGCTGGCTCGCTGTGTCCCATTTCAGTGACCGTTCCAATTCATATGCAGTGAGAAATAGATGGCACACTGTTGCAGTATGGACTGCATATTCGATGTCACGGAACGGCCTCTTACGTGTCTTGACACAGTCGATGAAATCACCGTAGATGCCGCCCGTTCCGGCGTAGCCGGGGACAGGCTTGGAGGAGCCTTTTTCATTCGTACCTTTCACATCCAGATTGCCTCGACCTGGGAAATTGTGGTGGAGAAGCTTGCCGTTCGGATAGCGACAGGTCGCATACTTCCTACCGTTTTCGTTATGAAAGATAACTTCTTCCGGCTCCAGTTCCCGTACATCTATGGCAAAAGTCGCGCCGCCAAAATGATGAGCGCCCCAGTCAGTCATGCCACCGCCGGAGTAATCTTTGAACGATCGCCAGCTTGTTCCGTCGATACTGTAACTGCCACTGCATCGGTGGGGATGGTAAGGCGCCCATGGAGCAGGACCAAGCCACATATCCCAATCAAAACCGGCGGGAACAGACTCACCTTTTTTGTTGCAGTCCATAGGTAACGGACCCACGTTAACGTTGATCGACTTGATGATGCCCTTGTCTCCATTCCAGCAGGCATCGACCGTACCCCTGTAATCCTCAAGCACACGCTGGCTGCCGCCGGAGACAACCCGACCATAACGCCGGGCTGCGTCAATCATCAGCTTGCCTTCGCGGAGTGTTTTGGTCTCGGGCTTTTGGCAATAGATGTCTTTTCCGTTGCGGCAGGTTTCGATCACTATGATTGCATGCCAATGATCCGGTGTAGCGCAATGCACAGCGTCGATGTCGTCGCGGACCATAATTTCACGGAAGTCCTTGTAAACTTTGCAGTCCTGGTTACCATACTTCTCATTCACCCGATTCATAGAGCCGTCGCGCACCTCCTTTTTGACGTCACACACGGCGACGTACTGTACATCATTTCGACCCAAAAATGCACGCAGGTCGCCGCTGCCCATGTTGCCGATGCCGATTCCGGCCATGACAATACGGTCACTTGCTGCAGTGTTGCCCTCTTTCCCCAGCACGGAGGCCTGAATGAAGTAAGGTAACATCCCCGCGCCTGCCGCGGCCTTCAGAAATGTTCTTCGCTTCAAAAAGACGCCGGGGCCTTTCGCTCGTTCGTTCTTCCGGTCTGCCATGTGTTGATCCTTTCCTGGATTCATGCGGATAATTGCTTAGAATCATATCTATTCTGAATTTTTAATTGTGTAATCAATATCGCTTGCATAATAAATTCTTTCCTAGATAACCTCTTTTCCTGCAATCGTTATGAGGTTTTCACTGATATTGACAGAAATTCTGATTTTATACTTACCTTTAATAATTATACACTCAAAATAAAACAAATCAAGGAAAAGCAGTAGCATGCGGTCTTGACAAATGGATATCCTTGGAGTTATGAATATTTATATCTTGGCATATTGAAAGGGGTACGAATATGATCGATAACTTAAAACTGCAGTTGTTTATCTTTCTGGTATTCAATACAGTCCTTATTGTGTGTCCACGGGGACTTGCTGATGTCAAGGCGTGGGAAGGAACCATTACGATACCAACGTATGGTTGGGAGGAGGATATCAATCCTAAGTTCTGGGCGCTCGAAGGACAGATAAAACTGTCTACCACAGTCAAAGGAACGATTGTCTATCCTTATACGATGCAGGATCATCTCTCTCGTACCTGTGAGAATCGGATCTACAAGGCGCTATATCTTGAGAATGAGTACCTTAAAATTACCTGTCTACCGGAATTGGGCGGACGGTTGCATTCTGTACTCGACAAGACTACCGGCGAGGAAGTATTTCACGTCAATCATGTAATCAAGCCTAGTATGATCGCCATGCGTGGCGCTTTTATAAGCGGTGGTGTAGAATGGAATGCCGGGCCACAGGTCCATACAGTCACGATTCTCTCGCCGGTCGATGCATTGGTTGGGAAAAATACAGACGGTTCGGCATGGCTTCAGGTGAGCAATCTTGAGCAAAGTCTGCGGACACACTGGACGGTTCGACTGACGCTACATCCGGACAGGGCGTACCTTGACGAAGAGATCCGCATCGAGAACCCGGTCGATGCGATTAATCCGTATTACTTCTGGAACTGTACAGCCTTTCCGTGTCGGGAAGGGACGAGGTTTATCTATCCGATGACACTGGGCACTGATCATAACGGCACGGAATCTTTTAACTGGCCTGTGCATGAAGGCAGGGATCTGTCGTGGCTGAAGAATTATGAAACGTGGGCTTCTATTTTTGCGGTGGATTGTGCGTTTGATTTCTTTGGAGCTTATGATGTAGATACTGACCGGGGCGTGGTACAGGTAGCGGATCGTTATGAGCTTTCGGGCAAGAAAGCATGGACATGGGGCACGTGGGACTTCGGTTTAGTGAGCCAGAAGAATCTTACCGATGACGATGGCCCGTATATCGAGGTGCAAAGCGGGCCTCTACCGACCCAGTCGGATTACGGGATGCTTTGGCCGCGGCAGGAAGTATCATGGCACGAGTGGTGGTATCCGGTACACGGCTTGGCAGATGGCTTTGAGTATGCAACCCGCGATGTCGCGATTCAAACACTCTGCAAGGATGGAAACTTACAGCTTCGAATGATCGCCACAAAAGTTTTTTCTAACGCGATTTGCACGGCGAAAAAACACGGCAAAACACTTATGAAACAACCACTGCATCTTTCTCCTGACAAAGTGGTGTTTTGGAGCGTTCCCAATGGTGATTCCGAGCCGATGGAAATACACATACGCACAAGGAACGGTCGGATTCTTGCCAAATTCACAACCCCTCTGCCGATCCCGAAGGCATCTCTGACGCCCCGTCCGTCGTTCGAGAATAAAGCCGACGAGGAACTTACGGTAGAACAGTTGTTTCTCAAAGGAAAAAAATACGATTTGGCCACAGACCGCACTAGTGCGAGGCGATATTACGAAAAGGCGATTGCCAAGGATGAGAATTATTGTCCGGCCCTGCGAAACCTGGCTGTTCTTGATTATGAGGCGGGCTTATATGGGCAGGCGGCCATTCAATTGCATGAGGCAACCAAACGCAATCCATCGGATGGAGTGGCGTGGTATTTCCTGGGGCTTTGCCATTTAAATTTGGATCGGACCGACGATGCCGTTCGCTGTGGATATCGGGCTGTGCGATGCTTTGGATCGGAATCGCTCGGATATGATCTGGCCGGGAGGGCTTTTATGCGATGCAGTGAGTACAGTAAGGCGGTTACGGCCTTCGAGCAGGCCACAGCCGTCAATCCGAAGGATGATAACGTGCAGAATCATCGACTAATTGCCCTGTACGCCGCAGGTGATAAAACCATATCGGAAAAGGCAATGGGACGAATCAAACAGGATCCTACGGACATCATCCCGCGGGCGCTGGTTGCCCTGCAAAGTAAAAAGCACATGAAAACATTTGATAAAGAGATTCGGGATTTTGTCGGCGAGGTCAATTTTGAAATGATTGAAGCAGCCCTAGTCTTCGCTGATTTGGGGCTGCATAAGGAAGCGGCTCTATTGCTTGAGGTGGTGTGTGTCGATTCGCTTCCAGTGGAGAAGCAAAATCCGCTGCTGCTGTATTATATTGCGTATTTTCATGGGCAAGGTAAAGACGATGCATCAGCGCAGGATACTTTGAAGAAGGCGACAGGTATATGGCGGGATTTTGTTTTCCCCTCACGGCCGGAGGCAGTTTCGGTCTTTCAATATGCCATCACACAGAATCCTAGAGATGCCTGTGCGCATCTTCATCTGGGAAATCTCTATGCCCATCTTGGAAGACTGGATGAAGCCCTTGAGTGTTGGCGGGAGGCTGCTCGGCTGGATTCAGGGCAAAGTATTACATGGCGGAATCTGGGACTGTATATGTGGGGATTTAAGGAGGACCTTGCCGCGGCAGCTGACTTTTACCGCAAGGCTATCCTGGCACGGCCGAAGGACCAGACCCTCTATCGAGATTTGGCTGATATTCTTATCGCAGACAAAAAACGCCCGGAAGCAATTAAAGTACTCAAATCCACTCCTTTTGAGAAGGTTCGCAGGGCAGATATAATCATCATGCTGGCACAGGCCTATATTGATGAAGAACGCCATACCGAGGCGATCGATCTGTTGGAAGGAACGCCTTATTTCGTGAATTGGGAAGGCCAGACGATTACCTGGGACCTTTTTAACCGGGCACATATTGCCCGTGGAAAACAACGACTCGATAGCGGTGATTATATGAGGGCACTCAAGGATTTCGAAGCGGCTCTGACGTATCCGGCTAATATCGGCGTGGGTCGATCTGACAAGCCGTGTGAAGCATGCGCTCAATACTGGCGTGGTAAAGCCCTGTATTCTCTCGGAAGACCGATAGAGGCAAACGATGCGTGGAAACTGGGTGCTGAAGGAATCGATGGCTCACAAGAGCAGAACCAGCACATTCATCTCTGCCGTGAGGCACTTAAAAATAATTTGTGATAGAACAATTTGATAAATATTGATGGAATTTGTTCTGGTAGGATTTACTCGCCATTGAAGTGGTTGGTTAGGATTCAATGGCCTGCGCACATGTTTTATAGGAAAGCCCCAGATTCAATATTATACGTTGGAACTTTCCGAAGACCACAGGCTTAATGGATGTTTACGATTTTGAAGGGGAGATCGAACGGGGGCATTCAATCGATGCGACTCATATATTCCGAGGATCATCTCCAGGGCGGCACGGCCATCATACACACTTCCTTTCGGTTGGCTATCTGATTCAATAGCATAAATCAAGTCTAAAGCAATTAATCGGTTGCCATACTGGTGATGAGAATCACTGAGAGGCTCCGGCCTATCAATACCGGCACTTGATATCCGTTTCCATGTGTTTTTCGTACGACCAGGCTGCCAAGTGGGATCCTCCGTAAACCAGACTTCGGGCACAGCACCAGTGGTGGTAGTGAGGATTCCCTTGCTTCCATAAATCTGGAGACCATATCGTTGAGAGACTCCGTGGCGTGTTCTGTGGGTGGAGAAATAGCCCATTGTTTTCCCGTCAAAACCGTATATCGCATGAATCTCATCCCCGGTAAGGGGGCCAATACCTTCAGCCCCATCCCGCACATCGTCCTGCGTAACAGGGCGGCCCTCGTTTCGTACCTGCGCGAAACACCATTGCGGATCACCCGCGAAAAACCGCATCAGATCCATAATGTGGGTTCCCAACACCATTAGATCTTCCCCCCCACCCCGACGGTCCTCTTTACCACGGCCACGAAGTTCCAGGATATCTCCGAGCAATCCTTCCCGGATCGCCTTCTTTGCATGGGCTAGTGCCGGGCTATACCGTGTCTGGTGAGCTATAGCCAGCTTTAAATTCCGTTTCTCCAATACCGCCACCATTTCGTCCGCTTGATCAAGACTTTGACATATGGGTTTTTCCATGAAAATATGGCATCCTGCCTCAGCACAGGCCAAAACCATGTCCCGATGGCCGTCCAGCCAGCGTGGGGCGACACTTACGATGTGCGGATGTTCTTTTTCAAGCATTCTACGATAATCAGAGTATCCTTTAGGAGCCTTGAGCCGTCGAGTCGCGGCAGTAAGGCCTTGTGGATCAGGATCAGCCACAGCAACCACTTCCGTCTGTTCAATGTCACTCCAAACAATGTCAAGTCCATGGCCATAGCCTCCCCGTCCCGTGTTTCCGATGATTGCCACTCGATATTTGGCGGTAGCTGTGCCGGCTATGTTTTGTTTCCCAGTCGACACAGCCGTCAGGCCAAGCGTGACGCCTGCGAGAAAATCTCGTCGTCTTATCGGTCTCTTCAGATTCATATTCCTTTGGGGATAGCCCAATGACCACTCCGATACTGGCGACGAACGAGTTGGTTAGCCTCAACGTCATTCATAATTTGTTCTGATTTTGGATCTACGTGCAGGATGCGTCCGACACGAGCGGCGATATTACCCAGATGAGCGAGGGTTGCCGAGAGGTGCCCGGTTTCGATATTGGCATGAAGACGCTCGCCCGTCTTGATGGCATCCAAAAAATTGCGGTGATGCATTGAACTGTTGAGCCTGCTTTTCATCCGGTCACGCAGTTCGTTGCGGGGACCATATAATTGCCAGCCTTCCTGTTTTCCTAGAATCATCATTCCCTGAGTGCCGTAGAATGCATTCCCATTCTCATATCCCTCCTGGACATAGGGGGACCAGATGCGCTGTTCATAGATAAGCTGCTTCTTGCGCCCACCTGACAACTCATATTCATAGGAGACATAATATGTGTCCGGGAACTGTTGATCATCGTCGAAGAAGTACTTCCCGCCGACGGCGGCTATTTTGCTCGGATGGGTTTCCACGCCCAAGCCCCAACGGGCAATGTCAATATCATGGACTCCGTCGTTTCCGATATCGCCTGTTCCAAAATTAAGAAACCAGCGCCAGCTCGAATGCAGCAGGTTGCTTTGATAAGGAACCTTTGGGGAAGGACCAATCCACAAGTCATACTCCAGATGTGGCGGTGGATCGGTTGGCTTAGCCCTGCCGATATTCCGACGCAGTTGACTGTTCCAAGCCTTGGCAGCAAGAACTTCTCCGATAGCGCCTTCATGGAGCAATTGCATCGCCCGGATAACATGATCGGCGCTGCGGCTCTGTGTACCCACCTGTACCACTCGCCCATGCCGACCAGCGGCCTCCACCATCAGGCGACCCTCCCGGATATTGTGCGAACAGGGCTTTTCCACATAGACGTGTTTACCTGCCTCACAGGCAAGAATCGTTGCCGCCGCATGCCAGTGATCGGGGGTGGCGATGATCACGGCATCCACCTGCTTGTCATCAAGCACCCGCCGCAAATCCGACACGGTCTTGGGCACCTTACCGCCTGCCTCCTCAACGATATTTGCAGCCCGATTCGCATGAATTGTATCGGGATCACAAACATAAATGACATCAACATCTTTCTGAGAGGAAAAGGATTTTAATAGGCCAGAACCGTGTCCTCCCGGGCCGATCATACCAATCCGAATCTTATCTCTGGTGCCTGCAGCCCAAATCATGGACTGAGAACTCGCCAATATCGTACTTCCTCCAATTGCCCCGGAGTCTTTCAAGAACTTTCTGCGGCTGATTCTTTTCATAGTATATATTTTCCTTTTATTTGATATATCACGCAAGAGGATTCTTTGAGGAAGTAATCTACCTGATTTGAAACGGAAGATCCAGCAGATGACACTTGAGTCATGAGATGTATGGATGTTAAGTTGTTTCGACAAAGATTGGAAAGCCCGATTCAATAAATCTGAAGTAATGTATGCAATTAAAAGCTGGTTGCTGGCGTCTTGATACAGTAAAATGAGTATCAGGCCAGTGCCCGGCGGGGGTATAGGCCTAAAGCGTAAAACCATATTCTTTTGGAGGGCCATGTCATGAAGAAGTACCTACTATTGACGGGAGTGATTCTGGGGATTCTGGTAGTTACCTGGACAGCAATCGCCCAGGATGAAGGAGTTTCGGCTCGGCGAGGAGGGGGTGGATCCCAAAACTTGACGGCCGAGCAGAGAGCCCAGATGAGGGAGAGGTTTCAGATTATGTCCGAGGAGGAGCGACAACAGTTCCGGGAACAAATGCGTGCACGATTCGAGAACATGTCCGAGGAAGAACGTGCTCAGATGCGTCAGCGATTCAGCGGAAGAACCCGCTTGAGCCAAGAAGAGCAGCTTGCGGCTATAAAGAAGGTGGAAGAACAACTGGGAAAGCTCAAAGCCAGTATAGAAAGCAATTCCACTTCCCAGGGCAGGAATTTCCGGGATATGTCAGAAGAAGAAAGAACGAAATTCAGAGAAGAACGCACCAAGGTACGGGAGGCCCGTCAGGCTACTTTTACCGCAATTAATGAAGAGCTTAACAAGCTCAATCCACCTAGACCAACTCCCGAACAGATGGAAACCCTGCGCGAACTCACGGAGATACGAGAGTTAGCTGAAAAGGAGAAAGCAACAGAAACTGCAAAACGTCTAGTCACCCTCATCGAGAAGCAAACCCAGCAACTCGGGCCGATGATGATACGGGGGGGGCGTGGTGCAGGTGCTCCGGAGACCAGCGGTCGGTGATCGTAGTTTTTGAAACCTGGCAGGTCATAGTACCGGATTGCAGTGAATTATTCAGATGAGCCAGGCTGGTATGCTCAGGAATCTCTAAAAGAGTTCTTATTTTTGTTATCGCAGGATGTTCGGTAGATAGGCAGTAGATAAAGTGTAAAATGAATTAGGGGATTAGTAAGGCTAACTTTGTGGTATTCGGCGTAAGTAGATATACGAGTCATTGAGCAGGCGATCCTAAATCCCTATCCGACTTTAATTACAATAACTGAGTTGTGTTGAAGATGCTTATTCTTAAGATTCACCCTTCGACATTATAACTGACAACGCCTGCAATCTATAGAAGGAATGAAGTTATGGGCCTGTAATCTGAGAACCTATTGTGTAAGAATCTATAGTCAAGCAGACATACTATGGTTCTTTCCCGCAGACATTCTTTGTATTCCTTGGTTTTCCTCTCTTTCGGTTGAGCATTGTCACAAGATTCCGGCAAGCGGAAGAAAGCTATATATACACTATCTTGAGTATGATAATGATATGTAATTACATCAAAATATGATCCGTTGTAGAAATATCCTTTGCCGCACGGCCTTGAAACACGATGATTCAGTGGTACAATAAAAAAGAGTCAAATAACTCTTAATTCAAAGGAGCATTTGTTCTTTTCTCATGACTGCTTCTCAGCATCAGGAGAATCAATTATCTCTAATCGTAATCAAAACGCGCAAAGGAACATGATCCATGAAATTAAGTTGGAATCGTAAGAAGGCTAAATTGTTTCTGCAAAAAATGACATTACTTGTTTTTCTGATGGTTGTCCTTGAATTATCAACCGTACAAGGCAATCCATCCGTCAATGTCATGATCTGGGACTCTTGTTCGTACTTGGATGACATGGTCGATATAGGAAAAAAGACAGGATGGAAAGTAGTGCCTATTAATCTCCTGAAGCTCGAAACGGATCCACCCAAGGCATCTTCAGATCCCGGGTACTATGGCAGAGAGTACACTTTTGAGGGTGATGCGGTGATAGAGAGCGACCGACTGGTCATCCTTTTTCAGTCTAAAAAAAGAAGTGTGGCTTTCTTTTCAAAAGCGACTCCAGACAGGAAGATCGTGGACTTTTCTCCATTCCCGATGAAGATCAATCCAGCCGGTGTTGTCCATGTTGGAATCGTGCAGAATACAGGAGATGAAGCAACACTAAAGATATCCCTTTTTAACGCCCATGATCAAAATTTATCCTATATCCTCTCTCTGGACAGGAGCGGGATTATTGGAATAAAACCATCTCAGTACCTACAAAGATTCAATCTTCAAGGTAAGATTGAGTATGGTATTGTCCCCAGTTTTATTGGCGATGACCTGATATATGATCCCAAACAGTATCCTTCAATGAATGTACTCTCTCTGCCGTCAGAGAACCTTTTTTTGGGATTGCTGCAAGGAGAAAATAGTCAACTGGTTATCACCTGGCCGGAAGGGAGGCAGCGGATAGGGCTTAGATTAGGTGGGAAAGAACAAGAGGAACGATTCATTGAGTCTATTGATTTTGAAACTGAAGGACAGAGTCTTTATATGGCGATATTGGAATCAGATGGTATTTGGCATAGCGAAAAACTGACATCGTCCTTTCTGGAGAGAGAAGTTGCTATAAGTTGGAAAAGGCCTTTTCCTGCCAAATGGATAACTCAGTTATACGAGGGCGAGGTGAAAACCACTTATGGATTCAGAGACTTCAAAGGACAGATATGGCGCGGAGTAGCAGGTATGTACCTTTATCCTGTCTGGTTCGACGGAGACATTGCATTCTACCATCTGAGTAAAAAGGTGCCGCCGAAGGGCGAATCTATCATTTATTTCCTGGAAGGAAACAACACCCCTGTTTCTATCCCGACTCCCGTTGACATTATGAAGGCTACGCTGGGCCGTAAAACCTGTGATGATTTATTTGACCTTGCCGGTCAAACATTGCGCACGCATCATAGAAGGGGAGGCGTCGGTATTCGCCGCGCCTGTACCTGTGGATGTACAGAGGCAATAGAGATTGTCTTTAAGGCGGGTCAGGAGAACGACAGAAGTGAATATATTGACGAAGCCATTGCAGATATGCTCTACTTTGTCGAACGTCATATGGAAAGAATTGATGAATATCGTGTTTTTGCAGATACCATGATCAAATTTCTACGCTCAGCAGCAAGCTCTTCTGTGGAGTTGAAACCATTTGTTGAACCGTTGGAACAAATAGCGTTGCAAATACCCCAGGACTATGATGCACAGCGAGGGAATATTAAATCTATCGTATATGCAAAGGAACTTGCATCAAAGACCGGCGCTCTTGTGCACAGAAAATCTGCGGAGAATTTATCCGCCTGCCTGGATCTCTGTGGAAAGTGGAGAGACATGGGTGGGGCTCAAGATAGCCTTCTTGCGGAGTATCATATGATCGTCCGGAAACTATTTCAGGAAGCGGGATATGGCTGTGTAGAATGGCCCAACGCAGTGGAATTGGCACAAGAAATCAGAAATCGATGCCGACAGTGTCTCAGAAATCCTGATGGCTATGAGATATGGGCAAATTACTAAACATGAAATGTTGAGTACGATATGGTCATACATAAGAGGGCGGTTATGAGGTACTGTGTTTTATCCGGATGTGTTCTGATTACAGTTTTAGCTCTACTTCAAGGCTGTGAGCGGAAGGGTTCAAATGAGGAACCAGAAGTTTCAACTGATCTTGCAGGTGTGTTAGAGACCAAATCCGGGATAGAGATGGTTTTACTTCCTGCTGGACACTTTATCATGGGAGACAAGAATGAGCCGGATGCGCAACCTCATGAAGTCGCATTAAGTTCGTTTTATATCGATAAATACCTGGTGACACAAGAACAGTATCAAAAGGCCTGCAAAGAAAATCCTTCCCGCTGGAAAGGAATCCAGAATCCTGTAGAGCAGATACGCTGGTCGGACGCTGTAAAGTACTGCAATCAGCGTTCGATACTTGAAGGGCTTGAACCCTGTTATGACCTGAAAACATGGCAATGTAACTTCGATTCGAACGGATACAGACTTCCTACCGAAGCAGAGTGGGAATATGCATGCCGAGCTGGAACCCAAACAGTCTATTTTTTCGGGAATGATGCTTCAAAACTAACCGAATATGCATGGTTTGATAAAAATTCCGACAGACACCCGCATCCCGTGGGTCAAAAACAGCCCAATTCCTGGGGATTATATGATATGTGTGGCAATGTATGGCAATGGTGCAACGATTTTTATCAGGTGGACTACTATCAGAAATCTCCTTTGGAGAATCCCAGAGGGCCCGAAGAAGGCCAGAGCAAAGTCGTTCGTGGTGGAGCATGGAAATTCAGTGACCAAAATTGCCGCTCCGGCTATCGCTATAATGAAAATCCAGGATATGTAGACGTCTGTTTTGGATATGACATTTACGGATTTCGGTGCGTGAGGAACAACAAATAATCTATAGAATTTTTCAATTTCAAAAAGCAAGTCACGAATCAGGTGAGTCGTTAAACACAAAGAAGCACCGCTGTCTTCATTTGGCAACGATGCTTTTTCACCGGAAGAGGAGGGATTCGAACCCCCGGTGGGTTGCCCCACAGCGGTTTTCAAGACCGCCACCTTAAGCCACTCGGTCACTCTTCCATAATGAGCTGCCGACTTTTGAAAAACCATGGATTCCCAAGTAAGCCGCTTTAAGTTCAAAACGAATAGGAATTTATAACACCGGGGGTCGGAGATGTCAACCTTGGGATGATAGGAGAGGATCCTGAAATGAAAAGTTACTTCCGGGCCTTCTTTTCAGTTTCCAAAGAAAGTTTTCGATTACAATTTCGCCTGCCCTTTGCGTATCATCTCCTCAAATACCAGACGCTGTTCCACTAGAGCTGCGATCCGATCTTTTGGTTTGGTACGTGCTTCCAGCAGAATCCAACCCTTATAATTCATCTTTACAAACAGGTCCATCAACTTTTGATAGGGATAATCACCAATGTTGAGTTCACGGACATGTACTGTTTTCCCAAATCGTTTCCTGACCAGGTTGAAGTTGTATTCCAGGCCGGGCTCCTTGAGGTCTTGCTCGTTACAATTCCAGCAGATGCCTACGTTTGGCTCGATAACATAATCGAAGATCTGTTTCATCATCGGTAAATCACTGGTACCGGAGCCATGCACTTCCACCCGGATTTCCTGTTTATAATCGGTGGCGAATCGACCCAGTATATTGAGAGCCTTACCGATTTGTTCGCATGTTTCTTCAACCGGAACACCTTTGGGTAACGCATTGGGTTTGACCTTCACACCGCTACCGCCGCAGTCAAAGCTCAATTTCACATCGGCCTTGGCCCCTTCGACGTTGGCCTTCACTTTTTCCGGATCCGTATGATGAAAATCCCAGTTGCATCCCATTCCAACAAATTTGACAGAACTGTCGGCAAACCGTTTTTTAACAGCCTTGCGTTCTTCCGCCGTCAGTTTGGCGCTGACCTTATGGGCATGATCGACGCGAAGCTCCAATCCCTTAAAGCCGGTCTTTTCACAGTTGGCAATTAGCGTAGGAAGGTCCCAATCCTGTCCCCACAGATAGGTCACCAGGCCAAGTTTTATCTTGGAACCAAGCTTTTCATCTTCGGGCTTTGCTGCTTGTTCCTCCACTCCAGGCACTATTGAACAACAGGTCTGGGCCAGGAGTTGAGTGCCGCTCAAACCCAGGGTTGTACTCGCCAGGACCGATGTTTTAAAAAAATCACGACGACTACCTGAGCTCACAACCTTCCCTTTCTATCGATGCTCCGATTGACCATCTCACATTATTCAGATTATACCAGATCGGACTATCTTCTGCAAACCCGTTGCAGGTTCCCTTTTCAATTTGACGCCGCCTTCCTCTTACCCTACAATTTTAAATTAAGACCTGTTTGGTGCTATTGGAAGCACCCAGGAAAGAAAGAACGATTTGGAAATGAGGTGAAGGATTATGAATAATAATACCCAGCAGAACAGTTTTTCCCGTCGTCGGTTTCTGGCCGCTTCGGCTTCCGTTGCAGGCTTATGTGTGGCTGGTTCCGGCTGTCAGGAGATGGGAAAAATGTTTGGAAAAAAACAGATCCCCGTCGGCTTGCAGTTGTACTCGGTCCGTAAGGATTGTGCAGAAGACCTGCCCGGCACGATTGAGAAAGTGGCCAAGATGGGCTATGAAGGTGTTGAGTTCGCTGGCTATTATGACTACTCTGCCAAAGATCTGCGAAAAATGCTCGATGACAACGGCCTGAAATGCTGTGGTACACACACTCAGATGACCACACTGGAAGGAGACAACCTGGCCGGGACCATCGAATTTAATAAAATCCTCGATAATAAATATTTAATTGTTCCCTGGCTGGATCCGGAAAAACATAAAACCATTCAGGACTGGAAAAACACCGCTGAGGTATTCAACGAACTGGCCACCAAGGTCAAGCCCCACGGAATGATGGTCGGATATCACAACCATACCCATGAATTTCAGGCCATCGACGGAGTCATGCCGTGGGATG
>JAFGPC010000184.1 GCA_016926155.1 Sedimentisphaerales bacterium
ACAGGTGGATGGTTTCGGCGTGCCGGTGATTCTGCCGACCAGCAAGGCCGGGGACGGGGCACAAACGGGGTATGATCTGCCGGTGATCCGTGCCATGGCCGAGGCGACCAATGCAACCATCGTAGCCTCAGGCGGAGCGGGAAAACTGGAGCATTTTTACGAAGCGGTCCAGGCCGGAGCGACGGTTCTTCTGGCAGCATCCGTGTTCCACTTTAATATGATCCCCATCCCGGAACTCAAGGCGTATCTTCACGAAAAAGGAGTTGCCCTAGCAAATCCCTAGCGTAATTTGATTCGCCTGGAAATTTCCAACTTCACAAGTTATGCAGTGAAAGCGGCGTCCCAGTCTTTCCAGACGGCCTCGCGACCGGCCGAGCGGATCATAGCGGCAACCTGTGTCGGGGAGCGGGTGTCGTCGATGGTGAATTGTTCGGTGGTGTGCTTGCCCGTATAGCCGCCGGGATTGGTCTTGGAGCCGGCGCTGATCCGCGTGACGCAAATGCCCACAAGCCGATCTCGCAGGGCGGCACTTTCCCGCGTGCTCAGGACGATCCCCGCATCAGCAAAGCACAGGCGAAGGGCCAGCATCATCTGCACCAGCTCTTTATCGCCGACCAGATGATCGAATTGATCGCGCACCTCGTAGGCCGGGCGAATGCGCGGAAAGGAAAACGAAACCTGTGCCCGCCAATACCGCTTCATCAGATAGGCGGCATGTTGACCCAGAGCAAGAGTCTCAGCTCGCCAGTCGGCCAGACCGAGCAGGACGCCGAGGCCGATTCGCCGCATGTCGGCCTGTGCGAACCGGTCGGGCGAGTCCAGACGGTAATCATAATCGCTCTTGGGACCGGCCTGATGCCAGTCGGTATAGACCGCCCGGTCATAGGTCTCCTGATACAGTGTCACACCGTCAATCCCTGCGGCAAAAAGCCGGGCATATTCCTCTTGGGTGAGTGGATAGATCTCGACCGAAATTGAGCTGAATCGGGCTCGCAGACGAGCCGTCAGTTCGCAGAAATATTCCGGAGGCACCCCTGTCCGGTCCTCACCGCTAACCAGCAGGATATGGCGAAAGCCCTCTGAAGCGATCATTTCTGCATCGGCAACAGCCTCATCGAGCGTCAGACGTCGCCTGTCAAAATCATGCGTGCAGTTAAAGCCGCAATAACGGCAGCGATTGACGCAGTAGTTACTCACATACAATGGAGCATAAAGCTGTATGGTCCTGCCGAAACGCTGCATAGTCAGGATCTGGGCCCGCTGGGCCATCACTTCCAGAAATTCGACAGCTGCCGGACTGACCAAAGCAGCCAATCTGTTTAGATCAAACCGTCCCGGCGTTCGAGTTAGTTGTTCCTGCACTTGATCTGGAGTGATTGCCTTCAGATCATCCATCCACCGATTTTGATGGTCCAGATTATATTGGGTTAAAATGGTTGTTAACTTATTCATTACAGTTATTACAAACGATTGTCTTTTTAAAAATCATCGGATGCATGAAAAAAATACCATTTGCGTGTAATCCGATAACACTCATATTTTGCGTTTCCAAAAGGAGATCCTTCCCTATTCGGCTGATACACAAAACCAAACGACATCTGATCCGGACTGATTCCATCCATGCTCTTACCGATACGGAAATATATTCCGCCTCGCGAGTCTATCATGCGTTCATCGACGTGCCATATTCCCACGTATTGTTGTCGCCATTGCTCTTTTGAGTCGAGCCCGTTTGTCACAGAGGATTCTAAGGGAAGTCGTCTCTCAAAAGACTTGATAAACATAAGAAACGACGCGCGAACTGGAATATTATCCAATACAAGAATAAAAGTTCCCAATAAAATTCCCACTGCTAATATGGAGCGGATAAAGATGAACTTGGCTCGCGAAGGATCTGTACGATAATAACGAAAAATAGAAATGGCGGAACGAACCGCCATGACAACGAGTAGAGATCCCCAAAGGATAAATGAATAAATCAAAAACCATGATAAAGTATCCAAGGATCCAGGCCAAAGCCCATGAAGCAGAAGGAGGATACACAGGGTTATCAATACCAGCAATTTCTTGGTGATAATCTGTCTGATCATTCCATGTTTCAGCAGTCTATTCATTTCTCAGAAATCCGGTCAAAGGACTGGAGGCGCTGGCGGTTTTCTGCCGGGCGGCCTGGCCTGCATTGAAAGCCATTCGGCCCGCCTCGACGGCCAGCTTGAACGCCCGAGCCATAGTAACCGGATCCTGAGCCGTGGCGATAGCCGTATTGACCAGAACCGCGTCGGCACCCATTTCCATCGCTTCAGCCGCATGGGACGGCGAACCCAGGCCCGCATCCACGACGACAGGAACGACAGCCTGCTCGATGATGATTTCAATGGCCGCTCGGGTTTTGAGGCCCTGGTTGGAACCGATGGGACTGGCCAGCGGCATGACCGTCGCGGTTCCGATATCCTGGAGCTTCTTAGCAAGAATCGGATCGGCGTTGATGTAGGGCAGAACGACAAAACCGTCGGCGATAAGCTGTTCGGCGGCCTTGAGCGTCTCGGTACCGTCCGGCAGCAGATAATAAGGATCGGGCGTAACTTCCAGCTTGACCCAGTGAATCCCGCTGGCGGCACGAGCCAGCCTGGCCAGACGAATAGCCTCGGCGGCATCCCGGGCGCCGGAGGTATTGGGCAGCAGCAGGCAAGTCTGGCGGTCGATAGAGCAGAGCATGTCGTCATTTTCGTTCTCGATATCCACGCGCCGCAAGGCCACCGTAACCATCTCGGAACCGGAAGCCCGGATCGATTCGGCCATGATTCGATTGGATGCGTATTTACCGGTGCCGATGAACAGCCGCGAGGTGAACGACCGTCCCGCAATCGTCAAGATATCTTTCAAAACTAGCCCCCTCCGACGAAACGCACCAGTTCAAGTGACTGCCCTTCCTGAATCGGTGTTTGGGCGAAATATTTTCGCTCAATAATAGCCCCGTTAATTTCGGCCACTACGGTTGCCTGGTCAATCTGCAGGGTATTCAGCAGATCTAAAAGCGTCGCAGGCAAAGCCTCTTCGGGAAATTCCCGATCCGTTCCATTGATTCGCAGTGTCGCCAATGATCTCTCCTAAAACCTTGGTTGGTTGAATTCATTCATAAGAATTTCAATAATGGCGTTCGCCTGATGGTGAGCGGCGATCCCAACACGGGCGGCCGTCAGTGGAACGCCCGGTCCGGTTGCGCTTTCACCGTCTCCGACGAGGATATGCCGTTTGGATATCCTCCGCGTAACGATATCATTGCTGCGTCCATAGCCAGCCAATCCGCTGACCGAAACAATAAACGTCT
The DNA here is from genome assembly GCA_016926155.1 of Sedimentisphaerales bacterium. Taxonomy (GTDB): domain Bacteria; phylum Planctomycetota; class Phycisphaerae; order Sedimentisphaerales; family Anaerohalosphaeraceae; genus JAFGGE01. Next base: position 3,329 of record JAFGPC010000184.1, read on the forward strand.
CAGGCATTCGAGTCAATACGGTCTCAACGAGCATCTGTTTCTGGTCGGAGCGATCGAAGCACTCGGCAACCACGTCGCACCCCTCAAAAACCCGAGGGATATTATCCGGATCCAGGCGGACTTTATGCCCGACAATATCCAACTCGGGTTGAATCCGGTGGAGGTTGACCAGAGTGGCATCGACCTTGTGCATACCCACCTGGTCTCGAAAGAATTGCTGTCGATTGAGATTGCTTTCTTCGACTCCGTCAAAATCAGCCAGAATCAGGCGACCCGGTCCCAGACGGGTGAGCGCAACGGCCACATTGGACCCGAGACCGCCCAGTCCCGCAATCCCAACAACCGCGTTTTTCAACTCGAAAAAGACAGGTGTCATTGGCTTCCTCAAAAAAAAAGCACCGGGTTAATCCGGTGCGAAAAGGCGTTTTTAATGCCTCCCTTCGCCGGTATTACCCAGATCAGGTAGTAAGGGTCCCGCACTCGCGGATCTCAGCCGGAAAATCCAGCTCCCCTGACATCTTTTTGTATACGTCGAATTGTAAGAAGGGAGCGTAAAATTTGCAAGAAGTTTGTCAAATCATGTGATTTTCTTGCAGTTTTTACGTCTTCTGTCTAGAGTATGCGTTTTCGTCGGAGACATAGAAAACCAGCAAACAAAGAACTTTGATATGACAACACAAGAAAAACAAAGTCTTTCACAAAAGCGGAGTAAGGCCTCAAGGCGATCTTGGACATTTTTATCCGAATATCTTCGCCGTCCCGGTACAATCGGAGCAATCGCGCCCAGTTCCCGCCATCTTGCCGAGGAGATTGTTTCTCAGGCTGATGTCGCCAATGCACAAGTCATCGTGGAATTCGGTGCAGGAACCGGATCTTTCACAAAAGTTATTCTGCAACAAAAAGCCGCAAAGTCGTCATTCTATGCTATCGAACAAAATGACAGGCTCTGTACTATTTTGCGACATCGATTTCCCGAAGCCCATATTATCACCGATTCGGTTGAGAATGCAGGGAAAATTCTTACAGCGAATTACCATATTCACGCCTGTAGTATCGTTTCAGGCCTGCCCTGGGCTTCCTTCTCGGAAGACTTACAGGATCGAATCCTCGACGGCACTCTGAAGGCCCTTCGACCGGGGGGGCGTTTCGTCAGCTTCATGTATCTTCAAAGTCTGATCCTTCCCGCCTCACAGCGATTTCGAAAAAAAATACAAGCTCTTTTTTCCACAGTCAAGACCAGCCGTATCGTTTGGCGCAATCTGCCGCCGGCGTTTATCTACTGCTGCACGAAATGAAACTGTCTGACCAAACCGCTCTGATGACCGTTGCTTCTCAATATTTCTTGCGGAACCGAGCCGTGGGAATGTTCATGAGTTTGCGATACTTGGCAACGGTGCGGCGGGCGATATTGCCCATGCCGGCTTCGGCCAGCTTGTCACGAAGCTGATCGTCGTTGAGGGGATCGGACTTGTCTTCGGCATCGACAATCTGCTGGAGTTTAGCGCGAATAGCATCCCAGCTTTTCGATTCGCCGTTTTGATCTTCAGTTCCCCCGGTAAAGAAACCCCGCAAGGGAAGGACACCCTGTGAGCACTGAACATACTTTCCGGCGACGGCTCGTGACACCGTGGCAATATGGACACCGACGGCATCAGCTACCGTCGCCATCGGCAGGGGTTTTAAATAGAGCTGGCCTTTATCGAAAAACTCTCGCTGGTGGTCCACGACCACCTGAGCCACTTTAAGCAAAGTATGTTTGCGCTGTTCGATGGCATCCATGAACCACTGGGCCGAGCGAATGTTCTGCTGGAGAAAATCACGTGTTTTGTCATCGATACCGCGATCACGAGCCATTTTAGAGTAAAATTTGTTAACCCGAAGGTTGGGCACATGTGTGTCGGCCAGCGATATCGTATATCCGTCTCCGCTCTCGTTGGGTTCCACAATTACATCGGCGGTAATCGGGTGATTGTCCTGCCGACCAACCTGCAATCCGGGTGATGTATCCAGCTTGCTCATCCGCGCAATCGCATGGTTGACCTGATCCAGCGAACAGTTCATTTTCCGGGCAATCTGAGGCAGGCGGTTTTCCAGTAGATCGTCCCAATGGTGCAGAATCATATGCATTTCAAAGGTCATATCTTCGGAGAATTGGGCCATCTGGATCAAGAGGCATTCACGGACATCACGGGCCCCGATTCCGGTCGGTTCCAACCCCTGTACCAATCGCAATGCCTGCTGCAGATAGTCCACGGTGAAGTCATTTTTATCGGCGATACACAACTGCTCAAGCCGAACAGTCAGGTAGCCCTTATCGTCGATATAATCAATGATCTTTTGACCAGCAGCTTTGACCGGTTCTTCGGCCTCGACCAGACGCCATTGATCGGTCAGATATTCATGCAGGGATTGCTGGCCGGCCGCCGTATTCTGTAAGGCCTCCATTTTCTTGTCAGGATCTCCGCTGCTGCGCGTTGGACGGATTGATGCGGTGCTTTCGATGTATTCGGAAAAATCCTCTCCAAGGCTGTCCAGGCGTTCAAAATCATCCACATTATTCGAATCTTCCCGAACCACCAGCTCGGCCTGGTCAACCCGTTCAACACTGTTGGTTTCCGCAACGGCGGTATCGGTCTCGGAACTGTCTTCCGCCAGCTCCAGAACCGGATTGCTGTTCAATTCGGCTTCGATTTTTTCCTGCAGAGCCAGCAGCGGAAGCTGCAAAACTTCCATGGACTGGATCATGCGCGGAGCAAGCTTCATCCGCTGCTCCATACGCATCTGTCCGGTCATTTGCATTCTCATCGCCACAGGCTGCTACCCCTTTCTCATGATTTTTCAATTCGATTGTATTATAAGGAACAAGGGGCGGATTGGTAGAGCCAACTGGTAACTTTTAGCCTTTCAAAACCCGGGATTTTCCGTAAGGGATGGAAAAGCGGGAAAACACGCTATAATTCGCCTCGGCCCAGAATGGCGTCGGCTAAAATATTTCCGCTGGCAAATTCGATTGTGCTCCCTGTAGGCAGTCCGCGGGCCAATCGCGTAACTTTAATATGCATGGAACGAAGTAACGATCCAATATACAGAGCCGTACCATCGCCTTCCAGGTTGGGGTTGGTGGCCATAACGACTTCGCTGACATCCCCCGAGCGGATTCGTTTGACCAGAGCCTCAATCGTCAGGTCGTGCGGTTCAATCCCTTCCAAGGGAGCAATATGACCGTTGAGCACGTGATACACCCATTTGCACAGACCGGTTTTTTCCAGGCCGATAATGTCCTTGGGCTGTTCGACAACGCAGATAATGCTATGATCCCGTCGAGAATCGGAACAGATATGACAGAGATCCGACTCGGCAAGATTAAAACAAACCTTACACTGACGGATCTTTTTCTTCAAGTCGGCAATCGCACGGGCCAGAGCCAGCGCTTCGTCCGGAGTGGATTTGAGAACATAAAAGGCCAGTCGTTCGGCGCTTTTGGGCCCGATACCCGGAAGCTTTCCGAATTCCTCGATCAGCCTGTTCAAACTCTCAGTATATGCCGGATTCATGAATCCTGCCCTATCGCTTCGATCTGTGTCACGCTGGCATTGAGACCGACCAGAAGGGTTCTTACTACGGGATCATCCAAGACTTCCTGATTCTGTCGATGGCTGGTCCTGGCCCCTTTGGTCCGGGTCACGGACGCTTCCGGAACGTGTCCTGTCTCGAAATACAGTTGGATATCAATCCCTGTCACCCTCGCCAATATCTCGGCAAGCACTTCCGCACGGGCCTGGCACATTTTGCGTGCAAATTCCGCCGTTGCGGGAAACATTAATGTCAAGCTCCCGTCGGCAAACGAGGAGGGTTTACCGGCCGAAAGAAAACCCACATTGGCCGGGCTTGTCTGTTTGACAGCCTCCAGAATCGCCGGCCATTCAGACTGAATCGAATCCAGGGTCGGATCAACATTCACATGAATCGGGGCCGGGCGATCGTCCTCGAAAAGAGCCTCCCCCGTTTTATTGGCCGAAAAGGCCTGTGGGCTGCTTTCTATCGACTTTTTTTTTACAGGATTTATCGGTTGCGTTTTTCCGGATGCCTGTCGGGTAAGAAGCTGATCGATCCCGATAAAGTGTTCGCTGAGGGTTAATCTGAGCAATGTCGCCTCCAGCAGGGCCCGGGCCGATTCACTGTTGCGAATCGTCCAACGCAGTCGCTCCAAAGCCGTAATTCCGTAAATCAGCGCCGCGACATCAAAAGCCTCGGCCAGTTTGCTCATCTGCTGCTTCTCATGATCCGTCAAAATCAGAAGGTCGCTGTCGGCAGAGGTGCTCTTGAGCACGATCAGGTCCCGCATCATATCGATCAGGGAATCGACGATCTGGGACGGATTTTGTCCATTCCTGAGCAGGACATCAATGGACTGCAGTACAGTAGACGCCTGACGGGAACCGATATGGCCAAGTAGGCCACAAAGATCTTCCCGCCCGCTTTGTCCGACCAATTCCCGCAGGAGCGCAACCGTCAGTGGTTCGCTGCCGGTGCTGATCAACTGGTCCATCAGACTCAGGGCATCCCGCATAGAACCGTTGGCCAGACGGGACAGGTGAATGATCAGATCGTTCTCATAGGTAATTTTTTCCTGTTTCAGTATAAATTCCAACTGCCGGGCGATATCGGTCGGACGGATGCTGTGAAAATCGAACCGTTGACAACGCGACTGGATCGTCGGCAAAACCTTATTCGGCTCAGTCGTGGCGAAAATAAACTTGACGTGTTCCGGTGGTTCTTCGAGGATTTTTAGCAGAGCATTAAATGCCCCCGTGCTGAGCATATGCACTTCGTCGATGATATAGATTTTGAAGCGGGCTCGGGCCGGGCGGTAAATCGCATTTTGCCGAAGCTGGCGGATATTGTCTACGCCCGTATTGGAGGCCCCGTCGATCTCGATGACGTCAATGTCATCGCCGGTGTTAATAGAGACACAACTATCGCATTTCAGGCAAGGCTGCGTAGTCGGCCCATCGGCCTTGAGGCAATTGAGGGCCTTGGCCAGGATGCGGGCCATCGTTGTCTTGCCAACACCCCGCGTGCCGGTAAACAGATACGCATGAGCAACTCGACCGGTCTGGATGGCGTTTTTCAAGGTTTGCGCAAGAGCATCCTGTCCGACCACATCGTCGAACGTTTGCGAACGATACCTCCTGGCCAATACGGTATAAGCCATACAGAAAAATTTGAAAATAGAAAAACAGTAATAGAAAAAGGTGGTCGGGTTTGCCACGGCACAACACCGCAGACGCTTATGGCTGCTCGGTTCCCCGTCTGACCAGGTTCACGCGCGACGCTTGCATGGGACCCGACCCTATAAATCTGTACTTTTCAATATTCGGCGACGAAATTTTCACAATCCGACGCTCGGAGTCAGCAGTATACGGATACGGCGGGAAATTTCCAGAAAAAGATTCCGAATTACTCCGTTTCGGCCTATAATGAAGAAAGAATTGTGGAACAACTGCATCGCAAATCAGGTGTTGTTTTGATTCGAAAGGTCACAGGGATGAAAGTGAGGATCGAGGATAATTGTACCGCCTGTGGATTGTGTGTGGATACCTGTCCCGATGTGTTCGCGATGGGCAACGAAATCGCCGAAGTTATTGTCGATACGGTTCCCGCCGAGCTGGAAGATACCGTCGAACAAGCGGCTGACGAATGCCCTGTGGAAGCCATTGTGGTTGATTAGGTTCCTGTTTCCAGCGAGAGGAGCATGGACTTTCTATTCCAGTGGTCCCAGACGCGACCAGTCATTGGCGGGAAAGTAAAGATAATTAAATTTTCCGCGGATACCCGTAAGGGCAACGGGACCAAAATGACGACTATCGGAAGATAAATTTCTATTATCCCCCATCACAAAACAATGATAGGTAGGAACCACAATCGGACCAAAATCGGAACCGGTCCTGGCTTTGCCATCCTTCGGTTCCCCTAGAAATATCCTGTATTTGGAAGTTCCATTTTTCTCCCAAAATATCCGTCCCGTGGCAACCGGTTCCGGAAGTGAGGGGGTCTCCCCATCAGCCGGTTCCAATGGCAGCAACGTTCCATTTATGATTAAACGATCATCTCGTACCTCCACTGTATCCCCGGCCAGGGCGACAACACGTTTAACATAAACCTGCTTTCGGTCCTGCGGATTGGGAAATAACACAATATCACCTCGCTTAGGATCCGCATTCACATAAGCCTGTTTACTAGCCAGAATTCGATCGCCGCTTTGGATCGTTGGATACATTGAATGCGTCGGCACTACGAACGCCTGAACAATTCTGTCCTTTAGAAATCCGGCATACCCAAAAGAGGCGCCAGTATTGATCAGCAACAGCAGCACATATACCGTCCAGTGATTATAATCTTTCAAAACATAGGCTTCGGATCGACAAGCCACACGGCAGGCATCAACGGCGGCAACAAATTCGGCTAAAAGCACAACCCCTGCATAGAGCAGCGTAAATCCGACGACTACCTCATTTCCCTTGATAGTCCCAAGGATCCACTGCATCGGAAGGAAGGTAATAATGAACATAATGGCGACCCCGGCCTTGATCTTTCCGCAGTAGATGTGCCCCAATCCAGGCATAAGCAGGGATAGTAGAACCGCCAGCCAGGGGTGCCGTTTGTGGTCTTTTGTTTGCGATTGCGCCTGATCGATTGCTTCGTTTTCATTCATGGAAATATCCTCTTCTTTGTTTGGTTTCAACAGGAATAGCAGACACCTTGAAACAGAATTGAGTGGATCATCCAAAGTAAACGACCCAGCCCAACCAGACTGGCGGATACCCATAACGCGCCCTGAACAGTCGGCCTCACACCAATCCAGTCCTCCCATCGCCATTGCCGGGCCATCCCTCGCCGGGACGCATTTCGAACATGACGCATCACGGATTCGCAGAATGTTGGATCAACTTCCACTATCGGTCGCTGCTGTTTCCATTGTTTTTCCAATTCTTCCTGTTTCATTTGTGTTCTCCCAGGTATCCATTCATAGCAACGATCAGTTTCTTTCTGACTCGACTGATACGGGATTTGACGGTACCGATGCGGATCCCTTCAATCCGGGCAATTTCCTCATAAGGCAATTCGTGAAATACCGCTAAAACGAATACGGTTCTAAGGCGTATGGGCAATTCTTCAAGTGCCGCATCCAGTCGCAGAAACAATTCCCTCCTTTGCAACTGATCATCTGGAGCTGATTTCCGCCTTTCTTCCTGAATCGGAAAAACTCGCCGTATCCGTCTTCGTTTAATCGCATTGACACTTTTATTCCGGGCGATCGTGAACAGCCAAGTGGAAAAACAACCCTTGGCCGGATTGTAAGTATGGATTTTTTTAAAAGCCGCTAAAAACACTTCCTGAGCGACATCTTCAGCCAGATGCAGATCGCCGACCACATCACGAACCAAGGCTATCACCGGTCGTTGATATCGCTTCACAAGTAATCCAAATGAATTCACATCCCCTTGAATTACACACTCGATGACCTTGTTTTCATCCACGCTATTCCCATTTACCCGATCCAGTTTTGTTTTACATAGTTATACAACCAAAACCAGCGAAGGTTCCATGAGAAAAAAAGATTTGAATTATTCTTCGCAGAACCTCATAATACGCTCTGATCCCCGGAAACAAATCCATGAAATTGGATCGAAGGCAAAATGGAAACCCACAAGCTTTTTCATAATCGAGGATAAAAAACCATGCAGAATACGACCGGCAATCTTCCAAAACCAAAGAACGAACTGGTACTCAGTTATTGTCCCGATTCAAAAGAAACAGAGGCTATCAAATCCGAATTGTACAAGCTTGCCGCTGAATCAATCGAAATACCCATTCTTATTGGAGGCAAAGAAATACGCACCGGAGATAAGGGCACTTGCATTCAGCCACATGATCACAAGCACATTTTGGCCACCTACCACAAAGCAGGTCCAAAGGAAGTCCAAATGGCTATCACAGCCTCTCAAAAAGCCAAAAAGGAGTGGCAAAATTTACCCTTTCAGTTCCGGGCTTCCATTTTCCTCAAAGCAGCCGAACTGCTCTCAACCGATTTACGGCACACATTGAATGCAGCAACAATGCTCAATCAGAGCAAAAATGTCTATCAGGCCGAAATCGACAGCGCCTGTGAGTTGATTGACTTCTGGCGGTTTAATAGCTATTACATGCAGGAGCTATACAAAGAACAACCTATGTACTCACCGAACAGTCAATTGAACTACTGCGAATATCGCGCCCTGGAAGGATTCATTTTTGCCGTGACTCCTTTCAATTTCACATCCATTGCCGGCAATCTGCCTACAGCACCAGCTCTTATGGGGAATACAGTGCTTTGGAAACCTGCTTCTACAGCCGTGTTTTCCGCCTATTTTCTTATGAAACTCCTTCAGAAAGCAGGACTGCCTGAGGGTGTAATTAATTTCCTGCCCGGCTCCGGCGCACAGGTCGGAGATCCGGCTTTGCAATCACCCGATCTGGCGGGAATTCACTTTACAGGAAGCACCAAAGTTTTTCAGCAAATGTGGTCTACGATTGGAAACAATATCACGCAATATAAAACCTATCCGAGAATCGTCGGAGAAACCGGAGGAAAAGATTTTCTTATTGCCCATGAATCTGCCGATCGAGATGCACTAGTTACGGCCATTGTACGAGGTGCCTATGAATACCAAGGCCAGAAATGCTCGGCTCTTTCACGGATGTATATTCCAGCCAAAATCTGGCCCGATCTAAAGGACAGAATCATCGCTCGGCTCGAAACAATTACCCTAGGCCCGGTGCAGGATTTTGCCCATTTTATGAATGCCGTCATCGACAAGGCCAGCTTTAAAAATACAAAGGAGTGTATCGAACGGGCCAAACAGGCTCCGGATGCAGAGGTGATCTACGGTGGCAACTGTGACGACAGTACAGGATACTTTGCTGAGCCAACTCTTATTGTTACTTCAAATCCGACATATGAAACCATGGTTAATGAGATATTTGCACCAGTATTGACTGTGTATGTATACAAGGACTGTGATTATGAATTGACTCTGGAGTTATGTGACAAGACCAGTATCTACGGATTAACCGGATGTATCTTCGCCCAAGACAGATACGCAATCCGGAAGGCGTTTGAAGTACTTCGTCACGCGGCCGGAAATTTCTATATCAACGACAAACCTACAGGGGCTGTTGTGGGACAACAGCCGTTCGGCGGATCCAGAGGTTCCGGCACCAATGATAAAGCAGGCTCTATGTTGAATCTACAACGATGGACTTCCGTAAGAACAATTAAAGAAAACTTTACACCTCCGACCGAGTATCGGTATCCTTATATGAGATGAGGATTTAAAAAATCGCCTATGGGTTTTGTTCCTGATCGACTTCTCGGGACAGTTCTCTGCCTCGGTCACGAGCTCGACCCACAGCTGCAAAGACGATTCCACTGAAATTCCTTTCGCGGAAGATTCTCATCGCTGCTTCGGTAGTTCCCCCCGGACTGGTAACCTTGCGGCGCAATTCGGCAGGACTTTCACCACGAGCATATGCCTGTTTGGCAAGAACGCCGGCCCCTTTTGCCGTCTGGTAGACCAGTTCTTCCGCCGCATCAGTAGGGATTCCCATTTCTTCTGCAGATCGAACCATTTCCTCCATCAAAAGAAAGAAATAGGCGGGACCAGACCCACTGACTGCCGTAACGGCATCAATAAGATCCTCGCTGTCAATCACAACTGTTTTTCCAACCGCCTTAAACAGATCTACGGTCTTTTGGAGGGCTTGGAGACTGGCATTACTATTAAAGATTCCTGTTGCCCCTTCATCCACCATGGCAGGTGTATTGGGCATTGTCCGAATGATCTGAATATTCTCTCCCAGTCTTTTATGCAAATACGAAGTTGTAATCCCCGCTGCTATCGAAATCACCAATACTCCTTCCTTGAGCTTACCGGCGATGCCATCCAGCATTTTGGCCATGTTCTGAGGCTTAACACTGAGAAACACGACTTTAGAATGATTTACCAGTTCAATATTGTCCTGCGTAACCTGTATCCCGTATTCTTCCGCCAGATACGTTAATCTTTCCTGGCGAATATCGGAAGCCATCACAGAAGTTGGTGAGTACATACCGGATGAGATAATCCCTTTGATAAAGGCTTCCGCCATGTTTCCCGAACCAATAAAACCTATCGTGTCCATTTTTCTCTCCTATATAAGGTATAATGATGAATTATAGAGGAAAGAGTGGTATTTTTCTATGTGTTATTCTTGATTTTAACAGGAAGATACCTGGTAAGAGCGGTTTTACCGACTGTATCAGGATCCGACTCTACCCAGGATAAATCCCAGCAGTAAGGCGCCAACAACCAGGATAATAGTGAGTAACGACGACGGAGCAACTGGTGCAAAGGTAGTAGAGGGAACGGGTCCTTCCGTATGATTACGATCAGCTTTCTGAAGTTGCGGTGACGACAGAACGGGCTGGTTCTGCGGTTCGCTATTATATAAAGTCCCCTGCTGTTCCCGGATCAGCAATTGTCTCGAAGACAGGTTTTCCTCTGGTTGTATATTCTCGGTTTCCCTGTCCGAACTATCCACCAGGCTCCAGTCGGGTTCAATCCAGCTATGAACCAACAGAACGGAGGTAACAGGCCGACGGGAACGAGCAGAGACCGGGGAGGAAGAGAACCGAACCATGCCGTTTTCCGGACGATTTATCACCAGCTTCCCCTCTCGCTGGGGAATTTCCTGATAATACCAGATTTCCGAGCCGTTGCGGATTTCCATGTCCAGTGGCCGACCCAAAAGACGCATAACATCAGCCTTGGTCATTTGTTTCTGCAATTGATGCCATCTTTCGGGATTATCCCAACGAGACAATATACCTAACAGAGAGACTGCCAATAGAAAGCCGGCCATTCGGTTCCTCCTGTGAAAAAACCTATTGTCAGTAAATCTATACCCGGAAATGATAGGACTGTCAAGGATCTTCAATGGTTAGATATAGATTTTTTCAGCCTTTGGATTAGGACATTTTTGTACGAAATACATTGTAGTGAAATAATTCAGGTACAGATACGACTTCAAAATAAAGGAATTATGAATTAGGAGTACGTGTTATGAACGAATACAGACCGGTTGTATACAAAAAGTTTCCCTTCTTTTCTACCATTGTCCTGGGAATCAGTGCTTTTCTGATCACCTGTGTAGTCAGTGGGACGGTGTTGCTTGTGTATGGGATTCATGTGGCCAGCGATAAGACCGAAGACTTATTCTCCCTGGCCGAAAAAACAGTCCAGGCACTTCCCGACCTGCAAAAGGCTCTGCCACCAGCTGTGGCGGATTTACTCAATGATCGTCGCGAACCGAGTTATGCCCATTTTCTCGACATCCAAGCACATCTGGAAGCCTCTTCCGGCCGGGAAGACAATTTCCGTACCGTTTTTGAGATTGAAAACAAAGGCGAGGAAATGGTCACACTCTTGACACTGCGCGCGACCGTACTGAATGCACGGAACCAGATTGTATATGAGTCCAATGTATGGGCCGCCACTCCTTTTGCAGCAGATCATGAATGGAAAGGACCGTTGATGCCTCGTTCGCATCGGCGTCTTGCCGGATCATTCTGTCAAAGACACTCATCTTTCGACCTGCAAGACTTGAGAACGGAAGTGGAAATCACCGACATACGCCTCTGGAACGGCCCGAAAAAGCCATCTGCCGAGACAGAAGTACTTACCGCCAAAGTGATGTGATTATTGGAGTCCGGGCGGGCACAGGAGAATAAGAACAGATCAATGGATTGTTTGGCAGAGGGGATAACAAGATCGCCATAAAGATCCATCCTGTCTCTATGAGAACTCTATCGAGGGAGCGTTGAGGTGCCCGGATCATTAAAAAATCCTTTCAGAAAAACATTCCACTTCTCCAATAGCTTGCTTCTCAGCATCTTGTATGCGTCTCCAGTACAGAAGCTTGAACTTTTTCCTTCCATTCGATATAATAATATGCAGTCACAGGATGAATATCGTCGCCGGCCGGGAAGAACTTTGATAGGAGCTATTAGGAAAATGGGGATGTAATGAGTATCGATCAGCATGACGACAAGACGATATACTGCCGAATGCTGGGACATGAAGTCCCGTTCTCCTATTGCAGACAGGGAGCCTCCGGACAACCCTGTCGGAAGATTATTGATTGCTGGTTTCAAACCATAGATATTAAGACATTCATGCAGACTCACTTTACCGAACAGCAAATTCAGGCGATCCTCGCTCCACCAAAGCCCAAGATGACCAGCCTGATCGAACTCATCCAGAAGGCCCGAAATCACGAAAAGTCGTAACCGGTTATAGTTAAATGTTTCGGATTTTGGTATGTATGTTGAAAATAGGAGAAATCCTACCCTGATATTCCCTCGTTTTATGGTATCCTTTCTGGTTCTGTTGGTTGTACTCGAAGTCTGCGATGCCGTTCCACTTGCCTTCCCCTCGGCACAAGGATACGGACGACTGGCCAGAGGCGGGCGCGGAGGTCGCGTTTTTCACGTAACCAATCTGAATGATACAGGCCCCGGGAGCTTGCGTGATGCCGTCGAGGCTGAAGGTTCGCGTACGGTCATATTTGATGTCTCAGGGATCATTACCCTGGAGTCGAAACTCGTCGTTCGCAATCCCTATCTCACCGTGGCCGGGCAAACCGCCCCGGACAAAGGGATCTGCATCCGTAAATACAATTTTGGCCTGTACGGCACGCATGATGTCATTATTCGTTATGTCCGTGTTCGTCCCGGTAATATCTCCGGACAGACTCTTGATGGGATGGGCATGGCCTACAGCGACAAGTGCATTATCGACCATTGCTCGATCAGTTGGACTCAAGATGAGGCGTTCAGCTCCCGCGGCGCTAAAAATATTACCCTGCAGCGCACACTGATCTCAGAGGCCCTGAACGAAGCCGGCCACAGAAAATATCCCCCGGGCACCCAGCACGGATATGCCGCCAGCATCGGGGGAATGATCGGCAGTTTTCATCACAATCTGCTCGCTCATTGCGCCGGACGAAACTGGAGTCTGGCCGGCGGACTCGACAAGAACAAACGGCATACCGGTTGGCTCGATATACGCAACAATGTCGTATTCAATTGGAAACACCGCACAACCGACGGCGGCGCTGCAAAGGTTCAGTTCGTGAATAACTATTACAAACCGGGGCCGGCTACGCAACGATTTTTTGTCATCCGGCCCGAACGCGAAGGGGTTCCGCTTTATGGCCCGCAAGACTATTTTATCGAGGGCAATATCCTCGAAGGGAAGGTCACAGCAGACCAGAAGCTGGGAGGGGTGATATTGTGGCCATCCGAACCGTCTGACAACTACATTCATGAAAAGCCCTTTTTCGAATCGCATGTTAAAACACAAACCGCTGCCAAAACCTATACTGATGTTCTGAACGATGTAGGCTGCAATTCCCCTGTTCTCGACAATCACGACCGTCGGATCATCGACGAAGTCCGACAGGGCACATACAGGTTTAAGGGCAGCAAGACCGGCTTACCCGGCCTGCCGGATTCTCAGGAGGATGTCGGCGGCTGGGAGGACTACCCCGAAGTGCAGCGCCCGGAAAACTGGGATACGGATAAGGACGGTATGCCGGACAGTTGGGAAAAAGCACGCAACTTGAATCCAGCCGACATAACAGACGGTAATCTGGATCGTGACAGCGACGGCTACACGAATCTCGAAGAATACCTTGGCTGGCTGGTGGGCGAATTTTCGGATATTATAAATTAGTCATTCCCGAATCAAACGGCCACCAGTTAAAACTGCAGGTGTTATAGGAAGACCAAAAAAAATATCCGGAGATACTATAGTATCTCCGGATACTGAAATAGAACAGAATATCAATATGGCACAGAGGCAGGAACTTCTTACATCATTTCGGATAGCTTGGTCTTGCTCAAGAAAGCCTCGGCCTTGGCAGTTGCTTCTTCAACAACCTTTTCCATCTTCTTGCTGAAGGAAGCGTTTTTGGTCTGCTGGGCCAAATCCAGATGACTGGCCAAGGGACCACTGACCGCTTCGATAATCTCCAGCATAGTAATATCCTTGGGCGCACGTGCCATCGTGAAACCGCCGCGTGGACCGCGTTTGCTTCTCAGAACGTTGGCCCGGACCAACTGTTGAAGGATCTTGAGAAGATATTCCATAGGAATGTTATACTCTTTCGAGATCCGGCTGGCCAGCACCGCCCCATCTTTGGAATTTTCGGCGATGTATCCCACCGCCACCATACCATACCCTGCTGATCTGCTGATCTTCATTGTCCTAACTCCCAAATAAACGCACTCTCTTGCAAACCTCTACTACCCTATAGGTATTGTCACATGGTTAAAATGGATTGCAATATTTTTTTGACTATAAACCCGTTTTTCCCAGATTTCACGTATCTTAATTCGATTAAAGGAGGATTAAAGCCGGATTTGCCAAGAATTTGTTGGGAGATTTCATTTTCATATATAACGGAAAATACAAGATTTACAGCTTTTCCCCATGATCTTTTTCTTTTTCCCGTCACAGGAAAGGGGAATCGGAATCTGTCATTGCAAACAAAGAAACGGTTGGAAGGAAAAACTGAATAACCTGTTGATCTGCATATGTATGCAGACTAGGGCCTGTGGGTCTAGCGCTCATAGGCCCATAATTTTTAGAGAATGAAAGACAGAACCTAAAAAGTGATCTGCATCCGAACTGACGCAACGACTGTATCAGAGGCACTTGAGGACCCGCCCGGATTGGTGATATACTGGAGGCTTGGAGTCACATGCAAATACGGAGTGATCCGAGTATTGTAATAGACTTCCGCTACCGATTCATAATCTTCCGGATAACTCATGAAAGACCGGTCACTGAAAAAGCCCTGTGCGTATCCTACTCCCAGAACATCCTGATCCCGACCCTCCAGCAAGCCCTGATAGTACAGGCCCGTACTCCAGAAATTGGTGACATCATTGCTGCGGTTGTGGGCATAACCATATCGAAAGAATGTTCCCAAGCCCTGCGAATCCTGCAGATCGGAGTTTTCTCTGGAAAGCATCTGGTCACAACTGACATAAATCCCCAGATCGTCTCGATAGGACTTTGTCGTATCAGAGTGGGATTTGGGTTGTGGATCGTTCCATAGGCCTACACGATAGGCCCCTTGAAGAATGCCATTGTCCGAGTTCCATTGAGGCGTGATTCCCGTTTCAATAATACTGAAAAAATAATCCTCGTCGTGAAAGGCGGTGTTAAATCCTGTTTCACGATAATCGTTCTGCGCATCGACAATGCCTGCCGACAGATACCAGAGTTCCTCGGGTGCATAATGGATTGTTGCGCCAAGTGCATAGTCGGGAAACGGAATCGTAGGATTGTTTACAAGGGCCCCATTGAGAAATTGTTTCGTTTCATCATTTGCGTATCGATTACAGTCGAACGAGACCGGGCAACCACGATGCTCGAAGCCGCCCGTCAGATCCATCTTTCCGATTCGCATCTGAAGTATTCCATCCATCCAGGATTGATCCCAATACAGTTCTGTTACTACCATGGCATTCCGGCCCATGACATCGGCGTTAATACCAAAAACACTACCCACCGAGGGTCCGTCGATCCCCTGTGATTTGGACCACCACCCTTCGGTGTGCACATACACCGAAGCGCCTTCGATTCCCAGCCATTTTTCCATATCGGCTGTCAGTTCCAGATCATAGCTGCCCGCATGACGTCCACGGCGATTGTGTGTGCTCAAACCACCCCGGGTGTTGACCTGGTAAATATGAGTTGCATTCAACGCCATGTCCAAGCCTTGTTCGTTTAAGACGTCCGTCAACCCACCAAATCCGTCGGTCAGTGTCTCTTGCGTCCACAATCCTTCTGGACGGGCGAAACCCGCTATAAAGACCAGCAAGGTCAAACCAAACCGAATAATCCGATTCATCGAAGACTCCTCATTAAATCCGTACTGACTAACCTACACTTGTAATACAATTTTAAATATCGTATGCGCCTAATATTCCACGTCAAGATATTGCCCGGTCTTTTTTGAGAAATTAAAGATTGCCAGCAGCCGAACCGATTTGATAGACAATCAGCGTAATCCCATAAGCCAGGATGGTCAAAGCAATCCATTGGAAGATTGCCCATTTCCAGGTTCCCGCTTCGCGCCGAGTGATTGCTACTGTCGCCATGCAGGGAGCACTGATCAAGCAAAACAACATGATACAAAAACCCTGGAGTGGTGTATAGTCGGCCCGTAATTTCTCGCGTAAAACTGCGCTCCCTTCGTCCACCTCCCCTAGGGAATAAACGATTCCAAGCTGGGATACGAATACTTCTTTTGCCGCCATAGCCCCAATCAACGCTGTGCCGATTTTCCAGTCAAAACCCAGCGGCTTGATCACCGGCTCCATCGTTCTGCCCACCCGTCCGGCTATGGAATGCTGCAATACAGCACTTTGGGCCTGTCCTGAACTCAGTCCTTCCAATTGCCCAGCTGAGGGGCGTGGAAAACTTGTCAATCCCCACAGCACGATCGAAATGCCGAGAATGATCGTGCCGGCTTTTTTCACATAATGCCAACTCCGCATCCAGGTATGCAGCCATAAACCTTTGGCCGTCGGCATCCGATAAGGCGGCAGTTCCATCACAAACGGGATGGTTTGCCCCTTTAATAACGTCTTTCGAAGTAATCGGGCGCAGATCACGGCCAGTACAATCCCGATCAGATATACCACCCACAGGATCATACCCCGTATGTGTTCCGGGAAGAAAGCGGGGATAATCAAGGCATAAATCGGAAACCGGGCTCCGCAACTCATCAAGGGAATAATCATGATCGTTGTCAGTCGGCTTCGGCGGTTTTCCAAGATCCGAGTCGCCATGATTGCAGGCACCGAACAGCCAAAACCGATCAACATCGGAATAAAGCTTTTCCCATGCAGCCCCATCTTATGCATCACGCGATCCATGATAAACGCGGCCCGCGCCATATAACCCGAGTCTTCCAGAACCGCAATCGCCAGAAACAGAAGAAAAATATTCGGCAAAAAGACCATTACACCGCCGACACCACCGATGACGCCATCTACAAGCAGGCTCTTCAGAATACTATCGCTGCCCTGCGGCCAGGCGGAAGCGACCAGTCCCCCCAGCCAATGAAATCCCGTTTCAAGCCAAATCATCGGATATTCGCCCACATTGAACACCAGTTGAAAAACGGTATACATCAATCCCAGAAAGATCGGCAGGCCCAGCACCCGATGGGTCATAATGGCATCGATCTTGTCGCTGACATCATGACGGCTCTCGACCGTACTCTTGACCGCCTCCTGACAGGCCCCCGAGATAAACCCATACCGCTGGTCAGCCAGAACGATAGCGGGATCATCCCCGAAAATCGTCTCCAGATGCCCAGCACATTCCCCGGCCAGCTCAAGTATTGATTCGTCCTGTACTTCTTTGCAAACTTCCTGATCGTTTTCTAATAACTTGATCGCCAGCCAGCGCGGACGATACCGCTGGGACAATTGGGGATGGGTATTAATCTGTTGTACAAGCCGTTCGATCTGCTGCTCAACGTCCGCCCCGTAATGATACCGATACACCGGCATCGCCCGGATCTGTACGATTTCAGCAACCTTATCCAAAAGCCGATCGATTCCCTGTGACTTGCTGCCAACCGTCTGGACGATGGGGGGGCCTAAAAGCTGTGATAAGAGAGGAACATCAAATGTTAATCCTCTTTGCCGAGCGACATCGCTCATATTGAACACCAGAAGCAGCGGCGCACCGATTTCCATCAGCTGCACAGACAGATACAGGTTCCGTTCCAGATTGGAGGCGTCGATTACATGCACGACCAAATCCGGCTGCTGCTGAAGGAGGAAGTTTCTCGCGACGATTTCTTCGACAGAATAGGCCGTAAGGCTGTATGTGCCCGGCAGATCAACAAATGTGATATCCAGGCCTTTGTGTAATCGACGTCCTTCTTTTTTCTCGACCGTCACACCGGGGTAATTGCCTACATGCTGCCGGGAACCGGTCAGGGCATTGAAAATGGTGGTCTTACCGCTGTTGGGATTACCCGCCAAGGCTACCGTAACCGGGCGATGAATGCCGAATTTTGCCTCTGTTTTCTTCAAAAGTTAGGTGCGACTAAAATAAGAATCAAAAAAAATACTTTTATTTTTCTGTGCGGACGATCACTTTATGAGCCATGCCGCGTCCCAGCACAACTTTGGTATTTTTAACGCTAACGATCAATTGCCCGTGCCCCTGATTACGCAGAACCGTGACAAGTGTATTGGGCAGCAATCCCAGTGCAGCAAGTCGATGACGCAGGCCATGGCCCGATTCGATCCGCACCAGACGGACGGGCTTACCCACCGGGGCATCGTTCAAATACACATTCCCATCCTGTAAACGTTCTTTACTCACTACACATTTCACTCGCAAAACGCCTCAAACTGGCCAGCGATATCCCGGCCATCCTGTTTGGATTTCTCGATAAAGGTCGTAAACGCCAGCAACCGCTCAACGACGACCGGCCCCAAGGCATGCTCGGCTTTACACGCCGCATGTTGTGCTGTTTCGGCATCCACTCCCAGCACATGCACAAAAAAAGATTCTATAATCCGGTGTTTTTCGGCGATCCTGGCCGCTTCACGTCGTCCCGTCTCGGTCAGTGTCACCAAACCATAGGGCTCATAATTGACCAGGCCTTTGTCCCCGAGCGAGCGCAGCGCACCTGTCACCGACGGCTGAGCCACACCTAACGCCTCGGCAATGTCCTTGCCCCGAGCAACCTTGTCCTTGTTTTCCAAGTGAAAGATAGCCTCGAGGTAATCTTCCAATGACGCCGTCAACGGAATGGATCGTGCCACAGACAATACCTCTCAACTTAGCTAAACCAATTTTATTTAGGACCACCTAACTTGTCAAGGACAAATTCACTGTTTTGAATTATTTCCCAAGTACGAAAACCTATCATTCCTATAGCAATGGGGGAAGATCGGATTAATAATCCTCTCCGTTAAGACTGGCAATCACCGATTTTTGCCAGGCCTCCAGTTCGTCCTTCATCTTTGCTGCACGCTGCGGTTCTTTATCGATCAGGTTTCTGGTTTCCCCGGGATCGTCTGTCAGGTTGTACAACTCCCATAGAATCCTGTTGTCTTTCTCAATACGATGCAGTTTCCAGGGCCAGTCCAGCCAGGCAGCGTGTCCGGGAAATGTGTCGTCAGGATATTGCTTCTTGATCTCGCCCGCATCCAGACGCAGACGTCTGATGTCGTCCACCTCCTTACCCGCTTCCTGTGCCTTTAGCAATGAAGCCATCCATTCCTTGCTAGGCGTGCTGATCCCCTTCTCCGGATAATCCCAGAATCCCATCGGCCTGGGCCTCTGCTTCATACGGCCCTCCAACAGCAGTGCCAGACTGATCCCATCCAGAGGCGGCTGATCCGCCATTTTCACACCTGTGATTTCCAGCAATGTTGGATAGATATCCGATGTATTGCACGGAATCTCCGTAATCCGGGGCTTCGGAAATCGCACAGGCCATTCCAGCATAGCCGGAACACGCAGGCCCCCTTCATACACCTGAGCTTTATGGCCCCTGCCCCCCGTCGAGCCCAGGTTCGGAAGACCTCCGTTGTCACTGCAGTACCAGAGGATCGTATTGTCTTGAATTCCTAATGTTCGGAGTTCCCGGCGCAGTTTTCCGAACGCCCGGTCCATCCCTGTAATCTCACCGTAAAAATTCTGCCGTTTCTCACTCTGATCCTTATATACAGCGCGATCCTGATCGATGGCCTGATGAGGCAGATGCGGAGAGCCGAACCAAACCACCGCCAGAAACGGCTGGGGGCCTTGTATGTGCTTTCGTATGAAATCCAGGGCCGCATCTACGGTCACCATCGAACTTTCTCCTTGTGTCGCAACGGCCTTGCCTTCCCGGCTCAGAATCGGATCATTATCGAAAAAATTCGGGGCAGAGAACCACTCATCAAATCCACTGGCCCCGGGATTGACCGGACTGCCCTTATGGATTGAGCCCAGATGCCACTTGCCGAAGTGACCGGTAACATAGCCTGCCGTTTTCAGGGCCTCGGCAAGGGTGGTCTCCTGTGGCCGCAGTGTATGGCCCCACTTGAAACAGCCAAAGCGATTCGGGTGTCGTCCGGTCATCACACTGCCCCGTGTCGGTGAACAGACCGGGGCGGCCGCGTAGAACCGGTCAAAACGCAGCGTTTCGGCAGCCATCGCATCAAAGTGCGGCGTCTTCAACATCGGGTGTCCGTTATAGGCCATATCCCCCCATCCCTGATCGTCGGCCATACAGAGGATAATGTTCGGTTTGCTCGATAGGGATTTACCAATAGCTGTACCGGAAGGATTGAAATGACTGCAACCCCCCGCACCGATCCCCAACGCCATGACTTTCAAAAAATCCCGTCTGTTCATGTGACTCCCTTCCTTCTATTTCCCAATTTCGGACAGATTGGCCTTATAGAGCTTTCTCGCTCACACCCACTTTTTGCATGGTGCTGCGGAGGTGCTGCAGGGTTGTTTGATAATCTTCCGGTCCGACATACTCCAGGATAAACGGCGCATGGGGTGTGCGCTGGGCAGCCAGGGAAACGAACTTCAGATAATCCAGATCACCCTGTCCGGCGGGCACTCCCTGATCCACATGCAGCTTGCGATCCTTGGCATGCAGGCAATCGATCCAGGGCGTCAACTGATCGAACATCTCCTCCAGGTCGTTGATTTCCAGCAGGTTCGCCGGATCGAGTAAGGCCCGGATATGCAGCGAATCGATCTCCTCCAGAAATACCCGTGTCCGCTTGGCGCTGGCGAAAAAGCCGCGAAAGAACGGCTCCATCAAAACCGTTACGCCATGATTCTCCGCCATGGCAGCCAGTTGTTTTCCAGTGCGGATCATCTGTTTCCATACATCTTCCTGAAAGTGATACGGTACGGCCGGGGCCGGCCCCTGGGGATGATAATGCCCCGCCTCGGTGATCAGGCAGGGAATTTTCATCGCCGAGGCGATTTTCATCATATCCTCAAAGTAGGCCAGGTTCTTCTGCCGCTCGTCCGGGTCCGGATGGATCAGATTGGTATACACACCCAGGCTGTGGATCGTCAGGCCGGCGGACCTGTATACCGATGCGATGGACCGGCAGCGCGCCGCCGTCATATCCGACAGGTCGCTGCGGCCG
>JAFGPC010000019.1 GCA_016926155.1 Sedimentisphaerales bacterium
ATCAGCCATGTCGTCCCCCACGGCATTTTCACCACCCGCAAGCTGGAAGGAAATCCCTGGCTGCCCGACTGGTACGAGCAGAATCCGATGTGGCCATGGCTGCACCTGTGGACCGACTTTGTCCGCCGGGCCAGCTTTATTAATTCCCACGGCCATACCGTCGCCGATGTGCTTGTGCTTAATCCCATGGATAGCGTCTGGGCCCTTTCCGGCCCCGGGGCGTTCGATCCGGCCCTGGAAGGCCGCGTTACCGTCCCGGCGGTTATGCCCCTGCAAGGACCCGAAAACGTCGAACAGACCCCGGAAGAATTCAAGAAAAACAGCGCCTGGTGGTGCCCGCCCAAGATGGACGAATGGTTCAGTCAACAGGTTCGGGACATCAATACAGCCTACGGCAGCGCCATCGACGACCTGACCGATGCGCGGATCGAATTTCTGATCGCCGACCGTCATTATATGTCCCAGATGCAACTTGATGGAAAGACCTTGGTTCGATCTCCCTTCCGTTTTAAGGCGATTGTGCTGCCTCCTGTTGTTGTTCTTCCTTCCAAAGTCGCCGAAAAGATTCTCCGTTTTGGTCACGCCGGGGGATATATCTATGCCCTTGGCAGTTTGCCTGTCGGTTCGGTGGAGAACGGCATGAGGGATCGGGCCATGAAACAGAGGATACGCGAACTGGAAAACCTGCCGACCTTTGTCCGCTGTCCGAACGGCCTCAAGGAAATTCTCGCTAAGGGTACACCGGGGCTGCAATCCCATATCGAGTTCTATAAGGAATCGTTTCCGATGCTCCAGCAGCATCGTAGAATTGACGGGAGGGATTTCTTCTGGCTGGCCAATAACACACATAAAAGCCGGAAATGCACCCTGCGATTTCCCGGTTTGCAGGGCCAGTTCCAGATCTGGGATTGCGAAACGGGCCGTCGAACCCCCCTGCCGTCGACCTCCGTCGTGTCCGGCAGCCTCGTCCACCTCGATTTCGATCCCTACCAGGCCTATTGGGTTGTCCTCGACTCATCACAGCCTCCCCTGACTGAGACAATGGGCCTGAATAACGATGCTGTTGTCCTTCAGACGCTGGAAGGACCATGGACCATCCAAATCGAACCGTCAATTCAGCCCCCGCTGGAACATAAACCAGCCATTCCGGAGGCATTTATCGCGCCCAACAGGCAAACCAGGCCGCTGGAAAACTGGCAAAGCTGGGGCCTGGAGCGATTCAGCGGGTATGTGGATTATTCGATCACGATACCGGTCAAATCCGCCCAAGGCCACTTTACACTGGATCTGGGCAAGGTCCGTCATCTGGCCGAAGTCTGGATCAACGGCCAATCCGTAGGAAAACGCCTCTGGCCGCCGTTCATCTTTGACGTATCCAAGGCCCTCCAGCCAGGCAAGGAAAACCAGATTCGCATCCGGATCGGCAACCTGATTAACAACAACTACGGCCAGGAAGCTGAATCCGGCCTTTCCGGCCCGGTCCAACTTAAAAAGAAGTAACAAACCGGAAATAGCAGGACCTATAAGTTTCAAAGTCAAAAAAATAGCCATTAAATGTCCTTGTGGTTGCATTTTAACTCCGGATCGGGTATAATAATCTTAATGATAGAGCCTTGCTTTATCGGACAATAAACATCACGCCCAGGGGGCGGATGGGGGTATGAGGCGGGAGTTTGTAAGAATCCTGCCACGATGAGGGTGTTTCTACGCTATAAAACTCTTAAGTTCGGAGGATAAAGTATGGCTTATTGGCGCAAGCCCTGGTTTTTGCCGGCAATCGTATGTCTCTGTCTGATCGGCAGTGTAATAGCCGCATCTCTGCCCGGGGATATATACGAGGACTTCAAGGTTGACATTAAAGACCTCTGGTTCCTAAGCCAGGACTGGCTTTCAGGTCTGGACAGCCCGGCCAACATCGACGGTCAAGGAACCGTCAACGGAGCCGATTTTGCCCTCCTAGCCCATGACTGGGGAAAACAAGTCGAGGTTCCTGTAGTCATCAACGAAATCCATTATGATCCCGAACCCAAAACGGAACTCGTCGAGTTCATCGAATTATTCAATACTTCCGAACAGGCTGTCGACCTGACAGGCTGGTCGTTCACTGACGGAATCCAATATGTATTCCCGGATGGAGCCGAAATAGCACCTTATGATTATTATGTCATCACGCAGGACGCCAATCATTTTCAAATCAAGTTTGGTTTTGCCCCCAATGGAGTTTTCGAAGGACGCCTGAATAATGACGGAGAACGGATAGTCCTTCGCAATGATAACGGCAAGATTGCCGATGAAGTCACGTACAAGCTGGGATTCCCCTGGCCGACAGCGGGAGATCCGCCGGGTCACTCTATCGAATTGATCCACCCTAGTCTTGATAATGACCTGGGGGGCAACTGGAAACTGTCTGGCGTGGTTTCGACCGGCGAGCAAGATACCCTCATTCAGTCCAATCAATCCTGGCGATACTTCAAGGGAATACAGGAACCTTCCACCCAGCAAGGTGCATGGCGACAGATCGGTTTCAATGACAATCCCGCCACCTCCAACTGGCTCCAAGGCAACGCCCCGATCGGGTATGATAGCGGTTTATCGATGGGCACTCCACTGTATGATATGAATGGAAACTATTCCACTGTATACCTGCGAAAGACTTTCGAAGTGGATGATCCGGACGCCATTGGTGCCCTTGTCATGGAAATATTCTACGATGACGGTTTTAATGTCTGGATCAACGGTACGCGCGTAGCCACAAGCCATGGACTTCCTGAAGAATTAAGCTATTCAACACAACTGTCTAATCTGGGAATCAGTGCAAGAGAAGAAAGCAGTTATGATCCGTTTTCCTTGTCCAATCCACGGAACTATCTGGTTTCCGGAACCAATGTAGTCGCCGTGCAGTTGATCAATGTCCTGCTCAGTAACAGCAGTGATTGTTTTTTTGACGCCCGTCTGATCGCTACTTCGGGAGGAGGTACGGAAGGGCCCACTCCGGGGCAACGCAATAATTCCTACGCACAGAATGCCCCCCCTAAATTGCGACAGGTCGAACACAATCCCACAACACCGGATAGTAATGAATCAGTACGTATTTCCGTCAAGGTCACCGATGAAGACAGCGTTGATAGCGTAGCGCTTCATTACCGGATTGTCGAACCCGGAAACTATTGTTATAAACTGGACTCCGAATATGAAACCGGTTGGGTCGATCTTCCTATGTTCGACGATGGGACACATGGCGATCAGGAGGCCGGAGATGATACCTATACGGTCTTGATCCCTGAATCCGTCCAGCAGCATCGTCGGCTTATTCGTTATCGAATCACCGCCGTGGATAGCACAGGAAAAACTGCTGTTGGCCCTCGCAGTGATGATCCGTGTCCAAATTTTGCCTACTTTGTTTACGATGGAGTCCCAGCCTGGACCGGCGCCTGGAACGGTAATTCGATTAATGATGTTACCTATAGCCCCGAAGTGCTCACCTCTGTACCCGTGTATCATTTGATCAGCAAGAAAGACGATGTCGAACATGCCACATGGATTGATCAGTATTGGGGAGATGATTATTTATGGTGGGGAACGCTTGTCTATGATGGCCAGGTATATGATCATATACGATACCGCATGCGCGGCGGCTGCTGGCGATACGCCATGGGCAAGAATATGTGGAAATTTGACTTCAACCGAGGCCACTACCTCCAGGCTCGTGATGATTATGGTCAAAAGTATGACGCCCAATGGGACAAGTTAAACTTCTCAGCCTGTATCCAGCAAGGAAACTACAATCATCGCGGTGAGCAGGGCATGTTTGAGGCAGCCACTTTTAAAATGTTCAACCTCATGGGTGTGGAAGCTCCAAAAACCCACTGGCTCCACTTCCGGATTATCGATGAAGCCGCTGAAACCGGAGCGACACAATATAATGGCGACTTCTGGGGTTTGTATATGGCCATCGAGCAGATGGATGGTCGTTTCCTGGATGAACATGGTTTACCCGATGGTAATCTCTATAAGATCGAAGATCACAACGCCCAGATGCCGCCCAATAACCAGGGATATACAGGCGTCACAGACGCTTCTGATTACAATGTATTTAGAAGTATTCTCCATAATTCTCCCTCGGAAGCATGGTGGCGGGCGAATGTGAATCTGGAAAGCTATTATGGGTATCGTTGTGTCGTCGAAGGTGTCCATCATGGTGATATTGCCTATGGGAAGAATTTTTTCTTTTATCAGAATCCCGAAACGAATATATGGACGATGCTTCCCTGGGATGTAGACCTGACCTGGGCCAATAACATGTATGGTAATGGGGAAGAGGTGTATAAACAGCAGGGTAATATTTTTTCCAAGACCAATCTTAAGCTGGAGTTTTACAATCAATATCGGGAATTTATCGATCTGCTCTACAACAGCGATGAGATGTATCGTCTGCTGGATGAGATGGCGGTGGTTATCGATGATCCGGCAGGAGGATCGTCGATCGTAGACGCTGACCGCGCTATGTGGGATTATAATCCCATTATGAGTTCCGGCTATATTGATCCCAGCAAAGCCGGACAGGGGCGATTTTACCAGCAGGCTACAACCAAGGATTTCCCAGGCATGATCCAGATCATGAAGAACTATGTCGTGGGATATCGTACATTTAATACGTATCGAAGTGATGAATCCAGTGAAAATGGACAGATTCCAAACACTCCCACGATCACGTATACCGGTACGTCGGGATATCCCATTAACGATTTAACCTTCCGTACCACACCGTTCAGTGATCCGCAAGGCGACAGCACTTTTGCAGCGATGCAGTGGCGCATTGCCGAGATCGCCCCGGCAACCGAAGATGAACCAGGCATTTATGAGATTGAAACCCTCTGGAAACAGGACTCGAATGACTTTATTGCAGAGATCCGCATCCCTGCCGGGGAAGTGGAGGTGGATCATGTCTATCGCGTTCGCGTCAAAATGAAAGATACCTCCGGTCGATGGAGTCACTGGTCGGCCCCGATCGAATTTGCCGGCGGCGCTCCTTTGCCCCAGCCGGTCCTCGATGACCTTCGAATCACCGAGATCATGTATCACCCGGCTCCCGCCTGGCCGTATGATCAGGACGAATATGAGTATCTTGAGCTTAAAAACATCGGAGAGGATACAATTGATTTAAGCGATAGCCAGTTCACCAAAGGGATCACCTATGCATTCCCGGCCGGTACAGAAATATCGGCGGGTCAATATCTGATCCTTGCGAAAAATCCGGATGCTTTTTCCTTGCGATATCCGGAAATTGATTCAGAAGTCATCGTCCTCGGCCCCTACGAAGGATCGTTGGCCAACGACGGTGAAAGCCTTCGCTTGCAGGATTACAACCAGGGGATCATTGCCCGTTTTGAATATAAGGATGGGTGGTATGACATCACAGACGGCGAAGGATTTTCTCTGACTCTGCGGGATCCATTCTATCAGACTCAGGAAGGTCAGGTACCTGTTAATGGACTGGAAGGACACTGGCGCTTTGATGAGACCGGCGGATTTACTGCTGCAGATGAGACGGGCGATCACCAGGGCACGTTGGTCAATATGGGCCCCAGCGACTGGGTGCCCGGTAAATTTGGTAACGCGTTGGACTTTAACGGAACCAACGCCTATGTCCTTATGCAAAACTATTCCGGTATCACAGGAAGCAGCCCCCGCACTGTCTCGGCCTGGATCCGCACCAGTGTTCAGGATCAGGCTGATATTATTTCCTGGGGTAGTGCGTCTCCAGGTCGTAAATGGCTACTGCAAATCCAGAACACCAACACTGTGGCGGGAACATTAAAACTCGATGTTGGAAGCAGATATGTCGTCGGTACAACTATCCTCTGGGACGGGAAGTGGCATCATGTTGCCGCTGTCCTACCAGATGACGGAACTCCGAATTTGGAGGATGTTAAGCTCTATGTTGACGGACAGCTTGAACCAATCAGCTCAGTTACGGCTCAAACTATTAACACATCCACCTCTGCGAATGTAAAGATTGGAATTTTTAGTGATGGAAATAACCGATACTTCGAAGGCCAGATCGATAATGTATGCATCTACAACCGAGCATTGAGTTCTGACGAGATCGAACAGATGGCCGCCACCGCTTCCATCTACGATCAAAAGCAATACTGGCGTCCCAGCGCGACCGCGGGCGGCTCGCCGGGCTATGACGACAGCGGGGTATTGCCGGCGCCGGGCAGCATCGTGATCAACGAGGTCCTGGCCCACTCCCACGCGGATGCCCCCGACTGGATCGAGCTGTACAACACCACGGATGAACCCATCCATATCGGCGGCTGGTTCCTCTCCGACGACGCCGGCGAGCCCAACCGCACCAAATATGAGATCGCAGAAGGTACCGTCATC
>JAFGPC010000185.1 GCA_016926155.1 Sedimentisphaerales bacterium
ACATTATATTATTATCGCGCCGATACGCTTATGCCCCGTTGCGCCTCATTGCTCTGGTTCTTCCACAAACTGCTTGTCTATTCCGGCGTCGTGGTGTTTCTCAAAGCGATCACGCACATTCTTAACCGACTGCTGGGCTCTCGAACCGACACGCCTGCCGCCCTGGCCGCCAGCGCACGTCACCAGGTTCGACAACTCCTTCAGGAAACACGAGACGAGGGACTTCTTACTCCCCTCCAGCGACACATCATGCAATATCTTGTCGCCGCTCCGGATATTCTCATTCGGCAACTCATGATTCCCTTAAAACAAGCTACCATGCTCGATGTCCATAGCAGTCGGGATGAGTTGTTCCAAATCATGGAAAAGTTTGTTTACACACGTCTGCCGGTATATGAAGGGCGACGAGACAATATTGTCGGGCATATTCATATTTGCCGCGTCCTGTCCAGTGGAGAATCCTTTTCCAATCTTCGTTCGTTTATTGAGCCTCTTAATCATGTCTCGGAAACCAGTTCCGTTCTGGATGTGATCCATCGAATGCATACCCAAGGCGACCGTATGGTTATTGTTACATCAGATGCTAAAAAAACACCGACACGTGCATTGGGCATCTTGACCATCAAAGACCTGGCCGAAGAGCTGGCCGGTGAAATCGCTTCCGGCTGATTGATTTGCGATTTCCCTCGTATTCCAACGTTGTATCGTTATTCCGGCACCACGGATGAAAGAGAAGTATGCTCTTCCGAGGTCACTTCCGATGGAGAGCGTACCGAACAAAACATCCGATTCAGGACCAGACCGGCATCGTTGATCATCAAATATAGACAAGGAACGATCACTAAAGTAATCCCAGTAGCGAATATAATACCAAAGCCCAAAGAAATCGCCATGGGAATCATAAAACGGGCCTGTCGTGAGGTTTCAAAGATCATCGGCGCCAGACCGCCGAAAGTGGTTAGAGTTGTCAGTAAAATCGGTCGAAACCGCCGCAAGCCTGCCTGATGGATCGCCTCAAAAGGAACCATTCCCTGCCGTGTTAGCCGATTGGTATAGTCAATCAGCACAAGCGAATCGTTTACGACTACTCCACAGAGAGCTACGATTCCCATCAGACTCATCAGGCTCAGCGAATACCCCATGATGATATGCCCCAAGACGGCTCCGATGATCCCGAAAGGAATGGCAACCATCACTATAATCGGCTGAAAATAGCTGCGGAATGGAACTGCCAGTAGTGCATATATGGCAAACAGGGACAGGATAAGTCCGTTGACTAGGCTTGTTGAACTTTCTCGCAGGTCTTGTTGCCGTCCTTCCCAGGAATAGGATAAACCCGGGAAATCTCTCACCAATTTAGGTAACAATTCAGCATCGATCGTTGTCATTACCTGGCTGGTCTGAGAAAGTGGCTCGACATCGGCAGTGACAGAAACCGTCCGTCGCCCGTTTCTTCGGTTGATGGATGTATAAGAACGTCCGGAGGAAACATGAGCAATCTGACGAAGGGGTACATCTTTGCCCTCCGGCGTACGAATCAACAAACGTTCTAAATCATACAAACGAACCCGTTGTTCACGAGGCAGGCGAACTTTGACCCGGACTTCGTTACGACCTCGCTGCTGGCGTATCGCTTCGGATCCGTAAAAGGCATTTCGCAATTGCCGTGCCAGGGTCTGTTGAGTGAGCCCGAGGCTGTGGCCTTCCTCCGTAAGGCTGAAATCCAGTTGTCTCTTTCCCGGCGTATAACCGTCATCGATATCCTTAACATTAGAAAAATCCTCCAATCGGGCAGCAAGCGCTTCACTGGCTCGATCCAGGACATCGATTCTCCGATGGCTCAACTCAATCGTCAAAGCAGCTCCCGATCCGGGGCCACCTCGATCCGATTCGAATCGCAGGCTTTCCAAACCGGGAATTGGCCCGACACGATCTCTCCATAAACCGGTCAATTGTGCGGTCGTAATCGGGCGAAGACCGGGCGGTGTCAAATAGACCGTTACTTCTACTTCATTTTCGTTAATAAGGGCGAAGACCCCTTCGGCAAGTCTGTGTTCCCCATTTTTCTGAATGATTTCCTGGGCAGCCGTCACCAGTTTTTGGCTGATTTCTTCCGCCTTAGAAACAGGAGAACCGTAGGGCAATATCGCCGTTACGACAGAACGGTCCGATTCCACACGAGGCATCAGAATCACTCCGATACGACCGCTGTTTACGTATCCCAGAATAATGATCAGGATGGACAGGCTGACGGCAATTGTGATTGATCGACAACGAATACATAAATCAAGAAAAGGACCATATACTCGATGAATTACCCAATTCAAGCCTGTACTGAATGCATGTTGAATCATTCCGATCCATCCAACCCGGTGGCGATTATGGGCATGCCCCAGGTGACAGGGAAGGATCAATAGAGATTCCACCCAGGAGATCGAGAAAACCGTGATAACCACCATGGGGATCACTCGCCAGATCTTACCCATAATACCGGGAATAAAATAGAGAGGCATGAATGCCACGATATTGGTCAGGATACTAAAGGTTACCGGAAGCAGGACATCTTTTGTACCTGTGATAGCCGCCTGCATGAAATTCATTCCCTGCTGGCGGTACTCATACACATTCTCACCAACCACTATCGCGTCATCTACAACAATACCCAAAGTCACAATGAAGGCGAACATGGAGATCATATTGATCGTGACATCCATTGCCGGTAAAAATAAGAAACAGCCAAGGAAAGAAATGGGAATACCTAATGTTACCCATAAGGCCAGTCGGATTTCCAGGAATAAACTGAGTAAAACGATGACCAGAACCAATCCTAAAAAGGCATTTTTCAACAACAACTCGAGCCGCTGACGATAGATATCCGACATATCCCGGTTGATGATCCAATCGATACCGGGTGGCAGATCCTTTTCGATTTGGATCATAGCGGATCGAACCGCTTGTGAAACACCAATCGGAGTTTGATCACCGACGCGATAGACTTCCAAACCGACCGCTCGTTTTCCGTTGAATGTAGCTATTTGATCCTGTTCTTCAAATGTGTCTTTGATTTGTGCCACATCCTTGAGCAGCAGGACGGAACCATCGGCCGTAGTGATCAAAGGAATTGTACGGAACTGCCGAGCCCAGTCTCGGCGTTCACTTACGCGCAGCAGAATGTCGCCACCTTGTGTCTCTATACTGCCGCCTGGGATCTCCACGGAGGTTTGTCGAACTCGTTGTGCAACCTGATCCATCGTCAGGTTATATCGTCGAAGGTCATTCTGATCGATTTCAATGGCAATTTCATACCTTCGAGCGCCTTCAAGATCCACCTGGGTTATTTGAGGATCCTGGAGCAATCGATCTCGCACCTGTTCGGCCAACTCGCGAAGAACCCACTCTGTCGTATCTCCATAAATCTGGATCTGGAGAACTTCTCTTCGACGGATGACCAGACTCACTTCCGGTTCTTCGGCATCTTCCGGAAATGTAATAATTCGGTCGATCTCCTGTTTGATATCCTGATAGACGCGCTGGTCGTCGGCGCTTTCTTCCAGTTCGACCATGACCATTCCAAAGCCTTCCGAGGCGGTGGCGGTGATTTCTTTGATTCCATCCAGTCCGCGAACCCCTTCTTCGATAGCCAGAATGATACCCTGTTCCACTTCCTCCGGGCTGGAGCCGGGATACGCCACCCGGACACTCACCATATCCAGTTCAAATTCAGGAAAGACCTCCTGTTTGGTTCGGGACATCACAAAAAGGCCGCCGATCAGAAAAACCACCATCAGCAGGTTCGGTGTCACACGATTGTGAATCATCCATGCGATAGGTCCGACAGGACCTGGATTGCCGGTTCCGTTTGTGAGAGAATTCATGGCGCTTCTCCTGAACCAACAGAAATCGCAAGGCCTTCTGTCGATTCCGCTTCCTCCGTCTGGGCCACCCGTAAAGGCATGCCCACAACCGGCGCTGACAGATTCGTAACCACAAGAAGCTCTCCGTCTTTAAGACCTTTTGAAACAAAGACCCAGTCCGGTTCATCACTGAACATAATTTCAATGTTACGAATTTCCAACCTGTGGTCCTCATCCATGATCCATACCGTATTGTTGTCTCTAAGATGCGACCATTCCACGGGAAAGACATTGGTCAATTGACGCCCTTCTACCTCTACCCGAACATACGTGCCCACAAGCAGTTGAGGAAGGTATTGGTTCTCGGCTTTCAAACAGAATGGATCATCCACTACAACAAGCAATCGAGCCCAACGTGCTTGGGTTTCCAATTCGCTCCCCAATCGCACGATTTTGCCTTTACGAATCCGATCAGTTCCCCAGACTTTATCATTATGAATACTAACAGAAGATCCAGAGTTTCCGTTACGTTGAGGAATATCCAGCCACTGAAGCTGATCGATTCGGACCATCACTTCAATCCACGCTTCATCGGTTCCAACCAGGGTTACAATATCCGTATTCATGCCGACCACAGCACCCATGTCGACATGTTTTTTCTGTACAATGGCATTAAAAGGAGCGGTTATATTGCATCGAGCCAGATCTAATCGAGCCTTCTCCAAAACCGATTGGGCCGATGCCAGGGCAGATTGGGCCGATGCCAGTTGGGGCTCCCGCAATACCAGTTCCCGATCTTCTTCCGTAATGACTTCACCCAATAGTTTGTATTCTTGTCGGGCAACTGCCTGGTTTCCCTGCTCGACCTTGAGATATTCGATGGCCTTATCCACTTCCCCTTGTCGCTGTTGGGCAAGAACTTCATAATCGCGAGGATCAATCAAGACCAGATTTTGTCCCTTTTGAACGATACCGCCCGGAATCAACTCAGGGGAAAGCTCAATGATCTGTCCTGTAACCAGCGGCCGTAATGTGACCTGCTGCGAGGGCACTACGGTCCCCATGGCGTCAATCGTCGTTGTACAATTGGTTTTTTGAACAGGAATAACCTGCACTAGTTTCGCCTGTGAGGGAGGTTTTGTTCGTTGTGCTCGTGGACTGGTTCGAATCTGGTATTGATAAATTAAGATTGCTCCACCTATGATTACAATAGAGATTAAAATTTTCAGTGAACCAAGGAAAAACCGAACTGCAAAAAAATGGGATGTTACAGGCATATTCTGTTCGTCATTTGCAGGGGAACTCATAAATGCTCCTTTGCAGTTTCAGCCACATTGATCTTATCTTGTTGAGACAAGGTAGTCACAGAAGCCTCCTCGTTTTCGGGTCGAACCAGATCCCATCCTCCGGCAAGGGATCGGTACAAAGTGATTCGATTCCTGATCACATCGCTCTGAGCAACAATGACATTCCGTTCAAGAGACTGCAGAGACTGGAGGGATTCCAATACGCGGATATAATCAATTTGTCCCTTCATATAACGTTCACGGTTCTGCTGTGAAGTTCGACGAGCCAGACTAAGCTGCTGATTCAGGTTATCCAGCGTCTGCTTCAAGTATCGTTCTTGAACCAATGCATCTTCCACTTCTTTTAGAGAGCCCAAAACGATCTGTTCCCAGTTGTGCAGGGATTCGAAATAAAGGGCCTGTTGTCGCCGAACCTCAGCTTCCCTTAAACCGGCGTCCAAAAGGGGCTGTACGGCATTGGCGATCAGATTGGCCAGCCAGTCATCAAACAGATCATGAATCGAAGGAGCGGTCGTCTCGATTGTGCCCGACAAACTCAAACTGGGATATTGGTCGGCGATGGCCGCCGCAAGCCGATAGTCCGCCGCTTGCACCTGGCGATAGCCGCCCCGGACATCAGGCCGACGCCATAGAACATCGGAAGGAATCCCCGGATCGGGAAGAGGATGCAGTTTGGGAAAAAGAACGTCCTTATTCTGCCAGGCCAGGGAAGGCGGCATTCCAATGAGAATCGACAATCGATGCTGTAATAAGTGTATGGCCTCTTTAACAACAATTTTCAGCGCCTCCGTTGCCGCGACAAGCTGACGCTGCCGCAGAACATCCGCTGCCGAGGCCATCCCTTTCCGAAACTGGGTCGTAACGATTTGCAACACCTGCTGATTGGTCACAATCTGATTTTGTGTGACTCGATCCAGGGCCTTGGCTTCGGCCAGTTGATACCAAGTATCGGTCACCGAAGCAGCCAGGGTGATCGCCATGGTATAGACCGCTTCCTGTTGGGCTTCGGCACTTAACCAGGCGGCTTGTTGAGTAGATTCAAGTTGGGACCATAAATCCACTTCATAACCGGCGGCAAGTCCCATGGAATAAGTCGTACTGTAATCGACCTGGTTTCCCGTTTCCAGACGCTTGCGCGTGACTCCCGCCTTCCCATCCACCCATGGCCAAAGCGTGGTGTCTACTTTTTTGGCAGCCGCTTCGGCCTGATCCAGACGATCCCACGCCGCCAGAAGATCCAAATTTTTTTGCAGGGACTGTTCAATCAGTTCGTTAAGGTCGGCATCCTCGAAGGCTTTCCACCACTGGTCCGGCACTGAATCGGTTCCTTTGATAGAAAACGTCGCGGGTACGGCAAGAGGTATTTCTACGTCTACATTACGATGGGCGCACCCTCCTGTCATGAAAAGTATGCCCAAACAAATCCAGGCTAGAAATCGTTTGTTCACAAATAACATGGATCCTATGCTACTCCGCAAATTACTTACGTCACAATCCGACTCAATGTTGGCCAACAGAACCTATATTATACAGCGAATCCCATTTTAGGCCAATAATCTACCTTTACAACCAAAGAAAATAAACGCTGACTTATAAATAATTATTCCTCTCACTCCATATATTTTCTGGAAAAAGGGGATTTCATTCTCATATACTGGTTTGCTGGTGGATTCCAGATGAAATACCAACTTTAAAGGAGCGGTCGAATGATTCGCAAGGGCCTTATTCTTGTCGTATTATGTTCATCGGTATGTCTTTGCGAGCCCGCCGAGGATGATATGCATGTTCCGGGCACGGTGATTCATTATTCTCCCGCCTCCTCCGGCTGTTATCTCGGCTCACCCGGCATCTGTATCCTGCCGAACGGGGAGTATCTGGCCAAGTGCGATCTGTTCGGGCCCAAGAGCACCGAATGGGCACAGGCCGTCTCGCTTGTGTTTCGCTCGTCCGACCGGGGAAAAAGCTGGAAACAGATCGCCCGAATCGAGGGCTTGTTCTGGGCATCAATCTTCGTGCATCGGGAGGATTTGTATCTCTTTGGGACGCATCGGCATCACGGCAATACTGTGATTCTCAAATCGACCGATTCCGGTCATTCCTGGACCAGCCCAGAGAGCCCGGAAAGCGGTCTCCTGCTGCAAGGGGAATATCACACGGCCCCGGTCCCGGTCGTTGTTCATGACGGACGGATCTGGCGGGCCATGGAGGATGCCATGGGAGGGACACGCTGGGGGCAGAGATATCGTGCCATCATGATGTCGGCTCCTGTGAATGCGGACCTGCTGCGGGCCGACAGTTGGACGAGCAGCAATTGGATCGCTCGAAATCCGGACTGGCTGGACGGCCGGTTTGGCGGCTGGCTGGAGGGCAACGCGGTTGTCACGCCCGAGGGCGGCATTGTCGATATCCTGCGCGTGGACGATCGTAAAGTGGGTGGCCAGGCGGCCATGATCCGGATCAGCAAGGATGGAAAAGAAGCCAGTTTCGATCCGGCAACCGGATTCATTCATTTTCCCGGCGCCAATACCAAGTTCACGATCCGGTATGATCCGAAAACAAAAGCCTACTGGTCCCTGACCAATACTGTTCCTCCCCGTTTTGAAGGACGTAATAAGGCAAGTATACGAAACACCCTGGCACTGATTCGATCAAAGGACCTGAAGACATGGGAAATTCGATGTATTCTTCTGTTTCATCCCGACCCGGAAAAACACGGCTTTCAATATCCGGATTGGCTGTTCGAGGGAGAGGATATCATCGCGGCCATTCG
>JAFGPC010000186.1 GCA_016926155.1 Sedimentisphaerales bacterium
CATATTCAAATCGGGCGGCGGGGAAAATATGGCCCTGGAAATGAACATCCCGTTTCTGGGCAGGATACCGATAGATCCGCAGATCGTACATGCCTGCGACTCGGGAGATCCTTATATCCGCCAATACGGCCAGAGTCGGGCAGCTCAGTCGTTTCGTGAAGCAATTATACCTATACTGGAACTGGATAATAGCAAAGAGAAAGCCAAAACAACGTTTAGCGAAGGAAATTCAAAAATGCGAATAGCCATTCCATTAGCCCAGGGAAACTTAAGTCTTCATTTTGGCCATTGTGATCAGTTTGCTGTCTTTGAAACTAATGCTGACAATAAAACGATTGTAACCCGAAATGACGAGACGCCTCCTGCGCATGAACCCGGTATATTGCCGAAATGGCTCCATGGGATGGGAGTCAACGTGATCATTGCCGGAGGTATGGGCCAGCGTGCTCTGCAGTTATTTGCTCAGAACAGCATTCAGGTTATTATTGGGGCGAAAGACGGCACGCCCGAGGAACTTGTTTCCGCTTATCTGCAAAACAACCTTGAGACAGGGGGAAATATTTGTGATCACTGATTCGGCTTCATGTATGGCGGAAAAAGAAAGATAAATATGTTAAACACAAAAGAAATTCGCTGGCGTGAGAACAGAGGATATCCCTTTCGTAGTTGGAGGTTGTGAGGCTACTCCATCGGTTCCTACTCTACGCCACCTTGGTCGTAGGGTCAACAGCGTTTTCTTTGCTTCGTTCCCTGAGCTGGGTATCGAGCTTCCATAACTCCTTATACCCCATGATCC
Organism: Sedimentisphaerales bacterium; assembly: GCA_016926155.1. GTDB lineage: Bacteria > Planctomycetota > Phycisphaerae > Sedimentisphaerales > Anaerohalosphaeraceae > JAFGGE01. The sequence continues at coordinate 797 of JAFGPC010000186.1, forward strand.
GTTTGAAGCGACTTTCCATGTCCAGCAGCGAGGCGGCCACCCAGCGAACCACCATCGCCGGATCCCGCCAGTGTTTGACCCGCCGCGTACGGCTACGAATGCCGCTGTTGGGCGATTCAATGACATTGGTCGAACCCAGGCACCGACGCAACGACTTCGGCAGCCCCAGACGATTGATCGTGAACATCTCTTCCAGCCCTTCCAGAAGGCTGCCGGCCGCCGAGGGATAGTCCCGTTCGAGCCACTTGGCCAACTGCCGGAGTTTCTGGATGCCTTTGTCGGCCTCCAGCAAGAACGCCGCCTGCAGCGCCGTCTTGGCCTGGTCTCTCTGCTCCTCGGGCAGATAGCTCAGAACATTGCGAATCTTGTGATTCCGGCACCGCTGGACCGCATTCTCTTTGCCATACACCGCATCGATGGCACAGCGCAAGGCTTTAAAACAACCGCGGGCGATCCGCTGTCACGCCCCGTTCGACCAGATCACAGAGCAGGTCCTTAACAACCCGGCTGTTCTCGCTGGACCCTTCCCGCAGACCCAGAACGTGCTTGAACCCCCCGGAATCCACGCCCAGGGCCACAATCACGTGACAGTCGCCGAACTGAATCCCATCCAGATAGACCACCAGGATGTCCTTGTCCTCGAACCGACGTTCCCACAACGCCTTCATCTGGGCCTCGCTGGCGGCGGCGAATTCCCGGCTGATCTGCGACTTGCTGACGCCGACCGTCTCGGCCATCGCCGGCAGGATCTGCTTGTAGTTGCGCGTGGAGACTCCTTTCATGAGAATCTCCAGAATCCGCGACGTCAGGCGGCTATTCAGGGCCATCGCTTCATACGCCGGAATCGGTACTTCGGTGCCCGTGCCCCGGCCTTTTTTGCGTAAGCGAGGTTTCTCGATCCGCAGCTTGCGTTCCGACAGCGACACTACCCCGGCCTGTCGCCCGTGCCAGGTGATCGCGCCCCGGGTCTTGCCCGGCTGCTTGGGGCCGGCCACCTGCTCGGCGCTGAGCAGCAGAACCGCCTCGATGGCCGCCTTGCCCGCCACATCGATCAGCTCATCCAGAGCCTGCTCGGTCGTACAAAGCAAGTCCAGAAACGGCAACAATAGCTACCCGTCTCTGCTTAGAAACTCTGCGATTTTTCGCCTGTCCGTCTTGGGGGCGACCTGATACAATGCCTTCATGGCTACTCCTTTCTAAAACGTAAATCATTGGCTGGCCTGATCGTACAAGAATCAGGCCGGAGTAGCCATCTTTTCCAACCTCCAACTATGGATGGGACATCCTCTGAGAACCGATTGGACAGAATCCTGAAATGGGAATGTAATAGTAAATATAATATTTGAAACAGGGGACTGGATGCAACAGACAGTCTATGGAAATCGTATCGTACTTTTTGCCCCTTTATACCTCTCGAATATTTGTGTTAATAATTGTGCTTATTGAGGTTTCAGGTAAGCGGATAACCAATTGGAGAGAAAATGTCTAAACTTGAATGAGGTTGAAGCCGAAGTCAACACGTTGGTTAATGTCGGCCGTAAGAGGCTCATTGCTGTTTATGGTGAGCTTCCTGGCGCAACAAACCCGAATTAAGCATCCGGATTTATTCCCATGTCGGTTTGAATGACACCCGGCGAGTAATAGAACGCCTGCCGGACCATAGTAAGACAACACTGCTGGAACAAAGAGCCACGGGGACGGATGCCAGGCCTTTGGATGCTGTGGGGCAGGGTGGTGACGGGCAAAAATTGGGGCGCGAATTGGGGCGCTATAAGGCGAACACGGGCGAACATCAGCGGACAAATTCAGTAAATCGGGATTATACGAAACAGGCTTTAGAGTACGATATTTCGCCTTCTGAGGCCAAAACCGGAGAGGGCGGGATTCGATTTGCCCTCTTTTTGTAAACTCATTCAAAACCTGTATTTAACACTTAACTCTAATAAAAACAAAGATTTAGAGTCTCTCGTTTCTTTACTATCCTCGCACGATTTTTTACTGTTTTGATCCCTCAATTAAGGGTATTTTTAAGGGCACCCAATAAAAATAGCCCTATCAAACCGCAGGATTTAAACAACAACAAATAACTTATGGTGTCCTTTCGGTACGGCAGAAAAAAATATCGATTTCTCAGGGGGCGGTGATTGTCTGCAGTGTGCTGTGGTAACGCTTGATTGTAAAATAATTGATTTTCCATGTCTGTCTCCTTTTAAATTGAGTGCTCTAAAAAGAGACAGAAGAATTATGCAGAGTAATCAAAGGCATGATGCAATAATAATAATAAAATATCAAGAAAAAGCGAATTTACTCGGCATAATCGGAGTGTCGGCATAATTACGATTATGCGGAGCTCCGCATAAGCGTAAAACCTTTGGATCGATCCTGGCTCAAAAAGGCATATCCACGGCCGTCACACAGAAACTGCTGGAACATTCTTCCCCGGATCTGACCAATAAGGTGCATACGAACGTCGATCCTGTACTGCGTCATGCCGTGGATCTCATTCCGGTGAGGGAATGGTTGTGAACAGATTGATGATCAATCGCAGTTCAATCTGACTTGTACCAAGAATAGGTAATTAATTGTTGATTCGTTGATTGGATCCGATACTATTTTTAAGAGGTATATCCTTGGGTCAGATTATTATTGTTAGATGGTTTAGGACATGTTGTTCCCGATTGTGGATGAGATATATGGAAGAAAATCCTCAAAAGAAGGTTCAGAATCGGATCCTTAGGACTTTACTGCGATGGATCGATGACGATGCCGAGCTTGAGATTCAGGATCCCAGCCGTATAGAAAAGATCGATTGGTTCCGAATCCTTCCCTTCTTGTTTATGCATTTGGCCTGTCTCGGGGTTTTCTGGGTAGGATGGAGCTCCGTTGCAGTACTAACGGCTATCGGCCTCTATGTGATTCGGATGCTGGCGATCACCAGCGGGTATCACCGCTACTTTTCCCACAGAACTTACAAAACATCGCGTCTTTGGCAATTTGTCCTGGCTGTTCTCGGCAATTCCGCTGTTCAGCGGGGCCCCTTGTGGTGGGCCGGACATCATCGGCATCATCACCGATTTGCGGACCAGCCGGAAGATATTCATTCTCCCGTCCAGAGGGGGTTCTGGTGGAGTCATGTTCTCTGGCTTCTGACTCCCAAATATTTCGCCACACGCAAAGAACTCGTCAAAAATCTCACTGGGTATCCGGAATTAGTATTTCTGAACCGTTTCAGTGTCCTGGTGCCCCTGCTTTTACTTCTGATCCTGATTGGCTTCGGCGAATGGCTACGAGTGTATGTACCATCGGCCGGTACTAGCGGTCTCCAGATGGCCATTTGGGGATTTTTCATTTCTACGGTTGTCCTTTATCATGCCACATCGACGATTAACTCTTTGGATCATCTGTGGGGTAGGCGGCGTTACCTTACGCCCGATCACAGCCGTAACAATTGGCTGCTTGCTCTGATCACCTTCGGCGAGGGTTGGCACAACAACCATCATCATTATCCCATCGCTGCCCGAAATGGCTTCTTCTGGTGGGAATATGATCTGACCTACTATGTGCTCAAGGTTCTCGAATGGCTCGGTATCATCTGGGATCTTAACGAAATTACGGTGGAAAGACGAAATCAAGATCGGCTGCTTTCCTTGTCCATCAAGCAGCGTAATCCGCAATCCTCCGTGGAGTAACCAGCTATGCAAATCGCTATCGTAGGAACTGGAATCTCGGGACTGACAGCTGCGTACTTACTCTACCGCGACCATACGATTACCGTATTTGAACAAAACGACTATATTGGAGGCCACACCAATACCCAAGACATTGAGGTCGGAGGGACTACACATCCGGTTGACACCGGATTCATTGTTTTCAACACAAAAACCTACCCCAATTTCGTTCGTCTATTGACCCGGTTGGGTGTTATCTGGCAAAACAGTAACATGAGCTTTAGTGTCCACTGTGAATCCACAGGTTTGGAGTACAGCCCTCGATCCTTCGACGCACTCTGGGCCCAACGGAGCAACTTTTTCCGAATCCGGTTCTGGCGCATGCTTTTTGAGATTAACCGCTTCAAGCGTGATTTCTCCCGAATTCTTAGCGATATCAGCGATCCGACCTTATCCGAATGGTTGGAGCAAAACGGTTATAGCCAGTTTTTTAGGGATTATTTCATTGTCCCGATGGGTTCGGCCATCTGGTCGGCTGCACCGGAACGATTCGGAAACATCCCTGCCCGTTTTTTTGTCCGATTTTTCAGCAACCATGGATTTCTCAATATTCACAATCAGCCGCAATGGCTGACGATCCGTGGTGGTTCCCGGCAGTATGTCAAAGCCATTACCGAAGGATTCCGTGATCGAATTTTTACCAGTACTCCTGTCGCTGCAATTCGACGAAACAAAAACGGCGTCTCGGTCCGGACAACCAGCGGAGAAACGACAGAATTCGACCATGTAATCCTGGCTACCCACAGTGATCAAGCCCTTGCTCTTTTGGCCGACCCAAACAAAGCTGAGACGGCCATTCTCGGTTCGATCCCGTATCAACCAAATACCGCCGTACTGCATACCGATCCGTCGGCGTTGCCGTGTCGGACCAAGGCTTGGGCTAGTTGGAATTATCGCATCCCGGCTCGTCCACAAGATCAGATCACGGTTACCTATTACATGAATCTTCTTCAGGCCATCCCCGCCTCAGGTCCTATCTGTGTCACGCTCAACGACCGGCATGCCATCGACAATCGAAAGATCGCCAAAATTATCGAATACAGCCACCCGATTTTTAACACTGCCTCCGTTGATGCACAGGCCCAACATCGTCAAATCAGCGGTGTCAATCGAACGCACTATTGTGGGGCGTATTGGGGTAACGGATTTCATGAAGACGGCGTCAACAGCGCCTTGGTTGTTTGCCAATATTTTGGAAAGGAGTTGTAGAATTGCACAGTGCGATTTACGAAGGCCAGGTCCGTCACCGCCGATTCGGAAAAGTTCAAAATCATTTTGAATATCGTCTGTTTATGATGTATCTGGACCTGGGAGAGTTGGAAGCTGTATTTCACAGACGATGGCTCTGGTCTATCGACAGGTGGAATCTGGCCTGTTTTCGGAGATCTGACCACCTCGGCGATCCTGGCATTTCCCTGGATTGTGCGGTACGGAAACTGATCCGTGACCGCACCGGGGTGGAACCCTCTGGTCCGATCCGCTTGCTGACTCATCTGCGATATATCGGACATTGCTTCAATCCTGTCAGCTTTTATTATTGCTTCAATAAAGTCGATTCTTGCGTCGAAACTATTGTAGCCGAAATCAATAATACACCCTGGCACCAGCGACACTGTCATGTGCTGACCGAAGACACCAATGAGGATCGAGATCCCTGGAAGCAATACCGATTCAAAAAGGATTTCCATGTCTCACCTTTTATGGATATGGATCTGGATTATCAATGGCGGTTCCTACAGCCGTGCGAGCGGATCCAGGTGCACATGCAAAATATTGACCACGGAACCAAGCTGTTTGATGCCACTCTGTCCTTGCGCCGCACTGAGATCACCGGTCCGGCTTTGGTACGGCTTCTGTTACGCTATCCGGCGATGACAGTTCAGGTGGTCACCCACATTTACTGGCAAGCCCTCAGACTTTGGCTCAAGGGCGCTACCTTCTATACTCATCCGGATAAGAAATCCGCAGTGGAGGGGAAACCATGATCGACAACAGACTTTCTCATGAATATTCGTCTGAGCCTATCGTCCCGGCCGGTCGTCTGGAGAACTGGTGCCGGAAAACCGTTCTGCGCCACCTCGGGCGGATTACATGGGGCCGAATTCGACTGGTGGAAAGAGGTGAAACAGTCACGCTGGGTCCACAGGACGGCAGAAGCCAACCCGAAGTGACGCTTGACGTTATTCATCCCCGTTTCTACTCGGCCGTGGTCTTCGGAGGCAGCATCGGCCTGGCCGAAGCCTATATGGCTGGCCTCTGGAAATGCAGTGATCTGACCGGCCTGATCCGAATCCTGGCCCGGAATCTTTCCACCCTGGAAAAGGCCGAATCCGGTCCGGCCTGGATGAGTCGATTTTTCCACAAGCTATTTCATTTCCTGCATCGTAACACCCGGCTTGGCAGCCGCCGCAACATCGTGGCCCATTACGATCTGGGCAACGACTTTTATCAGCTCTTTCTCGATGAAACACTGACCTATTCCTGCGGAATCTTCGAAACCCCGTCCAGTACTCTGCTAGAAGCGTCCGTCGCCAAGTATGACAGGATCTGCCGCAAGCTCCAACTTGCCCCGACGGATCATGTTATTGAAATCGGAACAGGTTGGGGCGGCTTTTCTCTGCATGCGGCGTCCCGCTATGGGTGCAGTGTCACTTCTACCACCATCAGCGACCGTCAGTATGAATACGCCTGCCGCGCCGTCCAACAAGCCGGGTTGCAGGAGCGGATTGAAATTCTCAAGAAAGATTACCGGGACTTGACAGGACAGTACGACAAGCTTGTCTCAATCGAGATGATTGAAGCCGTGGGCCATGAATTCCAGGACGTCTTCTTTCGAACCTGCAGTCGCCTACTCAAGCCTGATGGGCGGATGGCCCTTCAGGCCATCACCATCACCGACCAGCGATACCGCCAGCACGTTAGAGAGGTTGATTTTATCAAACGATACATCTTCCCCGGTAGTTGTCTGACCTCCATCACCCATATCTGCTCGGTCAGCATGCGCTTTACCGATCTGCGGTTAATTCATTTCGAAGATATCACGCCTCATTACTCTCGGACGCTGCGATGCTGGCGAGACAATTTTCTGGCCTGCCTCGATCGGGTCCGGGCTATGGGATTTTCGGATCGTTTCATTCGCATGTGGGAATATTACCTGTGTTATTGCGAAGGGGCCTTCCATGAACGATATATTGGGGATGTTCAGATGGTCTGGTGCAAGCCTTTATCACGGCCGGAACCAATCCTTGGTGCATTGACATAATCAGGAGGACTGCTTCGGTGAAAGTGACATGGAACATCCTAAGCTTGAATATCGGTTGGTTTGCCTGCGTACTTGGAGCGGCAAACGGAATGCCCTGGCTTGGATTACTTGTTGTTCCGCTTTTGGTGTTTGTTCACATATTCGTGTGTGAAAAATCCAAACCGTTCGTTGTCCTCAAGATGGGTGCCATCTGTATTGGTTTGGGTTGGCTTATGGATTCATTTCTGATCATTATCGGCGCCTACGATCCGGTTCGTTGGCTCTTACCCCATCCGTCTGTGACGATTTGGCTTCTGATGCTTTGGCTAAATTTTTCGCTATCCTTGAATGAATCACTTCGATGGCTGCAAAGCCATCCTTTTTCAGCAGTGATCCTCGGTGCGATATTCGGGCCCTTGGCTTATCTGGCGGGCGCTCGTCTTGGGGCACTACTTATCCCTTCCCCTCAGACAGGACTTGTATTAATCGGATTAACATGGATGGTGGCAATGCCTCTATTGAGCCATATCGCTGCCAGGTTCTACCGCCCGGTTACCGCTTCCGGAAAAGGTAATGGCTGACAAACCATTCTGTCCCGTTTCGATATCCCCAGAGTTCGGCGCATGCCATGAAGAAGATTCGCCACCGCTGAAACCAGATCTTTGCCTCCTGCGATCCATAAACCGATTCGAAAACCGGTATTATCTGTGATCGGCTTCGATCCATATTGATCAACCACTGTTCGGCCGTCTTCTGATAATGCACACCGGATAACTGCCAGTGATCTTCGAGTACCAGGTGTTCCTGAAAATACAACAGCAAATCATCTGATGGCATGAGACCGCCAGTGAAAAAATAGCGTCCAAGCCAATTGTCTTCGCCTTCGGTTTCGAAGAAATATACATACCGGCGATGGGTGAAAATATGGACGAATAACTTGCCGTCATCCCGCAGCCATGAAGATATTCTCGCCAGAAGCTGCTGATAGTTCCGCATGTGTTCGAACATCTCGATAGAAACCACACGGTCGAAGGATTGATCCGGCTGGAATTGATTGGCATCGGCAGTTATCACCAGAACATTCGTCAATCCCAATTCCTTACATCGGTTCTGGATAAATTGTCGTTGCGGAGAGGAATTGGATACGGAAACGATGCGGCAAGTGGGAAATTGCTTAGCCAGCCACATCGACAAACTCCCCCACCCGCATCCCAGGTCCAGGATTTCCATTCCATCACGAATTTCGGCCCGTCGCGCCACCAATTCCAATGCAGCAGCCTCTGCTTGGTCCAATGTTCGGGTATTTTCCTCCCAGAGACAGCAACTGTATTTCAGATGGGGTCCCAGAACCGAAATAAAAAATTCCGGCGGCAGTTCATAATGCTGCTCATTGGCCTTGTCGGTTTCCACAGCAATCGGGAGACTTCTTAATTCTTGAATGAATTTCCGCTTGGCTTCCAACTGCCGGAATAATCCCCCTTTGCCCTCCTGCTCCAGCCGCATCCGGTCCAGGTGACGAATTCCGAATCGAATCAGCCAATCGGGAATCCAGCCTTGTTCCATGGCCTTAATGATCCATTTCATGTATAATCCTTTTTGGGTTTCCATGGAAAGAAGGCCGAAGTTTGGTGTTGATATCTCTGGTAGTCTTCTTTCCTTGTTTCCATTGCGTGTTTTTCCGTATATGGGATCCCGGTCAACCGATACAGAAACAGCAGCATGATCGCCGGTCCCAGCAAACTGATCCACCATTTTCCCGAACCGATGGCCAGCAGGACATACGTAAACCAGTGAATCCATTCGAAAAAATAGTTCGGATGCCGGCTGTATTTCCACAACCCGTCGCGACAGGTTTTTCCGGCATGTTCGGGTTGTCTGCGGAAACGCGCCAACTGCTGATCTGCTACTGCTTCCCCACCGATCGCCGCAAGCCAGACGATCACCGCGGCAAAATCATGCCAAGCCCAAAGCGGACTAGGATTGAATGCCACTATCAGAAACGGAATCGAGAACAGCACCGACCAGAAGGCCTGTGCCTGATAGAGCAGGAAAAAGTTTCGTTGTGCTCGTTGCCCCCATTGCTTTCGCAACATGGCATACCGGCCGTCTTCTGTCATTCCGTGTGCTCGCACAATTAGATACACTGCCAGACGAAAACTCCAGAAACCGGCCATCACTGCTAGAACCGTCCGCCGCGACGGATCTCCTGTCGCCAGTGCCCCGTACAGGCACGCTGCGCCTCCCACTCCAAACGCCCAGATCGCATCCACGACTGTAGCATTACGTGTCCGTCGCTGCACAAGATAGAACAGGACCATAATAATGGCCATGAAAAACCACGCCAGAAAGAACAGCATCACAGGACTCATTCTCGATTCCCTCCCATGTTCACTCTGTTGTATTTTTCCGATACCTCGTTACTATGTCAACCATCGGCCGCACAGATAGCCTACAATACCAACCACAGCTGCCACGAACATCCCCCAGCACAGATCCACTACGGATACGATCCATGGCCATTCCTTGACCAACGCCCAATTCGTCAGATCATAGGTTCCATATGTCATCAGCCCGAACAGTACCCCTAACAGAATAGTTTTAGGCAGCGATTCGGCCTTGAGCCCCGGCATAACGACAAATACCAGAATACCCAGGACAAACAGAAGATAGAAGGCCAGCGCTACGGCCCAATAGGGATTAGGCCGCATCAGGTAACCGATGTGTTTATTGTAAAACGTTCGGGTCATCACTCCCAGCCACGCCAGATCGATAACGAGAAAGGCAACCAGAGTACAAAGATATAATTTCAAATAATGAACAATCATTGTAGGATCCCCTTGTTTGCAATTTTATTTGAATGTACCAATAAATGATGTTATCGTCCAGTGAATTCATTTTCAAACCGGTTTGTTTGTATATACCACCAGTAAAAATGGCGGATGAAAATATCCGGTAAAATTAGCACTAACCACACACATATTCGGTATTCGTTGAAAAGCTTCTGGTAGTAAAAAAGTCATATCTTTCGCTATAATTTTGAAAATGGCATGCAAGGATAAGATGTATGAATTGGAAATGAATAAGCCATCAAAAGACCAATTTTAAAATTATCATATTTTTGGTGCCTTGTTATTTCTTGCAAATATATAAGAGGAATCGTGTAAAACATTATATCTTGCAGGAATCACAATCGTTCCATATATAAAATCTCATGACATGCGTTATAAAAACCCTATATAAGTTCTTCAAATTATATCGGATAATCGGCGGAAGTTCTGCAGCCATGCAAAGGTTTGCTCCACCGTTCAGCATCACTTTAAAGGGATTGTCGAATAAAAGGATCATACAAAGTTCTCTATGACACATTCTTTATTCACTCCGCATTAATAGGAAAGTGGGCACTCCTGCTACAGATGCTACTCTGGTGACAGGTCTTGTGCTTTTGGCGGACAACACTCTGGTCGGCACAGTTGTCACACAGGCTGCTGTACCCCCGACAACGGTCTGTAAGAATTTCCTTCTTGTGATGCCGGCCTGCCTATTCATGACTTATCAGTACTTCACTATTATGACTTCATGGATGTCGTCGATGACCGCTTGTATCTTCCGCCCCTCCTGCTTGAGACTTGTCGAAGGACTCAGTGCTTCAGCATGCCGGATCGACTGTTCGAAGTCCAGTTGGACCCGGTATATGGGCGCATCCTCGATCAGGCCCGGCAGGATGAATGGTCGGTTTTGAGGCGGAGTGGTTTGCGGTGGTGAATTATATCCGAGCAGATGAATGCGAAGTGTCCGATTGGACGGATCTTCGGTCACAATACTCTCGACGTTGGTTGGAGCCTTGATTCTGACACGAGGCTTCGTATTAACCAGCCCAACTGCGTTGGCCAGCAGACGCCTTGCTTCGATAATATGATGCTCCCCGGCAGTGGCGTAGTCCGGCGAACAGGCGAATGTCAGCACGCTGCCCTTGCCGACGCGGTTGATCAGAATTGCCGGGCCAGCCACAGAATCGGCACTCATGGGCCATTCCGTTCCCTCTTTGCCTTGCTGCTGGCGGATCGTTCTGTACGGTTGCAGGAGTTCGCCAAACGTCCTTGCCGATGTTGGCTCGAAGACGACCGCAGGGCCCTTGACCAGGAACGGCCAGTCGGCCTTAATATCGGTTCGCAACTTGCTTTCGTCTGCGGATCTCGCATTGGCTGCGAATCGCACCCAGTTGTCGAGAGAATCAAGCTTACGCACAAACGTTGCGCCTATTAACTCCTCAATGGAGGATCGTTTGAGGAGTCCACCCATCCTGTCATAGCAGCCGGTTAGGCCTGTAACAATGAGATTACCGCCACCTGTAACGTAACAGCGCAACAGGTCCGCCTCCTTCTCCGACAAAATCCCGGCGTTGGCAAGCAGTACTACCGGTGTGCGTTTCAGCGTACTTAGATTTGCATTCTCATCAAGGACAACGCTCCACGGAATATGCTCATAGACCAGGGTTTTGTGGGCGCCTTGGAAACTCTGGAAGTACGTTTGCGGATGGTCCCTGCCGAACCAATCTCGCGTGCGGCCGCTGAAGTAGATTCCAACGTCAGAGATGGGCTTTTGGCCAAAGTGTAGCCTCTTGCGACCCACTTCCTCAAATGCCTTGCCGATTCTCTCGTAGGCCACGGGATCAAGCCAGCCATCGAAGCCGGTCTTGTCGACAATGGTCACAAATGCGCCGTGCGAGAGGAGCGTTAGGAGTTCCCAGCGAATATCATTAAGAGGTCGGGTTGTCTGGTCGTGGTACATCCGAACACCCCTCTGCATGGCTACCTGAAACGGTATGCCGGGGATCGATGCCCTGTAGAACTCGGCGTTCAATCCCACGGTCAACGCACTGAAACCCCATACACCTGTCTCGCCGGTTACAAAGTCGGCATTCCCTGCATGCTGCACAGGGCGCTGACCGACCTCGAAGGAAAACGGGGGATTGCCGTGATAGTTGTAATCCACCGTGGCCTCTGGATTCAGCTTCTTGATATACCGGCACAATGCCTTTTCAAATTTCTCACTGGTAGCATAACGAAATTCAAGCATTCGGTCCCAGTCCTCATCCCACGTTGCCCCTTTCGGCATCGTGATGCCGTATTGGTCCTGGAACAGCTTCTGACAGTGCTCACACCAACACCCGTATGGGGGGCCGAAACCATGGTCGACCATATCAATGTGAAAGCCTGCGATCCCGTAGGCCAACTGTTCAGCTACGATCTGCTTCATCACGTCAAGGTAGCCGGAATTGTAGCAAAACCGTCCAATGCGATTGCTTTTGTGGTCCCGCATCTCGTATTCAGAGTGCTGGTCCAGAAAATGTCCGCCTTGCTGGACGACGCAATAGGCTATGACCGGAAGATTGTGCCTCCTGGCCTCCTCCATGGTTTCCCTCAAGGGGTCTCTCTCGTTAAGCCCCGGCGCTTTCGGCAGCAGTTTCGAGTCATAGTATGCATAATCTCCGTCACGGGCCCAGATTACGAGATACTCGCAATTGGCCGCGACACAGTGACGAACAATCTCTCTTCCGTTGAACTTGCTGCAATAGCGTTTGTCTTCGACATCACTGTGGCCCCACTGCGTGCCGGTTGGACCAACCTCAATACCCACCAACAGGCGTTCATACCAGGGCTTTGGTTTATTTATCTCAGACTCAGGCTCAATACGGCTCGTGGCGGAGGATGTTGCATTACTGGAGATGATTGAGAGCATAAGGACTAACAATATCGTTGTATGCCTGACCACAAGACGCACATTCATTTCTCAATCTCCTACAAAGCATCCAAAAGTAGCTACGATACTATAGCATGATCCCTGGATATTTGTAAATGAAGCACACCTTCGGATCAACATGTGCCTGGACCGTCAAGCACAAGGTCAGCAGGGAGATGTAGGAGAGGTGTTTGTGGA
>JAFGPC010000020.1 GCA_016926155.1 Sedimentisphaerales bacterium
GACGATGCCCGTGTCTATACTTACGCACTCAGCGATGCGGAAGTGTCCTCGCTGGCACATCAGGGAATTAACCTTGTTCCCTATGTCGATGCCGGTGAGGATCTGACATTCCAAATACAGGAAGATCAGCTGGTTCTCAATGCCACTCTTTACGATGATGGGAAACCCGCAGCTGCCGATGTGAACTGGTCGGCAGTTCAGGTATTTCCCGCAGAGGCGCAGGTGACCTTTATTACCGAATCGACTCGGCTGGATCCGACGGTTTCATTTACCATGGCGGGTACTTATACCCTCCAGATCACGGCCGATGACGGAATAGCTGAGAACTCGGATATGATTACGATCACCGTCACAAGTCCGACATGTGCAGATGTAATCGCTGACGGCCTGACAATGCCGGTTGATATTAGTGGACCTGAAGGCGGGCCGGACTGCAAGGTTGATTTATACGACTTGGCAGCTTTTTCCCTCTACTGGACTAAATGTAATGACCCGGCGATTCCGGAGTGTGACTTCCCGTATTAATATAGTGACTTTGATTTAAACGATAGTCCGGGTGCAAGACCTGTATCGGCTGCATCCGGACTTTATCTCTTGATAAGTAAACAACTGTGGGGTATTCGGGGGACAAGTGAAAAACACTGAGTATAGACAATTCTTTGTGTCCGGCTTTCTGCCTCTTTTTATTGCAGGCTATCTTGCAATGATGTGCGTCGAATCTCTTTGTGCCCAGCAAATAATCCTCAACGTGGACATAAATGATCGTCTGGAGAATTCTGTCGCTGAAACAGAAACCGGTTTTACCGCTTTTACCCTCTCAGGCAATCCTGCGACGATCAACGGGGTAACGATTCTCTTTGAAGGGACTCTTGATGACCGACGTCGGTCTGCTCCAACTGGTATCGCCCTTGAACAAGTCTTGCAGGATTTTATCTTCGGCAATAATTCGGATGTTCAGATCAGACTATCCGGCCTTCTGGCTAATACCGCATACGATATAGTTATGTATGCCTATGATACCGGAAGTACTGACACCCGCCATGCCGTATGGACTGCCAACGACGAGCCGTTATTTGAAATACTCTTTGACGGAAGCATACCGCCTTCTTCGGCAGAGGACTGCAAATATCACGGCGAGGCTGTCAGTGATGCCAACGGTGAGTTGTTTCTTAGAGGCGTTAAAGGATCCAGCCAATCACCAAGTCAAACGCATTATTGCTTCATCAACGCTCTCATCCTTCAAATCCAGAATCCTTGTTATAATACGGCACCCCAGATACAGGCTCCTGATATCATAATGGCTAAAATAAATAAGCCCCTTCTTATTGATACCACTGCAACAGATGACGGCAGGCCTTATGAGGAGGGGTGCGATCCTGACAATCCGATAGGTGGCGATCCATACGGCCTGACACATCAATGGACTCAGATCAGCGGCCCGGCCCCGATCACCATTTCTCCGTCGACAGCTGATGTGGAAGACATTACTGCTGTGTTTACGCTGGCGGGAACCTATGAATTGAAACTGCAAGTCACAGACGGACCTGCTGTCGGCGGCTCTGAAGATGCAAAGATTTCTGAACAGGTCATTACCATTGACGTGCAGGCACCATTATATGGAGACATCAATGGTGATAACTATGTCGATATTGAAGACTTTTGCATTTTTGCGGAGCAATGGCTCGAGACCATTGACTGCATCAAGGAAGAGTATTGTGCCGATCTGGATGTGAGCGGACACGTTGCGGAAAATGATTTTGCCATGATTTCGAAAAACTGGCTGATTGAAAACTCAAAGGTCTTAATCAACGAATTCGTTGCTTCCAACCATGAGTCGTTCCTTGACGGTGATGGAAACAGTTCCGATTGGATCGAATTGTTCAATCCGGATACGAAAGCGGTTGCCTTGGCCGACTGGTACCTTACCGATGATCCTGACAATCTCAAAATGTGGCCTTTCCCGCCGCAAACAGTTCTTAATGCTGGCCAATACATGGTGGTTTTTGCTTCCGACCAGCCAACCACCCACTATATCGATTCAAAGGGTTATCTGCATACCAATTTTGCTCTTGAGCGAGACGGTGATTACCTGGCACTTGTATCCCCCGGCGGCCGTATCGCTCATGAATATCGGCCAACGTTTCCCCCCCAAGAAACTGATATCTCGTACGGAATGCGGTATAGTACTCCACAATACTTTGCATTGCCAACGCCTGGGGCCGTAAACCAACAGGGATTCCCGGGTTTTACAGACAAGACCTCTCATCGCTATAAGAGGGGGTTTTACAATCAGTCATTCGACCTGCAAATTCTCTGTGATACACCCGGTGCGGTAATTCATTATACTCTCGATGGCTCCGAACCCAGTGAGCAGAATGGTTCGCTCTATGACCCGAATATTCCTATCACCATCTCGACAACCACCACAGTGAGATCTGTTGCCTTTAAACCCGGATATCGTCCATCAAAAGTCGCCACACATACCTATATCTTTGTGAACGATGTCGCTTTTCAAGAATCCAACCCGTCCGGTTGGCCCGCTGACTGGGGTTATAGTTCCGATGCCGGGGCGATTGTTCCCGCTGATTACGAAATGGATGCACGTGTTACCAACAACACACTCCCCGGATATTCGGTGCAAGAGGCTTTGCTTGATATTCCCACTGTTTCCATATCGATGAAACCAGATGATTTCATCAGCGACACAAGCGGTATCTATGCCAATCCGCTGGATCGCTGGGAACGTAAGTGTTCGGTGGAATATATCCACCCTGGCGCTGTCGAAGGTTTCCAGGAAGACTGCAAAATTGAAGTTCATGGCAATGCCAGCCGTCGTCCTGCCCGTATGCAGAAACATTCCCTGCGTCTGACTTTTACCTCATTATACGGCTCTGCCAAACTCCAATACCCCCTGTTCCCCGAATCCGATGTTGACGAATTCAACCAACTTGTCCTGCGTGCCTGTTTTACCGACTCATGGGGACTTGTCTCGTGGGCTCCTGCTCGCTATCGTCCAAATGATTCAATGTATATCCGTGATGTCTGGATGAAAAATAGTTTCAGCGATATGGGCCAGCCATCCAGCTCCGGCAAATTCGTCCACCTTTACGTCAACGGGCTCTACTTTGGCCTTTACAACCTTGCCGAACGTCTGGCGCCGGATTTCTTTGCCGACCATCTTGGCGGTACGTCCACTGACTGGCAGGTCAATGAAGATTTTGCCACACCTCCGGCGCGATGGAACACAATGATGACCATCGACCCTTCCACCGCTGCCGGTTATGCTCAGATACAAACCTATCTTGATGTTGAGAATTTTGCCGATTATATCTTGTTGCATCTCTATGCCGACGCCGAAGACTGGCCGCGTGCCAATGGATACGCCGCTGTCAATACCGTTAGCGGCGATGGACGATTTCGTTTCTTTGTCTGGGATCAGGAAATCATACTGGATTATCATGGACGCGCCGCGGAACGAATCAATGACTCCAGTGGTGTCGGAAGTCTTTTTCAGAAAATGCGCACAAGTGATGAGTTTAATCTTCTCTTTGCCGATCGAGTTTACAAGCATTGTTTCAATAATGGTGCTCTTAGTATGGCCGCCTCCCAGGAAAGATTCCTGAACCTGGCAAGTAAGATAGATAAAGCTATCGTCGCCGAGAGTGCACGCTGGGGCGATACCCAGATGAATACATCTTATGGAAATATTATCGAGCAACCCGATCCTTTCAATGATTTTAACCATTTGAATTATCCCTCTGCCCCTCATGGTCCCGATTATTACTTCACCCGTGAAGCATCTTGGCTCGTTGAACGTGACAATGTGATTGACCACTACATTCCCTCACTTTACGATACGGACAACACATTTGCCCTGGTGAACATCCTCCGCGCAAACAACCTGTATCCGGATATTGATCCCCCATCGTTCCAAATTAATGGGATCATTCAGAATGGAGGATATGTGCCTTCAGCCGGCACCCTGACGATGACCAATCCAAATGGTTCCGGAATAATCTACTATACACTTGATGGTAACGATCCTCGCATACCGGTAACTTCTCAGCCGGACTCCACCATCGTACTGGTTGCTGAATCAAACCCCAAAAAGATCTGGATTGGAACCAGTCCGGCTCTCGAATGGACCGGCGGAAATGAATCCTTCGATGATTCAGCATGGACACACGGCTTCTATATCGAAGGCAATACAGGCGGTGTTGGTTATGATAAGGACACGGAGTACCTTCCATGGATCAGCTATGATGTTATGAGTTTGATGTATAATACCTCCAATCAGTTTGCTTATATCAGGATTCCATTCACCGCCGACACGGCGGATCTGGCCGGCGTATCCTCTTTAAAACTGCGGATGCGATATGATGATGGCTTTATCGCCTATCTTAACGGCCAGGAAATTGCCAGAAGTTCCGGCATCACCGAAAATCCCTGGACGACGATTTCTCATGAAACTACTGGCTTTGATGAGTTTACTGTTTTCCAGCACATCGACAAAATTAACAATGGCGACAATATCCTTGCTATCTTAGGCCTCAACAAGACCACAACAAGCACAGACTTCATAATATCTGCTGAATTGATTGCTGAAACGGACACTCAAATCCCGTCTGATGTTGCGCCAACCGCCAAAATCTACAATTTCTCAATTCCGTTATCACAAAGTTCACTCATCAAGGCTCGGATTCGCACTACCGGCACATGGTCTGCCTTGAATGAGACAGTGTTTTCGGTGGGACCTGTCAAAGAAAGCCTGCGAATCACCGAATTGATGTATCATCCCGCTGATCCGAACGACGAATTCGTCGAGTTGCTCA
>JAFGPC010000187.1 GCA_016926155.1 Sedimentisphaerales bacterium
CCGAGATCTTCACACCAGGCCGGACCTTACGGGTCTGCGTGGCGACAGCCTCCACGACATCGGTAATCTGTTGCTGGCGAAATGCATCCCAATGATTACTGAGATGTTCATCATTTCGAATATCGAGCGGCCAGTCGGTAATCGCCTGTCCGACGTATTTCTCAAAACGCCGACGGCACCCTTCACAGAAACAGGATTGCCTGCCGGGATATCGTATATAATCATAGTGAATCCCATCCACGTCGTATTTCCGCACGACCTCGACCATTGAATCGATTTCGAGCTGCTTATTGGCCGGGTGCGACGGGCACAGCCAGCGAGGCTCCTCACCCCCATCAAATGTCACTTGCGTCCGTCCGGTCGATTTCATCTCCTGCATGAAAGCCGCATCCGTCGCCCAACCCATATTGTAGTTGACTTTCCAGACATGGCACTGAACGCCATATTTTTTACAAGCCATCAAACACTCCGCGATCTGATCGCCTCGTTCTTTAACCGTCGGGGAGACAGGCAGGACATCACTGGGATAAAACGCCACTCCGCCCCAGAGCATATTGGGCAGGATGGCAGTAAATCCATTATCAGACAAAATCTTGATCGCCTCTTCCCATGTCATCTGCGCTACTCCGGTTGCACTATGACACCAAAAGGCACGATGCTCTCCGGATTGGGGCCTTTGGGCAAGGTAGAAAGCCTCAAGAAGTGAAGCCCTGCTTTGAGAAGCGGCTGCAAGGGCTTCCACATATTTCGTTTTTTCGATGCGATCCACGGCCTGCTCGTAATACTTCCGGGCCGTTTCCAACATCTGCTGGGCTTCAGGAATACTCTTAGCCTTCGTTTGAATATCCTTGAAAGCCTCGTTGTATCCCTTGAATGAGCCAAATGTGCCAATCTGTCCCACTCTACCTCTGGCCGCCTCCGCCCAAATAGAAGGTTCAAGATGGCCTAACAGCGATAACAGCAATCGCGACTTATTTTGTGTACCGTCACCAAGCAAAACATGGGTCATAAATACGCCGTTCTCTCCAGCTACAACAGCCGGCTGTCCTGTATTTTCCCCGTCCTTGTCATACCACCAGGCAACGGCGCGTGCTTTCTGATTCAGTCCAACAGCATGACGTATATTCCAGGAGGCTTGCGCTGTCTGATTCGGGAAACCTTTAAGTGAACTGTCATCGGGACGAATCGAAGCAAATTGTCCGGTAAACTCCTGTTTCATATGTTGCCCAAGGTGAATGCTAAGCAACGGCTCAAGCGAAGCCGGCAAAATGTAACACGCCAGAATTTTGCCCCCTGTTTTAACAAACGTGACCAATTCCTGCTCCGTCTGAGGATCGGTACCCGGATTGTACGGAAGAATGATAAGAGAGCGGGAAGCAAGTTTCTGGGCGGTAATATCCCGATCACTGACGGTCACATACGAAATCCCCAATCCATCAAGCAACTGACTCATCGTCTCAGTATACTGCTGAACTCCACGGGCTTCGTCGGGGGATTGTGCAATAGCAGCATCGTTACGGAGGATTACGATCTGTCCTTCGCCTCCGTAAGGTGTAAAATCTGTCACATAGAAGTCAGTATTCTTGTCCTGCCCGCGCCAGGCGCTGATACGGATTTTATCCACGCTGCCCCATCCGGCCGGCTCGCCCTCGATGCGTACCCCGGACTTGTCAACCCGGATCGTTTGCCACTTGTCCGATTTCTCCGGCGCAAAACCCGTTGCATACCATCCGTTGCCGCTATGAAAATAGAACGTGAAATACGCGATGGGCGACAGGTCTTTGCATAGAAACCGGAATTCGATTCCCTTATGCATACTCAGGTCAACATTGAATGTCCGGTCCCAGCTTGCCCGCTCCATTCTGGTTCCCTCAAACCGACATGATAAACGAATCGCCCGTTGGCCGGCCATCGATTCCAGATTCGCATTCGGGCTGCCTTCCATAGGATCCCAAACAGAGGTGTCGCGGTCGTTGAGCATCTGATTGATGTTTTCTCGTTCCACCTTCGCCATTTGCTCTCGCTTGACGACAAAATGGTTGTATATGTCCCGTTCGGTATCCGTCCAGGCATTGGCCTCGGTATAATCTCCGCAAAACGGTACGAGCAAATCAATCCAGCAGATCAGCTTATCCATCTCTTCACGAGAAAGCTTCACCTCATAATGCCCCTGTTCGAGTATTGTAACCAGTTCACTTTTCGCGGAACCGGCATAATACGGCGGCAGCATCGACGGGATTGACTGCACGTTGAGCCATTGCACAATTTCATTCGGATTCCCTTCCTGTGTCAGAGTCAGGTATGCCTGTGACCACTTGCGTTTGGCTTGCGGATCAATGCGTGTTGTACCGAGAAGGCTGAACATATATTTTCCTTTCAGGCCTTCCGGTTTTTCCTGCCCGTCGTGACAGCGGATACAATGCCGATCCAGGATCGGTTGAATTTCCCGGGTAAAGCTGAAACCGCGCGGCGGACCGTAAAAAGGTTCCAGATCCTGCGGCCCTGCCCGCATCGCCATTGTGGATTTTGCGGTAGAGGGAGGTGTGCCGTTCTTGTCTTCATGACATCCCACACAGGAAAACGTCTCTCCCGGCTGCAGGGTAGACCAGCTTCGCATGGATTGGATGACGCAGCTTTTGTCGTCGAGTACCTGGAAATATACCGGGATTCGGGCTGGAACGGTGAAGCAAGAGGAACCATCCTCATGAATCTTCGCATCGCCCAGCACCACCTTGACATCCCAACAACCATTGTCGATCGAAACAGGCGTGCTGGCCAGCGCCCCGCCGCCGGGACCGCCGCTGCGATTATCTCCAATCCCGGCGGCCCGAAATTCCATCGAAACTACCCGGATCTTTTTGGCTATCCCCCGTGATATACCCCCCAAACCGGGACCAGCGTATACATCCTGCACATAATAGACACCCGTATCTTTCGTATAATCGACCCGGCCTGGCTGCAGATGAGGAACCGAGCGAGATGACAAAGCAACCGGCTGATTACAGGAGGTGTTTTGATCGGCAACGAGCAGTTCTCTTCGACCGTCAGCCGTCATGAAATAGATTTTGAATCGGCATGAGTCATATCGTCCATTCTGTCCGATGAGCTGTTTCGCAGCTTCCGGATAGAAACAAACCAGAAATACATCCTCGCTGAGAGGATAGGGATATTGAAAGACATCTCCTTCCTGCCCATAGGCATCGATGCGAACCGCTTCGGTCGTTTGAATCGGCGCGATCAATTGTACACCCTGGGCCTCCTGACGGCCCTTGGCCGGATCAATCACGATGAGCTTGCCGATTTGGATCGAATGGTGCCCGGTGGCAATCGCCATGACCTTCTGCGTTTCGGGAATCGGTCGGGCATGTAGAATCGTCGTCGGAAACCACGAGTTGTTGCCGTAAAACTCCGTCTGAGCAGTACCGTCTATATTCATTTGAAACAGAGGCTGGGGATAAATCTGACCGCGATCGTTATAATCCCAGCGGGTATAAATTACCCGTCCATCCCCGAGCACTTGCGGATAATTAGTATGCACCTGATCAAAGCCGAGTCGACGCAGATACCGCCCTTTTCGGTCACAGGTATACAGATTACTTACCTCTGTCCACCAACAGTCCACCGTCTGCACACAACGCGTACTGTTGAATAGAACATCTCCATTCGGCAGATACACCCCTTCGTAGTCGGCAAAACCCAAGCCCGAAGTGATCTGAGTGATTTCACCGGATACGACGTCCATCTCATACAAGTGATAATCATCCTGACGATCCGACTTTTTCCAGGAAAAAAGAATGCTCTTTCCATCATAGGACACGTCCGGATCACGAATGACACCGCCAGGATCACTCAGAAACGTACGGACAACCGGTTCACTTTCATTCAGCTCTAATAGGCATAAGGCGCTGCCGGGCTGGAAATGTCGTTCATGCTGGGCGTCGGATTGGCCTTCCGTATAGGCATAATGGGAACCGCCAAGATTGTAGTGTTTTGTAAATACAATTCGGTCATACTTCCTGAGCAAAGGTTCCATCCGAACACGGCGACGCTGTCGGCATGCCCGAAAGTACAAATCCAGCCATCGCGCATCCGTGCAAGACACTTTTTTATCAATGAGAAGTTTCAACTCCCGAAGAAAAGATTCGTTCCTTGAGCCTATTCCGGTTAAAACCGTATTAATCATCTCCTTCAGAAAAAGAGGATCGACATCCTTTTCAAACCAACGGCCAAAATCGACTCCGGCATCCTGCAGCATCCAGTCCCATTGCAGAGGAAATTGCTTCTCCAACTCGTGACAGATTCGCCGGACCTGTGCCGCAGTATTCGACGGATAGATGCTCAGCATCTCTGTCCGCCATTGACTTATGGATTGTTGACAGGGCAGGTCCGAAGCAATGCACACCGAGACCGTTAAAAGTACCCCCAGCAATCCCATCGACAAAGACCACCCCAATCGGCGCGACATAGCCCTTCCTTTTTGCGCCTATTGTAACAGATGATGCTGTGAAAGACAAGACGTTTGGCTAATGAAGTTGTGCTGTGGTCAAGGCCCGACGGCTCCACCATTGCCAGGTGCTGCGGGAAAGACACAGGGATTGCACCATCTGAGCCGAACCGTAGTACACGACACCCCCGGGGATGGTATCCTCTCGGAGGACACACGTGGTTTTTCCCTTGCGTGCCGCTTCGAGGAAAGCGGAAAAGGTATTGTCACGACCGAAAAAGAGAACACGATTCCGATCAAACCGTTCGCTCTCTGTGATTCCGCTGTCAGGCAAAACCGTCTCGGTCACAAATGGCAGTTTTCCAAGCCAACGCTCTCGATACGGGTAATGACGGATATAGTCTTCTCCCATATTTGCCGCCAGGACGGCATGAACACCAGCTCGACCGTCCAGGCCGTCGTCATAAAGGATATATGCATTGATCATACCGTAGTCATGTTCACATCGAAACATGGCGTCGGTTTTTTGAAATGGACCAAGCACTTGTTTTTGAAATTGCGACCAGGCAATCGCCTGTCCCAGCCAATCACAGGCCTGTGTGAAAAGAGACTGCACTTCGGAAATATTTTTACCACACAAAACCATTTGGGCCATTTGCGCCACATCATGTCCCTGGGGCGGCAGCAACCGGCGACAGTCCAACATTACCGCCGGCGCAATTTCCATTTGCAGAGACTGGTGAGCCTGGAACGACAGGTTCTCAGCCCTTTGAATACTAATACGGTCCGGATTGGTTTGCAAAGCGACAAGATCCAGGCCCCATTGCCGCAATCGCTTCAAAGAGGCGGAATCCGGCAGGGATTGAACATGGCAGAATTGATGAATTGTCTCGTTCTCTCCCAAAACGATCGGTGGGGATTTGGCAAGTTGCTTTTCTACGATGGCATGTTGCGCATTTCCCGTTAACAGGCGCAAGGCATCAACGGCGTAATACGTACTGTATAATCGGGATTGCCAGCCGGGGCGGTCCCCGAATCCACCATCGGCATTCTGAAGGGAATTGATCCATTGAACACAGGCATTGACATGACGAGGTTTGGCGTTAAGAATACGCAATGCCCGTACAGCCGACCAAGTATACCAGATATCCGCTTGGTTCGACAGCGCCCCCGATGCCGGATGATAGCGGAAGCCTCCTTCAGGCACCTGACAACGCTGTATCCAGCTTATACAGCGATCTCTGTCGGAAACCGACCGATCCAAAGCACGCAGTATTAACACGGCATGACAGGTGGGAATAATATGTTCTCCAAAACTCGCATCTTTGTCCTGACGGTCCTGAACAAACCTCTGCATCGATTGATGATTCTGGATGGACATTCCTTCCTGCCTCAAGGATGCCACTACATACCAGAGCGTATTCAAATCAGTAAAAAGGCACTGTGTATCATCTCGATAAAATGGAACGATGCTATAATTTGAACCGGACGGCGCATAGCGAAGAAAAATACTGTTGATCTTGTCGGCCTGAGATTCTGTCTTTTTCCGTAAAGGAGAAAGCAGTTGGCTCAGCATGGTTTGTTGATAATAGGTCCAGTATGGCATTCGAGATGTACTATTTCGGCCATGGCTTAGACACTCCTGCGCTCTCGGAACATCCGCTCCCAGCGACCGCAGAGCCGCTACTGCCGGATAGGTCCAGGCCACATCGGTATAGTGCTGGTTGCTGGGACCAAAAGCGCCATTAGATTTTTGACAGGATAAAATGTAAGTAAGACAATCATCTGCGCCGACAGCAACTGTATCACCTGCTTCTACACAGTATAAACTACCCCAAAACAATAATCCAACACTGATGAAAATCCACTGTTTCATATCTCTCTGAGGATCTTCTTTGCCCTATGGTTTAGTTCAGTCGTAATTCTCTGCTCGTTCCGGACTGTCGGTCCAGAGAGAAAGTGGTTTGCAGTATCCGCATCCCATCGTCAACGATAATATTGTAATCGCCTAAAAAACCGCGAAACTTAATCTGCCCATCCGAATTTGTCCGTTCGGTTGTTTTGGTCCACCATTGCCCTTTAATTCGCTTATGAAGTTCCTCATAAACCGGTTTGGGACTCATGTCGTCCCGTAAAAAACCGGCCGGCGCCCCCTGCCAGGCGTTCTGGTCCGAAAAATCCCACCACGTAATCGCCTCAACGGCGGGATGGGAAAACAGAATTGTATAGAACTCAGCGACCTGACGGGCCTGCCGGGCCTCCCCTTCCGGCATGGTTTTCCAGCCCATTTCTGTCCGAGGTCCGGATACCACTGTCACCTCCGTAAAGTGCAGCGGTTTATTAAACCGGGCAAAATACTCACATACCTCCCATGTCTTTTTGGCTCCCCAATAACCTCCGTGCATATGCGACTGAATTCCAATCACATCGTACATCGGCTTGCCGTTCTGATCGACCAGTTCCGAGAGTACCTTGTCGGCATATTCCGGATCCGTACGATAGTCATTAATCACCAGAACCGCATCAGGATTGGCCTTGCGAGCCGTTTGAAAAGCTTGTCGAACATATTCACCAACTCCCATCTGGGCAATCGCCCGGGTCAATTTGGGGGATCGTTCTTTGGGTCCGGGTCGATCATAATGGGTCGCCTCGTTAACCACATCCCAGATATCGATCGAACCGTCAAAACGACGAATGCATCGATCAATACGCGAGAGCTGAAGCTCCATCGCCTTGGTCGGATCATCGGGAAGCCAGCGGGGATCTGCCCAGTTCCACGCCAGGGGGTGGCCTTTCATGGTTATCCGTTTTTCCTTACAAAAGGCAATAATTCCTTCGGTTCGGGCGTCATCGGGCTCATCCGGGCGGGGAGTATAGTTCCACCAGTAAAATGGAAGTGTTGCATAATTCAGCAACTCGGCAAACTGCCGACGATAGGCTTTTTCATCCTCCGTCGAGCGACATCGATTCAGCTTGAAAATATTCGAACCAAACAGGAACTTATGACGTGTCTGTTCAATCCGAACCTCTACATTCGCCGGCAAAGGTTTTCCTGCCGCATCCATCAATGTCAGCGTAGCGTCTGCTTTGCGAACTGCATCGATACGCTTATCGGCACCGTTGAGGATTTCTTCTGTTGTTAAAGCCCAGGCAGATGGCCCCGTAATTGCATAAAGAACGTAAACAAAGATACGCACTGTTCTCATAATACCCTCCGCAAGCAAATGGTTTTCTTTTCAGGACGTCTAAAAGTATATGTCGATTGCATTGTGGACGAGATTATTCAAAGGCATCTTCCAGTAACTGCTTGAATGTGCACGTCGCGACACAGATGGACGTGTCGGCGGCTCCGTAGTAGATTTTTACCTCGTCATGGTCACTGATCACGGCACCGCAGGCAAAACATACATTCGGAACATCCCCGATCCGTTCGTATTCCTCCCGGGGTGAAAGAATCGGTGAATCCCCTCGTTTGATCACCTTCGAAGGATTGTCCAGGTCCAACAGTGCCACTCCCGTACGATAGATCGGCCCGGAAGAGGTCATCTTCACGCCATGATAAATTTCCAGCCAACCTTGTTCTGTTTCAATCGGCGCTACCGACGCACCAATGCGATAATCATCCCAGTATCCGCCCCGTGGGGCCATTACTACCTCCGAATCGCCCCAATGTACCAAATCCGGCGAATAGGACACCCAGATGCTACCACGTCCCAGTCCGATCGGCCGATCCAGCCGGGCGTACCGATCCTTGATCTTACGAGGAAACAGGATGCCATCCTTGTTTCCCGGCTCGGAAATGACAGCGATCCGCTCGTAGTTGACATAATCTTCTGTTTTGGCCAGGGCAATCCGAGGACCGCATGGGCCGACAGCAGTATACATCACATAACAGGTTCCTTCCACAACCGTCACTCGTGGATCTTCAATTCCCTTGATTTCCTCCTCGGCAAAAGGACCTTTACGAGCGGGTACCATAACGGGCTTTTTATCGATTTTGAAATGCAGGCCGTCCGTGCTGCGGGCCAGAGCAAAAAAGGAATATCCATGTTGGCCTTCAATCCGCAATAACAAATTGATCCCATCCGGGGTTTCAATCGGGGTGCCATTGAACACTGTATTTGCTCGAAATGGAATATCGTCCACGGTAATGGCTGGATTGCCCTCCCAGCGATGCAGGAGGTCTCGACCCAAATAACGGCTTCGCATAATCAGCATCCCTCCTCACTGAGTACACATTGCTGGAGAATATCCTCCATCGTAGTTGTGCCGACACAGATACAACTGTTGGCAGCGCCATATACGATATGGAGTTGTCCATCCGTATCGAGAAAGGCCCCTGTTGCAAACACCAGGTTCTGCACATCCCCGATCCGTTCATATTCCTCACGAGGAGACAGAATCGGAATGCCCGTGCGCGAAACGACTTTGGTTGGTTCCTTTTTATCCAGAATGACAGCACCGATCCGATAAATCGGTCCGGCCGAAGTATCCTTTACTCCGTAATAGATTAGTAACCAGCCCTGGTTAATCTCAATCGGCACAGCGCCGGGACCAACACGACTATCATCCCAGAATCCGCCTCGTGGACCGATGACCATCCGGCTTCCGCCCCAGTGGATCAGATCATCGCTGTACGTAATCCAGATGGCTCCCCCGTGGCTGGGACGTTCCAGACGGGCGTATCGTCCTTTGATCTTGTTGGGAAACAGCATTCCGGCCTTAGTGTCCGGCTCACTGATCAAACCGATCCGCTCGACTTTCTCAAAATCGCTGGTCTTAGCCAGCCCCAGTCGAAATCCGTGTTCCCCGAGCGCGTTATACATGATATAATAGGTACCTTCCAGCAAAGTGGCCCGGGCATCCATGACGCCTTCGCATTCGTGGATACGATAGGGATTGCTGTGTGAAGGGGCCAAAAGTGGTTTTGGATTCACTTCAAATGCTCCTTCCTGAGGAGCCCGGGCGACATGTACCTGCCGGGTACCGGCCGGCATCTCGATGGTCACCAGTAACAGTAATTGCCCATCAAACTCGACCGCCCCGGCATTGTGAATGTCTGAGGCCTTAAACTTAAGGTCCGTAATCCTGATTAGGGGATTACCTTCCCAGCGATGCACAATATCCTGACTGCGGCCCCGCCGGAACATACCATTAAACTTGATGACCATCTCTATCCCCTATTATCGATTCATTACCGTGCTCAAACGGACGCTTTCATACTCGATTGTATCGTCATAATCAAGCTTTGACTTCCATACATACTCGAAAGACATATCTGTTTTCTATATTATCGGAACAGTTGGAAACATCAGACGACCTGTCCGCTTGAAATTATTTTATACATGTTTATACTGTTGGTTTTATAAATCCAATGGGAGAAAGTATATGGACTCGTTTACGTATCGGAATGGCGTTTTATTCGCCGAGAATGTAGATGTTCACATCATCGCCGAGCAAGTTGGCACCCCGGTCTACATATACAGTAAAACGACTTTCCTGGACCATTTATCCAAAATTCAAAAGGCATATGCCGCATTAGACACTACAATCTGCTATTCCATCAAAGCTTGTGGTAATATCCATATCCTGCGGATTCTGACCGAAGCCGGATCAGGTTTTGATATCGTCAGTGGCGGGGAGTTATTTCGCGCCCGTAAGGCGGGGGCAGACGTCTCGAAGATTGTCTATGCAGGCACGGGAAAGACCGATACCGAAATTATTGAAGCCCTTCATGCCGAAATCGCTTATTTTAACATCGAATCAGAGGCGGAACTGGAAAACCTGATTCGCCTGACCAAACAGGAGGGCAAATCTGCCAGAGCGGCTTTACGCGTCAATCCGGATATCGATCCCGGCACACACAGGCATATTACCACTGGTGTCAAGGAAACCAAGTTTGGCGTGGATATTGAACGGTCCCAGCAAGTATTTGCCAAATATACAGGTAACGGGGCTGTCGATTTATGTGCCATCCATGTTCATCTTGGTTCCGGGGGAAAGACCATCGATCCGTATGTGCAAGCCGTTAAAAAAATCCTCGATCTGATTGACACGCTGCGTCATCAGGGTCATCGTATTGAAACCCTTGATCTGGGGGGAGGCTATGGAGCCGATTATGAATCCGATACGGTTCCCTCGGCAACAGATTACGCCACTGGTCTTGTGCCTCTGCTAAAGGGCAAAGACCTCAAACTCATTCTCGAACCGGGAAAGAGCATCATTGCCAATGCGGGTATTCTATTAACACAAACATTATATACAAAAACCGGTGGCAGCAAAAAATTTGTGATTGTCGATGCAGGTATGAATGATTTAATCCGTCCGGCCCTATACAACGCGTTTCATTTCCTCTGGCCTGCAAAGGTTACGAATGCTTTTGTGCCTCCGATCCGAAGACAAGACCTGACTATACAAGGCACTGAAATCGTCGATATTGTCGGCCCCATCTGCGAAGGGGCGGACTTTTTTGCCAAAGATCGGGCTCTGCCGCCCATGCAGCGGGATGATCTGCTGGCTATCTTTACTGCCGGAGCATACGGATTTACAATGGCTAGCAACTATAATGCCAGGCCCATGTCGGCCGAAGTATTGGTCGACGGAGATACCTTTACCGTAATTCGCCGCCGACAGAGTTATGATGATCTGATTGCCCTGGAAAAATAGCTCTGCCAGCCATATGAAAGGAGCCTGAATCGAATGAACCGCAGAACATTTCTTAAAATCATAGCAGGTACTGTAGGACTGCCATGTCTTGGATGTTCCGGTGTGCTTTCAAGCAGTCAATCCAATAGACCCAACATTCTTTTTATCTTTATCGATGATATGGGCTATGCCGATCCAAGCTGTTTTGGCAATCCGAAGATGAAAACACCCAACATCGACCGTCTCGCAACCAAAGGGATCCGACTTACCAATTTTTATGTAAATTCCCCGATCTGTTCTCCTTCTCGCGTAGCCGTGATGACCGGTCAGTATCCCCATCGTTGGAAGATCTATTCTTATTTGGCTGCTCATAAGGCTAATCGGGACCGCAACATGGCCGACTGGCTTGATCCGAAGGCCCCCACCACCGCCCGAATCCTCCAACAAGCCGGGTATGCTACAGCCCATTTCGGAAAATGGCACATTGGCGGAGGACGTGACGTAGGAGATGCTCCCCTGCCACAGGAATATGGTTTCGATGAATCATTGGTCAGTTTTGAAGGATTGGGAGACCGCATCCTGTTTCCAAACGACGGATTATGTGAGCAAAGCAGAAAACTTGAACGAGGACGCATTCAGGAAAAACCAAAACACCAATCGACCGAAACCTATGTGGACCGGACTATTGATTTCATACAGACCAACCGGGACAAGCCTTTCTACATCGAATTATTTCCCAACGACGTCCATGATGCCCATCTCCCCAAACCGGATGCGATTGAGAAATGGAAACAGGTGACCGACAATCCTTTTGAGCAGAAATTTTTCGCCGTTCTGGAAGAGTTGGATCGTCAAATTGGTCGACTGATACAAACCGTGGATGAACTTAAGATCGACAAACAAACATTAATTGTCCTTACCAGTGATAACGGCCCTACGGACTGGCCCAGCTATTACAACAAGGGTCATACCCCGCCCGGATTTACCGGTCCGTTTTTCGGACGCAAATGGAGCCTCTACGAAGGGGGCATTCGAATGCCGTTTATCGCTCGATGGAAAGGGACTATTCCTGCCGGTGTCACCAACGAAACCAGCGTGATGTGTGGTATCGATTTGTCTCCGACATTTTGTCGGTTCGCCAATGTGCCAGTTCCCTCTTCCGTGAAACATGACGGACTGGCTATGAACGAGGCCTTGCTTGGTAAGTCGATTCGACGATCCAAACCGATTTTCTGGCAATACGGTCCCCCCTACGCCAAACTGAAACCAGGTAATTCAACCTTTATCAGTCCTTCCCTGGCAGTACGCGACGGCGATTGGAAACTGTTGATCAATCCGGACGGGACGGATGCTCATTTCTATAACCTCAAAAGTGATCCTGGCGAAACCAGAAATCTGGCCATTGAACAACCCGAACGAACCGAGCAATTGTGGCAAAAAATCCGCTCATGGGCTATCTCAGTTAGCATTCCAATCCAAGAAACGCAATCCACACAGGAAATGAAAAAATGACCTCTACTTGTCAGGATTGTATTGCATGCGTGACGACCGGTAAGGGGAACGCCGCCATTGCAACGATCAAGCTGTTTGGGACGGATGCTCTTGCTTTGCTGAAAGCCCTGTTCGTTCCCGTTACGAGCCAAGACATCGATTATAATGAAGGTCGTATTCTCACAGGGCGCATCGTTGATGGTGCCCGTGTGATTGACCAAGTGGTAGTGGGCATTGAGGGACCGAACATCCTGGCTGTACATTGCCACGGCAATCCGCTGATCATCGAAGGGACGATGGAACTCCTGCAGCGGCACGGTGCTCACCTGGTGGACTATGAGCCG
The DNA here is from genome assembly GCA_016926155.1 of Sedimentisphaerales bacterium. Lineage (GTDB taxonomy): Bacteria > Planctomycetota > Phycisphaerae > Sedimentisphaerales > Anaerohalosphaeraceae > JAFGGE01. Next base: position 12,925 of record JAFGPC010000187.1, read on the forward strand.
ATTCTGGCCAATTACATCTGCGCCTCCACACCCAACCGGATCGTTGCCGAGGTTCAAATCGAACAACTCAAGAGTATTACAATCGAAGGTATAAAAATTCTGGCCGAGCAAGTTTACAGTGGACTTACGGCTTGGTGTAACGACATACTTAAACAAATTGATCATATTGATCTTGACCAACTCCGTCAACAATGTGATCGGATTCTGGAACAAAGCAGAATCGCGGCCCTTATCATTCACGGCTGTAAAACAGCTATTGTCGGACCACCCAACAGCGGCAAGAGTACCCTTTTAAACGCCCTGGCCGGCCGTGACCTGGCGATTGTGACAGATACTGCGGGAACGACACGCGATTACGTGACGGCTACGTGTCGCATACAATCCCTTCGACTGGAATTGTTTGATACGGCAGGATTGGATCCGAATCTGGCCGACAAAGACAAACTCGAATCGACAGCACAGGAACAAACCCGAACGGTTATCCAACAGGCCGATCTTCTCCTGCTGGTTATTGATGCAAGCCAACCTTGGAAACCATTTGATCTGTCTTCTCTCCATGACAAGCCGATTCTGCTCATATTCAACAAGAACGATTTGGGATGCAAAATTAACAAAGATTCCCTCCAGCTGAACAATAACGCAATCGTGAAGATCAGCGCCAAACAACAAACCGGCATTGAACAGTTGGTCGAGGCTATTCAACGTATTTCAGGAGTATTTGATTTTGATCCAAAGTGCCCTATTGTATTCACTGACCGGCAGAAACAACTTCTTCAAGCACTGGCGAAGACCACAAATCGCACGCAGACCAAATCTTTATTAAATAAATTATTCAACGGATAAATCCTCGGTATCATACTGTGGAATTCAATTCACAAACAGGGTATCTGCGCCTATAATGCCCGCTGAAAATGACGGTTCGATTTGGGAGAATGGAAATGACGAGTACATCAGCAGAACGGCTACAGGCTACTCTTGCGCATCGACCGGTGGAGGGTGTGTGCGTCGATTTCGGCGCCACACACGTTACAGGGATCAATGTCAGCGTGGTTGCCGGGCTGCGTCAGGCCCTTTTGGGAGAGAGGGCTTATCGCGTCAAGGTCAGCGAACCCTACCAAATGCTGGGTGAAATCGACGACAAACTGGCCGGTGCTTTGGGCATCGACGTCATGCCGGTGATGGGCCGAAAGACCATGTTCGGATTCGAGAACAAGGATTGGAAACCATTCACTCTGTTCGATGGAACGGAGGTCCTTGTGCCGGGAGATTTCAACCTGACCGAGGACGGAGCAGGCGGATATTATATCTACCCGGAAGGAGATACTTCCGTATCACCGAGCGGTCGCATGCCCAAAGACGGCTACTACTTCGACGCCGTGAAACGACAGGAACCGATCATCGAGGATAAACTAAACCCGGCCGACAATCTGGAAGAATTCAGTCCGTTGGCACAGGAGGACATCGATCATTATGTGCGACAGGCCAAGGTAGTTGCCGCACAAGGCAAAGGCGCCATCCTTTCGGCGCCGGGGACAGCGTTTGGAGATATTGCCCTGGTGCCGGCCTGCTGGAGGAAGCAGGTCAAGGGAATCCGCGACGTGGAGGAATGGTATGTGTCGACGGCCCTGCGGCGGGATTATGTATACAAGGTATTTGAAGGGCAATGCGAGATTGCACTTGGAAACTTGGCAGCACTGGCTAAGGCCTTGGGTGACAAAGTACAGGCTGTGTTTCTGACTGGGACGGATTTTGGTACGCAGCGAGGCCTGTTTATCTCTCCTGCCGCTTACCGCGATCTGTACAAGCCATTCCACAAGAAGCTCAATGATTTTGTGCATGCCAATACCCATTGGAAGACGTTCATCCATTCCTGCGGCAGCGTGGTCGATCTGATTCCGGACTTTATCGAAGCGGGATTCGACATTCTTAATCCGATACAATGTTCGGCAACTGGGATGGACCCTGAGAAACTCAAATCCAAATTTGGAAACAAAGTTACTTTCTGGGGCGGGGGCGTGGATACCCAGCAAATCCTGCCCTTTGGCACACCAAAGCAGGTCTATGACCAAACTCGCCGGCGCATCGAGGTATTTAATAAAAACGGCGGATTTGTCTTTAACACCATTCATAACATCCAGGCCAAAACACCGGTTGAAAACGTTCTGGCGATGCTTGCTGCGTTAAACGATGCAAAGAAAGGATGAATATGGTGCCGGGTCCATTTGATATAATTATATTTTCGACATTTTTCGGACTGGTGATTGCCACCAGTATGTATAAAAGCCGTCGGGAACGAACCAGTGAGGATTATTTCCTGGCCGGCCGGGGCCTCAAGTGGTATCTGATCGGTTTTTCCATTGTCGCCGCCAACCTGTCTACTGAACAGTTTGTGGGGATGAGCGGAGCCAGTGCGGGTAATATCGGCCTGGCTGTATCAGGATATCAGCTTCTGGGGGCCGTGACCATTGTCTTTGTTGCGATCTTCTTTTTACCTCGTTTCCTTCGCGCCGGTATTTACACCATGCCGGAATATCTGGAGTATCGTTACAGCTCCCTGACGCGAGGGATCATGGCCTTTTATACAGTCGTGATTTACGTGTTTGTCCTGCTTGCAGCGGTAATCTATTCCGGTGCATTGACGCTACACACGATCTTTGACATGGATCTGACCATGGCGGCCTGGCTGATCGGATTTCTTGCCGCCTTATACACGGCTTGGGGCGGACTCAAGGCCGTCGCAGTGGCAGACTTGTTTCAGGGTTCTGCGTTATTATTAGGCGGGCTTCTGACGATGATCCTGGGTTTTCGGGAAATCGGTGGAGTTCGTCCATTTCTGGAAGCCAATGCGGATCGCCTGCACATGGTGCTTCCATCGGATCATCCGGAAATACCCTGGACTGCACTGGTCATTGGACTGTGGATACCGAACTTTTATTACTGCGGACTAAATCAATTCATCGTGCAGAGAACACTGGCAGCCAAAACACTACGACAGGGACAGTTGGGGATTATCTTTGCGGCGGCATTATGGCTGATTGTGCCCTTCGTAATCGTCATGCCCGGTATTATGGCTTTACAGCTCTATGGCAATCAACTGGAAACGAGCGATCAAGCCTATCCCGTCCTTATTCGTAATCTGATCCCAGTGGGACTGCGAGGCTTTATCTTTGCCGCCCTGGCCGGGGCAGTAATCAGCTCTCTGGCCTCTATGCTCAACAGTGCCGCGACTATCTCAACGATGGATTTATACAAACGATACCTCAGGCCACAGGCTACCCAGGAATGGCTGGTGGACATGGGACGGGTATTGACCATTGTTTTTGTACTGATCGGCTGTGCAATCGCCCCACACCTGGCAAATCCGCAGTTGGGTGGCGTATTTAAATATATACAGGAATTTCAAGGCTTTATTTCACCGGGTATTCTGGCTGCATTTGTGTTTGGTTTCCTGGTACGCTCGGCACCCCCGGCAGCGGGCACAACAGCATTGTTGGCCAACGTTCCGATCTATGGACTTTTATATCTGTTTTGCTCGGGAATTTACGAGCCGATTACTGTATTCAAGATCGCTTTTCTGAATCGCATGGCGATTACATTCGTGGTGTTAATCGGATTGATGACAATCATCACCCTGATCCGTCCCTTACGTGAGATGCGCATTATGCCGGTCCGCGAAGACATCGACATGAGCACTTCCCCGACAGTTGTGTGGTTGGGCAGTGCGGTCATTCTGGGCGTGATTATATTTTATATCATCTTCTGGTGAAATAATAGACTGTGGAGGTGGACATGCAAAGTCGCCGTACATTTCTTAAAGCCGCAGGAATTTGTTTCGGTTCGTTCTGGTTGTCCGGTTGTGATCAGGGAGGCATCAACACACAGTCCGTCCAAAAACTTCCTAATATTCTCTGGCTGACCTGCGAAGACCTGAGTCCATGGATCGGCTGCTATGGTGATGCAAATGCAACCACACCCAATATCGACGCACTTGCGAAAAAGGGCACAAGATATACAAATGCCTATGCCTCAGCTCCGGTTTGTGCTCCGGCGCGATCCTGTCTGATTACAGGCGTATATGCGACGAGCCTGGGCACACAACACCTACGGTCAAGTATCAAAATCCCCGAGCACATCCGTTGCTTCACAGAGCATCTTCGCAATGCAGGATATTACTGTACGAACAATGTGAAAAAAGATTACAATTTTCAGGATGTAAATGCGTGGGATGAGTCAAGTACACAGGCCCACTGGCGAAACCGACCGAACGGCAAGCCGTTCTTCAGTGTGTTCAACTTTATGATTACCCATCAGAGTCGTCTCAATGGTTCCGATGCCGAATGGGAAGCAAAATATGGAAGTCAGCTTGAGGCTTCAAAGCGGCATGATCCATCTGTCATGAAGATACCGCCTTACTACCCGGATACAATAGAAATCCGCAAAATGTGGGCTCGATATTATGACCTGGCAACACTGATGGATCAGCAGGTAGGCCAGTTCCTGGATCAGCTTAAAGAAGACGGCCTGGAAGAGGATACGATTATATTTTGGTATTCGGATCACGGGTCCGGTATTCCGCGACACAAACGAGATTTACGGGACTCCGGCCTGAAAGTACCGTTGGTTATACACGTACCGGATAAATACAAATACATGGCTCCAATTGCCGCCGGGCAAGCAGCGGATCAATTGGTGAGCTTTGTGGATTTTGCCCCGACCGTACTGAGTCTGGCCGGCGTGAAGATCCCTGACTATATGCAGGGCAGTGCGTTCCTTGGCGATCAGGAAGGCAGGCCTCGTCAGTTCGTATACGCCCATGCCAGCCGGGTGGATGAAGCCTACGACATGGCCCGATGCGTACGTGACAAGCGATACAAATACATCCGTAATTTTTTACCGCATCTGCCCTGGGTGCAACCCAGCGCTTATCCGGATAACGCTGAAATCCTGCGGGAACTGCGGCGGGCGCTGGATACCGATGAAATGAATAAGATCCAGAGTGCGATGTTCGAACCTCGTGCGGCGGAAGAATTATATGATACTCAGGACGATCCATACGAAATAATCAACCTTATCGAATCCTCACAACACCAGGCCACAGCCGATCGGCTCCGGGATCAATTGCATCAGTGGATGCTGGATATCCGCGATACCGGTCTTCTGCCCGAGGCCGAAATGCATATCCGTTCGCAAGGATCAACGCCCTACGAAACGATGCGGAATGAAAGAGTAGTTCCGATTAAAAGGATTCTGGATGCCGCCGAAACAGTCGGAAAAAAAAACCCTTCAGAAAGATTTGTCTTTCTTGAAAACGACAATGCCGCAGTACGGTATTGGGGTATAGTCAGCATCGGACAACAGCCAAAGCAGGAATGGATCAATGTAATCCGGGAAAGATTATCTGATTCGTCGCCGAACGTACGATTCGCAGCAGCAGGAATTCTGACAAGATGGTCGGGTTCAAAAGAGGCGTTAGAGGTCTTGGTCAGGGGACTGGATGATCCTCGAGGTCCTGTGGCCCTGGCGGCAGCCAGAGAGCTGGAATGGCTCAGGGCCGGCGCCATGCCGGTCGTGGCGCAGATACGAGCGGCTCGTGATGCCAACTTCGAATCCAATCGAAACAACGATTATAAAATGTTCATAGACTGGGCATTAACCTATGTACTCCGATACTGTGGTATAGAGGCAGAATATCTGATGAAATTCTAAGAGATATTACACAATCAAATAACTTGAGAAAACAAAAATGGAGAGGGAACGATGGGTAGAGTAAACCAATTTTTATTTTATTACATTATGTCCATTTCTGTTTGTTCAATGGGTCTGGCATCTCTTCGCCCTTCCGATCCCCGGCAGGTTATTTCCCTTGATGGACAATGGGAAATTGCGGAGGGCAGTATGGAGAAGATGCCGGAATCCTTCGAGCATACAATACCTGTACCAGGATTGGTCGATATGGCAAAGCCGACATTCGTCGATGTGGGCAAAAAGAACGATCTGCGACAGGCATTCTGGTACCACAGGACATTTACTATCGGATGCGCTGTACCGGATGTAGCCTTACTGAAACTTCACAAGTCGAAATACGGAACCAAGGTCTGGCTCAATGGCAAGTTGATTGGGGAGCACCTGCCCTGTTTTACGCCGGTATACTTGAATGTTAAAGAATATCTTAAAGGCGAGGGCACTGAAAACGTGCTGATTATCCGTGTGGGGGCATATCGAGATATGCTTCCTGATGGGTATCCAACCGGCTGGGACTTTGAAAAGTATAAATATATTCCCGGTATTTATGATTCATTCGAATTGATTCTGACCGGAGGGCCGTATATAAAAACCGTACAAACCGTTCCTGATATTGCAGAAGGCAAGCTACAAGTTGTGACGGAATTGGAGCCGCTTTTATCAACAGAGTCTTGCACAATGCAGTATGAAGTTCGCGAGATTCCTTCACAAAAACTTGTCGGATCTGCCAAATCGGAGGGTATACAACTCCAAACCAACCAATGTAAAAAACTGGATGTGGAGATTCCCATTAAAAATGTCCATCTCTGGTCGCCCGAAGATCCTTTTCTGTACGAACTGACATTAAAAACAAGTGGTGATGCAGCAAAGGTACGGTTCGGAATGCGGCAGTTCCAGTTTGATCCAAAGACAAAACGGGCAATGCTCAATGGTAAGCCATATTTCATGCGGGGTACGAACGTATGTATCTATCGGTTCTTCGAGGACGATCTGCGGGCGGATCGACCCTGGAGAGAAGAATGGGTGCGACGACTCCACAAAAAGTTTAAATCTATGCATTGGAATTCTATTCGATACTGTATCGGCTTTCCACCGGAGAAATGGTATGACATAGCCGATGAAGTCGGATTCCTGATTCAGGATGAATTCCCGGTTTGGTTATTAAGTCATGCACCAGAAAATCCCAAGGCGGACATCATGATACCGCAATACATTGATTGGATGAGAGAGCGATGGAACCATCCCTGTGTGGCGATCTGGGATGCCCAGAACGAAAGCGTAACACCCGAAACGGCCAAGGTAATCAACGCCGTCCGCGACTATGACCTGTCGGATCGGCCCTGGGAAAACGGTTGGGAAACACCCCAGCGGGATACCGATCCGCGGGAAGCACATCCGTATCTGTTCATCAGGACCTGGCAGGGCAATCAACCGTTCCGACTGGAAAACATGACGGAAATCTCCGGTCGGCCGGGGATACAATCCCAGCAGAAACGAGATGACGTGCCGATCCTGATCAACGAATACGCCTGGTTATGGCTGAACCGCGACGGCACGCCGACAACTCTGACCAAAGATATCTATAAGAATTTCTTTGGTCCCTGGCCATCGACAAACCAGCGAAGAGAGAGGTATGCACGATATCTTGCGGCTTTGACCGAGTTCTGGCGATGCCATAGAGAATGTGCCGGAGTGCTGCACTTCTGCGGCTTGGGATATTCGCGAAGCGGACTTCTGGAACGGCCCGAAGGCGGAGCGACAAGCGACCATTTTGTCGACCTGGAGCGACTCATCTTCGAGCCATATTTCGAGGAATATGTGAAAGAATCATTCAATCCGGTCGGTGTGATGTTGAACTTCTGGGCCCAGGAAGCGTCTGCGGACGAAAACGAAACATTTGAGATCTATGTCATTAACGATCTGTATGAAGATTGGTCCGGTCGGCTTCGACTACGGATTATGAAAGACAATCAGCGGATATCCATACGGACGATACCGCTGAAGGTAGTATCGCTTGGCCTGGAAATTGTCCAGATAAACGAAACACTGCCGACCGAGCCGGGAGAGTATACAATCATCGCCGAAATTCAGGATGAATCCGGGTGTCAGGTTCGAAGCCTCCGCGATGTAAAGATTGTGGAGTGTCCATAAAGCATTTCTATGTTTCATCGTACAGGAGTCGTCATGGCAAAGGATTTGCTCGCAGATGGAGATCGAAAACGAGGCAGCATTGTCTATGTAGCGATTGTTTGTGCAGTGGCGGCGCTGGGTGGATTGTTATTCGGATACGACACCGGCGTTATCTCCGGTGCAATCGGCCCATTGGTCGCCCGCTTTTCACTTAACTCCACCATGGAGGGTTGGGCCGCATCCTGCGCTCTGGTGGGTTGCATGGTCGGTGCGGCATTGGCCGGCACGATGAGTGACCGCCTCGGGCGCAAATGTGTGCTTATCCTTTCAGCAGTATGTTTTTTTATCTCAGCCGTGGGGACGGCTCTTCCCCATAATCTTATTGAATTCATTCTTTTCCGTTTTCTTGGTGGTCTGGGTGTAGGGGCTGCTTCGATGACTTCACCGATGTATATCGCTGAGATCGCGCCCGCCCGAATCCGCGGAAGAATGGTCTCGGTCAATCAGTTCGCTATTGTATCCGGTTTCCTGGTCGTCTACTTCGCCAACTATATCATCGGCAACTATGGTGTACAAAGCGACCGGCTGGCCGTACAAGCTATTAAGGATAACATCCCGTCCGCCCTCAAAGAAGCAAGCAACTCGAATATCAACCCTGAAGAGCTTGAAAAGCAACTCATAAATCAATTACAAAAACACTACAATCTGAATGATGAGAAGACCAGAGCGTCAATCCTGGCAAATGTAGCTATAGACAGAGTATATTCGTCGTTCGATAGCCCTGCACAAAAAGAAAGTACCGGCAATATTAAAGAGTACGAAGTGGATCTAAGGAAACTCAGTTCCGAGGTGCTTACCGCCGACATCAACGCTTATAAACAGCAAAACAAATTTATTTCGACGATTACAATAAGAATTACGGATAAATTCGTCACAAAAAATACGGAAATAGACAGACAAGCCGTCCGGTTGATGGCTGAACAGATCGCGAATGAAGTAGAAATAATTGCTGAGGTGATCAAGCCAATTCTCATGAACCTTGCACAAAAGAACGTGGAATCCTGGAATGTCAAGGCCGGCTGGCGATGGATGTTTGGATCGGAGTCCCTGCCGGCCTTTCTACTTCTGGTGCTGGTTTTATTTGTGCCGGAAAGCCCGCGCTGGCTGACCAAACAAGGCAGAGAGAACGAGGCGGTAGAGATTTTATCTCGTGTGGACGGGGCAAACTTTGCCCAAACGGAACTTTCCGAAATCAAGGACGCGATTACCCATGAAAGCGGATCCGTACTGCAACTGTTCCAGCCCGGGATGAAGATTGTACTGGTAATAGGGGTGATTCTGGCAATTCTGCAACAGGTAACGGGAATTAATGCGGTATTATATTATGCCCCGGAAATTTTCAAAAATATCGGCGCCGATACCGAGAGCGCGTTATTGCAGACGGTCATTGTCGGAGTGGTGAATATCCTATTCACCGTATTTGCTATATGGACGGTGGACAAACTCGGCCGTAAACCTTTAATGCTGTTCGGAGCGGCAGGGATGGCGGTCACGCTGACATTACTGGGATTGGCGTTTTATTGGGAGCAAACCGGAGCATGGGTGCTCCTGATGGTATTGGGATATATCGCCTGTTTTGCCATGGCGATGGGACCTGTAACGTGGGTGATCCTATCGGAAATTTTCCCGACACGGATTCGCGGGCGAGCAATGGCGATCGCCACGGTTATCCTATGGATCGCCTGCTATGCCGTCTCGCAGACATTTCCGATGCTGGATAAGAATCCCCTTCTGGTCAAAGCCTTTCACCATGGCTTTTCTTTCTGGGTATATGCGGCTTTTTGCGTTGTGGAAGTTCTTTTTGTTGCCCTGTTCGTTCCCGAAACCAAGGGAAAGACCCTGGAAGAGATTGAAAAGATGTGGTAACCGACAGGCAATCCGTAAACCTTTCCACTAACATCAGTCCGGCCGTATCGGCGAATTGGCGTGCCTGACAATTCGCTTGGACACGGGGAATCTATCTCAGCATGTGGATATTTAGTCTATCTTTGTCCTGCCTTCAGCGGCGGGGTGGTTTTATCAATGAGGATGGGATTTGCCCGCCAATCATGGTCTTTGAGATAGCCGAAACGCTCTACACGGGGACGTCGTTCGCGAAGGCGAACCGAATTGATCCGAATTTGGCCGCCGCTGGATAAGTGGTTATGGCCGATACACTCCAACCGTAAAGTATACCTGCCCGGCTCGGGCCAGAAATCCATAAGCTGATAATCGTCAACATCGGATGTGTCATTATACAGGTCGATAGGCTTGCCGATCTTGACGCCTTCGAGTGATGCTTGATAGATCCCACTCTGGGGTGAACGCCCCAATACTACGACCAATCGGAACGGTTGTTTACGATTGACTTGAAAGGATAGTTCAATCCACGCATCGTCTTTCGAATCCGGTGTAAATTCGAGCACGGGATCAGTGTCAAAATAGGTGTCAGTGTTGCGCATCCGCGTGAGGCCTTTGCCGTGATATTGGTCGGCCTGATAATCTTTGCCCCAAGCGATTATCGGATCGATTGACGGTAGTTTGCGTTGCTCGGGAGTAGTGGTCTCGGCAAATTTTTTCGAAGGACCAAACTGATACCAGTAGGCAACGCTGCTGACATCATCTTGTCGCTGCCAATACAGGCGTGAACGGCCTTCCGGATTTTCATCCCGATTGGCAAAACCCATTGTTTCGATAGTGACACGAAGACTTGTATTGAAAACAATCGGATCGGCTATGTGCCATCGATAGCAGGATGACATCTGCCCGACATCACGATTTTTATGGCTCAGGTAAGCCGTACCAAAATAGGGTGTCAGACACGGCTTTTGACCCCAGGCTGAAAGAAAATAGTCCTCAGTTCCGGTTCCCCAAATCGATGGCTTTTGTTCGCCATCGATCGCCATGCGGATGTCACCCTCACCAAACCAATCGGGACTCCGTGTCCGGACCGACAGCACGGTTCCCACGTAATAACCTTTCCCCGAGGCATCAAGGATTAGATACTCGTTGTCTGGTTTATCGGGATCGCCCTGTACCGGGTATTCCTGTCGGTATTGTGCACAAAAGTACATGGCGTTTTCGGGGATCGTTTTTTTCTTAATCCAATCGACTGAGTGGAAGAGCGCCCGTAAATTTTTCTTACTTTGGTTGATCACTTCAATTCGTGCGGACTTGCGGAATGGCATACGCCACCAGCAGTTATAGGAATCACCATCTTCGGTCACAACCGGAAGACTCAGCACCGTGGTTCGTTTCCCGAAACCGGCGGCAAAAAAGTCACTCATGGGAACTTCAACATCGGGCTTTTCCCGACCATCCCAATACATGCGGATGAGGATTTCCTGCGGATTGGCCCGCCCGCCCGGCTCAGCGCCGAACTGGAGTGACTGGAAATGATAGACGGTCATCCAGATATGGGTAATCACGCCCGGCCCTTTCAAATCGGCAATAATCACGGTCTGGTCCGGCTCAACAATCCGATTGCAATCGACGTTGGCCGTCGGATCCGGCAAGCCATCCTTATTGAGTCGAACCGAACTGGAAGACATGCTGCGTCCTTCTTCCCAACGGCTGATATCATCCAGAAGCCCCTGGGATCGGCTTACTGGCGTTAAAAGTATTACGCTAGACGCTATGCCGAGAAACAAACACAAAAACGGCGGTTTTTTCTCTTTCCTATCACACACATCCACCTTATTCATCATAATTGCTTTATCCTCTGTCTTTGCTCAATTGCATTTTACACGGGTGCTTTGATGCCCGCGGATGCTTACCATGATATTCCATAGGCAGCCAGAATGTCAATGAATCGCAAAGAATTGTCGAGACAAACATTCTGAACAAGACAGTGCTTTCGCACCGATCACATTTCATGATTTCCGGGCCCTTGATCTGCGTTTGTCCACTAACAGCGAAGCATTCCATATGGATTGTTATCCTCATGTCACAGTACCGGGCGTAATACCATCCAGTCTGAGTAAGCTTAGGGCTGCATGCAAAAAGTTCCCATCTCGAGTAGATGGATGTCTTGCCGTTATAGTCATGCTACATCCACAGGAGCATGCATTTCTTGCATGTAGATCTCCTCGAGGTCTGCATGCTTGAAATCCTGCTTCTTTCGGACGGCTACCAAACGTCCCTGTTTCATGATGCCTACTCGGTCGGCAATGATCTTGGCCCGGAATATATCATGGGTAGTCATCAAGATCGCTTTTCCCGGATAAAGCACTCGTGTTGTTCCGGTATGGCCCCATTCCTATCCTCTGTTGTAACTGCAAACCGGTCAATGATTCGAGAAGTGATTATCGAGACACACATATGCACCATAAGCGCTTATATGGTTTGGGCACCAATGGAAAACGTCACGTCAGGCGGCGGCTCTGTTACTTCACGCGAATCTGGTAATCCTTTGGCGGCCACAGCAGCCTTCGCTGGTCGCACTATTTCGTCGGAATCTTACCTTGTAACTCTCTTTTCGATATTGACAGATTAAGTTTTTCAATAATTGTGTTCACATCATAGATACAACCGGTCCAGGTGCCGCCGCTGATGTTTTGCATCGCTGCCCAAAGCCGGGTATCGTCCGGTAGATTCGCTCCAGGCTTCAGGTTAGGATGTAAGGGTCGTGCATCGAGAATTTTCGCTGCTTTTTCCGGTAAGTAGCGTTCATCCCCTTCACCGATAAACTGAATGCTACCGGTTAATTCTTTCTGATCAATAATGATCTCAATTAAATCCCCGTCACGGAGTTTGCCAATAGGACCACCAGCGAGAGCTTCTGGTCCTACATGCCCGATACAGGCCCCCGTGGATACTCCGGAAAACCGGGCATCCGTAATAACCGGTACGTGCTTTCCCCAAGGGATGTATTTCAACGCGGACGTAAGCTGGTAGGTTTCCTCCATACCAGTACCGATCGGACCGCAGCCAATCAAAATGATGATATCCCCAGATTGAATCGGTGGATCGCTCTGCCCTTTGATGGCCTTAATGGCATCCTGTTCTGAGACAAATACCTTTGCCCGGGAGGTATGCCTGTATACGTTGTCTTCGTCAATCACACTTGGATCGATAGAAGTCGCCTTGATTACAGAACCTTGTGGCGCGATATTACCCGAAGGGAAGATAATTGTGCTGCTTAATCCGGCCATCCGCGCGGAGTCAACATCCATAATGACAATACCCGGATCAAGGTTATCAAGCTCATCTAATCGCTTCTTTATGGCCCTTCGTCGTTCACTTTGTTCCCACCAGTTCAGATTATCGTCCAGAGTTTTTCCGGTCGCTGTCATCACACCCGTATTCAGCAGGCCCATATTCCGCAGATGGAGCATCACTTCGGGTACACCGCCGGCTGCAAAAACCTGTACTGTATGGAAATTTTTAGGTCCATTCGGTAACGCGTCGACCAGGCGTGGAACCAGTTTGTTGATCCGAACCCAGTCCTCCAGCCTGGGCAGTCTCAGTCCGGCTGCATGTGCGATAGCCGGAATATGAAGCAACATATTGGTAGATCCGCCAAACGCAGCGAAAACAAGCATGGCATTATCCAGAGCTTCCTGTGTCATGATTCTCCGGAGAGGAATATGATTTGTGGAAAGGTTCAACAGAGCCAGTGCGGACCGGTGTGCTGTGTCGATCCAGATTTCTTCCCCTGATGGAGACAGTGCACTATGCGGTAAGGTCATACCGAATGCTTCAGCAACCACTTGGGAGGATGCGGCCGTACCGAGAAAATGACATCCGCCTCCCGCGGATCCGCAGCTTTGGCATCCCATTTCAGCCGCATAATCCCGGTTAATCAACTGATGTGCAAAACGGGCTCCCAAGGACTGAATTTTAGCCGTATCTTCCGCGTCTTTTGTCGGCAGCATTACACCGCCGGGAACAATAATTCCAGGCAGGTCTCCGCTTCCTGCCAGAGCCATCATCATCGCAGGAAGGCCCTTGTCGCAGGTGGCTACCCCCATCATACCTTTTCTCCGGGGCAAGGAACGAATCAGCCTGCGCATCACAATAGCTGCATCATTCCGATAAGGAAGGCTGTCATACATGCCCTCCGTCCCCTGGGTGCGACCGTCACACGGATCACTGCAGAATCCGGCAAAGGGAAGTACTCCCTGTTCCTTAAGAGTCCTGGCTGCCTCTTTAACAAGCAGGCCGATCTCCCAATGGCCCGTATGGTACCCCAGTGCAACGGGATATCCGTCATCCGCACGGAGTCCACCCAACGTACTGAGAATCAGATACTGGTCGAGATTGGTGTCTTCGGGATTCCAACCCATGCCCGCATTCTGGGTCATACCGAATAGATCACCACTGGGTGCATTTCGAAGTATCTCTTCCGTCAAAGGCAGCTTTCCTTGAGGCCCTTTCCCGCAGGTCCGCATGGTCCGAACGGGTTGATCATTTCCGATGATCTCTTCAAATGTCGCAGATTCGGTTCCGGCCATGAGTCATTCCTGATTCGTAAAGATTAAACATCCCTTTGTGTCCATTCGCCGTCAATCAGCCTCCACATGGATCCTGTCGGATTTTTGTCCTGAAGTTCGATTGGTAACCTGTGGGGGCGGATATTATCATAACAGTAAAGAGCCGCGAAACGAAGCATGGATGCAGGCAGTCCCACAGCAGTAAATCCGGGATGTCCGGTTGCCGGGTAGGGACCACCATGATTCATGGAAGAGACAACGGCTACGCCTGTCGGAACCTTATCATTCAGAAGACGCCCGACCTTTGGACGCAGCTCGGGTTCGAGTATTCCATAATCTGAATCATCCTTACCCTGTGTATGAGAATAAATACAACCGGTCAGATTCCCTTCAACAACGGATGCCACCTCTTTCATTTGCCGGATATCATCGGCAACTACAATGAGACTGGCTGTTCCGAATGCTTCAGTTTGAAGGTCATGGGGATTCCTGATAAATGTCTTACCATCCACCCGCAATAGAGTATTGGCAAACCGATACCCTTCATCTTCTACTTTATTCCCCCCCGCGATTACTTCCGCCCCGGCAGATTTCAAAATTTCAACCGCAGCC
>JAFGPC010000188.1 GCA_016926155.1 Sedimentisphaerales bacterium
CCCGCGATTACTTCCGCCCCGGCAGATTTCAAAATTTCAACCGCAGCCCCAATGCCATCCGGTCCCTGCGGAGAGAGCAGAACACCGGGCCGATTGTTATTAAAGGTATCGGCCAGTGTTTTAATAAACGGTTCGGACAGGTCGCTTTTTTGCAGGATCATTAATCCGGGATTCGTACAGAACTGCCCTGCTCCCAACGCGCACGATCCGAACAGCTCCTTCGCGATTTCATTGGAACGTTCTTCCAAGGCTCCGGGCAGGATAAATACTGGATTAACGCTGGACATCTCGAGATATATCGGTTTGCCTGCTTTATCCGCAGCGGCTTTAAGCTTTAGTCCGGCTGTTTTGCTGCCGGTAAAGGCGGAAGCACCGACATCCGGATGAGAGACCAGTTGCAAACCTAACTCAGGAGGGGTTCGGTAAATCATCTGAACGGTGTCAGGGGGAAGCCCCGTCTCTACTACGGCATCAAATGCAAGACGGGCAAAAACAAAGGTTGTTCCAGGATGGCCGGTATTGGCTTTGGCAATCACCGGATTGCCGGCAGCGATGGCGGCGGCAAAGTCACCACCTGCGATAGAGTTGAATGCGAACGGAAAGTTATTGGGACCGAATACAGCAACTGGTCCGTCAAGCGGTCCCATTTTACTTCGGATATTGATTGCAGAATCAATGATCGCATGGCACCAGCTCAACTCGCGTGCGGCCTGAGCGGCTTTGCGTATTTGATCCGTGGTGCGGGGAAGTTCCCCATTTCTAAGCCTTGGCTCCTTGGGAAGACCGGTTTCAAAATTGGCTATTTCTACAAGTTCGTCCGTATGAGTTTCGATTTTATCTGCGAAATTTTCCAGGAATTGGGCAAACTTTTCCCGGGGAACTTTTCGCAGTTCAATTGCAGCCTGTTTCCCCGCAGCAATGGCTTCATTCACATCATCTTCACCGGAAACAGGATACACCTCCGAGAGTGTCTGTTTATTGGCAGGATTCACTGCACTAAAATGGCTCTTCGGATGTTTGGAAGCCCGCCATTGACCTGCAATGAGAACGTTCTGATAATCCATGTCTTTCTCCTAAGCCCTTGTATATCACGATTATGATTCAACCCGGTTTTCAAGAACCAGTGTATCAATGGTGATGATCACTTTGTCCCCTACAGATAAAGAAAACGCCTCATCCGGGATAATTCCCGTACCTGTTAAAAGAAACGCACCAAAAGGAAAGGTTGTTTCCATAGTCAGATAAGAAGCCAGTTCTTCGAAAGAGCGTTTAATCTGGGATGTACTCGTGTCGCCCTTGAAAATAACTCGGCCTTCTCGCTCGATCACCAGTTCGATGGAGAGATTCTGCATCCGCTCGGCTCCAGTCAGACAGATTCCAGGGCCCAATGCACAAGATCCGTCATATACTTTGGCCTGCGGAAGATAGAGTGGATTCTCGCCCTCGATATTTCTGGAGGAAACATCATTTCCCACACAGTACCCGAGAATTTCACCATGGCTGTTAATCAGAAGCGTCAATTCCGGTTCCGGCACATTCCAATGGCTGTCCCGACGTATACGGATAGCAGATTGAGATCCCTTGACTCTCCAACCAATCGCCTTGAAAAACAACTCTGGGCGCTTGGCCTCATAGACCATATCGTATACGTTTTTTACATCAGTCTCGGCTTCCCGCGCATCCCGACTCCGTAAATAGGTGACACCGCAAGCCCAGACTTCCTGATCATATTCAATAGGAGCAATTAGGGTACCAGTAGCTTTCTCGTCGCTACGCAGGGAAGTCAACAAGGAGGAAACCTCACGGGGATGGTTACAGCAGAACTGCTTAAAGTCAAACTCAGAGGACAACAGGTATCCATCCAGTGCCCAGTGTTCGGAATCCTCACATTGATGCTTGGTTAAAATCATTATCATTGCTCCTTGTAATATTATTCATTGATTCTAAAGTGCAATCAAACCAATAATCCAGATAATTGTACAGGCAAAAATACCCATGCAGATGGTACCGGTCGTCATGAGTTTATAACCTGTCTTTACATCCATACCGCTCATCTGCGTTACCACCCAGAAAAAACTGTCATTCGCATGCGAGGCGACCATGGATCCGGCACCGATGGTCAAAACGCAAAGAACCCGACCCAGTGATGAATCCAATCCCATGGAAGAAAGCATGGGAGCAAGGATCGAGGCAGTCGTGATGATGGCCACAGTCGAAGAACCCTGCGCCGCCCGGATCGCTGCCGCAACCATAAAAGGCAGCCACAAACCAACCGGTACCGATGACATCCCCTCTCCAATACGATCAGCGATTCCGGAATTCTGCAATACTTTACCGAATGCCCCCCCGGCCCCGGTAATCATAATAATCATGGCTGCAGCACGCATCCCTTCTCCAACCCAACCAGACGACGAGAGTAGCTTGTTGTCAAATTTTTTGGGAAGTGTAGCTGCAACGAAAATACCAATCAGCAGGGCTATTAAAGGTGTACCGATAAAACTGATGATCTGATAGAAACCGTTCTTACCCAGGGGGTGGGTAGGATAATCCGCAATGGACTTTAGAACGATCAGGACAATCGGAATTAGAATCGGCAGGAAGGCATGAAAAGAAGATGGAGCCACGCTCAAGCGGGTGGTAAACTCCTCTTCCGTCAATTCCGGATTGGGATCGATCTGAACGCGTCCTGCCACCTTGATTGCCCAGAACCAGCAAAAGAACAGAGTCAGCAGACTCACGGGAATACCGATTAGAATCACCCAACCGAGATCCGCTTCCAGAATACCGGCGGCCGCAATCGGGCCAGGTGTCGGTGGGACCAGGGTATGAGCCACCATGAGTCCCAGGGCCAGGGCAATGGCCGTAGTCGCCAGAGAAAGCCCGGCACGCTTGGTCAAGGTCTTGTTCAAAGGGGATAAAATCACAAAACCGGAATCCGCAAACACAGGAATGGAGACAATATACCCGATCAGTACCATGGCAGGCGTCACATTCTTTTTACCTATGGTTTTTAAAATACGCTCGGCCAGGGCATAGGCCCCTCCGGATTTTTCCAGAAATGCACCAATGACAGCTCCTGCGATGATCACAATACCGATTTTTCCGATCGTCCCGCCAAATCCCTGTTCAATAGAGGAAACAATTTCATGCAAAGGCATACCGGAGCATATTCCAAAAAAAAGTGCCGCGATAATCAATGCAAGAAAGGCATGGAGATTAAAACGAGTCGTAGAAATCACAATGAAAAGAATACTCAGCAAAAGCAGTACAATAATCAGCATAACCTAGACTCCGTTTCGTTAAAGCACTATTCAAACCTGATTCAATCAATTGAGCCCCTGTAACAAAGATATTTGCACTTCTTAGGCACAATCGTAGAACGGTTCCGCACGATAACCTCTTTCCCGGTATTCAAAAAAGTCAAAATCAGCAGGTCTCGACGCGCCGGACAAATCCTGACAAGCCATGCCGACGAATGCACCGGTGAAGTTCGGCTGGCCTGGCGCAGTGGCCTCGTCGGAAAGAATACTTGCGTCGAACTGTTGCGAAAGCCATTGCCAATCATCATCCCGCCCTGCGACACGATAGGCGAAGTGGAGCCGCTCGCAATCGATTTCCACACGCAAATGCACGGGTTTGCCTGCGGGAATTACAATTGGGGATGTGAAGGCATCGGCCTGTGTGGAATCAGGCAGGCAGGACATCACACGCAGATGTTTACTGTGTGTTTCATCATGAGAGAGATAGAGGTAATGGAACTTCGTGCTATTGTAGTAACAGACAAGACCGGCGCTTTGCTGGAAATGCTGCGGTTCGAACTCAACGACCGTTGCGGCACTGACGCAATGCGCCTGCAGCCGTCGGGCCACGAGAGACTGCTTAAACGCGCTGCCAATGGTCTCGCGGCCAAAAAGTCGCAGGAATCCCGGACGCTCGGTAAGGCTGAAAATCTCCTCGGGCCACGGTGTACGAAGCCATTGGAAA
>JAFGPC010000189.1 GCA_016926155.1 Sedimentisphaerales bacterium
ACGATCTTCTCATCGGCCAGCCGGTCGAGAATCTGATCCAGTTCACTGGGGGAACCTGCCAGCAGATAGGTCCAGCCCTTTACCTTATCCTGGCCGACCAGTTCGCAGGTTAGGAATGTCTCTTCCCCCACAACATCACGCGGCTTGAGTTCCCGTGTGGCACGAATGATGGCGGACTTTCGCAGACTCTGGGATTCATACGGATGCTCCTGCAGAGCACGGACCTTGCTGAGCCGCTTGACCTTGCGGACCATGACATCTTTTTCGTCCTCACTGCATGAAAAGGTCAGCACGACACTGCCGTCGACACCGGCATGCTCTTCACTGCCATGGCCGACAACCGTATCGATGCTGATGCCCTCATTGCTGAAAGCCGAAGCGATGCTGGTCAGGGCCCCGGCCCGGTCCATCACATGCGCCCGGAAAACCCAATGCTGTTTGTCTTGTTCGCTCATTGTATTTCTCCCATATCGGAGTCGATAATCAAAATCATTTCAGGATGCATTTCGTGTTCGTTGTGCATAAATGCTGCATAAAGCAATCGAAACCAGACGCGTCTCCATTGTATCAGCCCGTGAGATGATGATATAGGGCACGGAAAAGCCCATCGTAATGCCGGCCAGCGAGGCCTGGCCATACTTGTTCAGCGCCGTAAGGGTTTTATAGAGGATATTGGCGGCATCGATTCCCGGACAGACAAGGATATCGGCATTTCCGGCAACGGTCTCGGCATTAGGCAGATCTGGAGTGCCTTTGACGGAAACCGAACCGGGATCAGTCGCCAGATCAAACGATAAGGGTCCGCAAACGAAGGCATCAGTCCATTCCCGCTGCGCCAGATCCAGACCGATCTGTGTGGAAGGCAGTGAGGAAATCTGTTTCTCGTTAGCCGACAGGATGGCTACCCGTGGTTTTTTGATCCCAAGCACAACATGGGCCACATCGACGGAATTGTGCACCATGCCGATCATCCGTTCCGGGGTACATACGGTGGTAAATCCGGCATCGGTCATCAGCATGATCCGGCCGGCCGAAAAGGGCGCCGCATCAAATACGGTCACGAGGTTCGCAATCGGCCGCTGGGCCATGGAGAGCATTCGCTTGTTCAGAACAGGCGTGGACATGTTGCCTTTAAGCAGAATGTCAATCCCGCCGGACTGAAGGACTTCCACAGTTGCGTCAGCTACCATTTCATATCCTTCGGCGGAAATGATATTTTCTGGAGCAATATCAATACCCACCTCATCGACCGCGCAGGCAATATCCTCCCGATGACCGATCAGTATGATCCGGTCGATAATGCCATGATCTCGCGCCGACTCGACGAGCCTGAGATCATCCAGACGGTCTCCTCCGGCGACCACAACGGTCGAAGCCTGCATCTGCCCGGCTATTTCGACCAGATCGGTCACCCGATGAACTTGTTTGCTATTTGTCGGTTGTATAGAATTTTTCATTACAAACTCAATGTATCTCTGGTTATTTGTTTTCGTGCCAGCAGGTTACGTACGGGAACGACCAGATCACGAAACGCCTTTGCCGAAATCGTCACAGTCTGCCAGCGGGGACTGCGACAGGTCATATAGTTTCGATACCCATCCAGATCGACCGCCAGGAACAGATACCGACGATCGGCGAAATCATAAACCTCCCTGCCATCGGTTTCAATATCCATATTGACAAGGTGATAGGCAAAAAGGAACACAGCCTGTGCCGGTTTCCCTTCCGCTCCGATCACATCCCGCCACTGGAGCAGACCCCGGACATCCTCCATTGTGGTCCAGCACTGAAGATTTTTCAAGCCCTCCAGGGTAGTCCCTGTAAAACGCCGGCCTTTTAATTCGGCCAGGATCGGACTTCCATTATGAGGATATAACAGGAAATCAAAACTCTTGACCGGACTTCGAATCAGGGAGCAACGATGCTGTTGATCGACCGGAACATAGGATATCCGATTCTCGACAAGCCAGTGTTCAAAAGCCAGTTCGTAATGGTCTCCGGGAGTCTCCATGGCCAAAGTATATGGTGCAGGTCGGTTTTGTCAAGCGGACATTCTATGCCCGGATCAGTATTTAAAATGAAATCATCTTATTTTCCGACCTGACGTTGGGCCAATTCACCAAATCGATTCGCGATGGCCAGGGCCGGATCGAGAGGCACTTCCGCCGGCTTGACATTCTCCGGTATGTCAACCTTGGGCGTTACGATCAGGTTCTTGCCGGCAAACTGCGGCAGCCACTCGGCCTCGGCTTCGAGCATTTCGGCGGTCATGTCACGGATTTCCTTGAGTGTGCAGCAGGCACTGGTCAGCGGATCCATCGCACAGGCCTGCATTGCCATCTCCGGATCACCGGTTAAAGCGGCTTCGGCAGCCAGCGTCTGGACGGTGACATTGGACTGGTTCAGGGCGGCTAATTGTGTCGGCAAGGCGCCGACACGGACCGGATGCAATCCCCGACGATCCACATAAACCGGCACCTCGACACAGCAGCCTTCCGGCAGGTTAACGATATATCCTTCATTTCGGACATTGCCCTGTAGTTTGAAAATCTTATCTGTTTCCATAGCTTCGAGGATGTACGAACAATATTCCACCGAACGGGTCCCGATCTTGCTCGATTCCTGGGCCAGATAATCCACGTCTTTGTATTTTTCATTCAACATGTTGGCATAGTTATAGTATGCACCACTCGCCCCGCCGAAGTCCGGCATATCACAATAGGTCTCCAGTGCTCTTTTGCTGGAACGGAACCAGGGAATATACTCGGACAGGTGGCCGGTTGATTCGGTCATAAAGTACCCGAAATGCCGCATGACCTCGCAGCGGACCTTCTCATTGACATAGTACTCCGGTTTTTCACAATTGGCTTTAAAAATCGGATACAGGTCACGTCCATCCCGTTTGTCCTTGAGCGAAAGGAACCAGCCCATGTGGTTGATGCCGGCAGCCAGGTAATCGATCTGGTCCTTGGGGACATTCACATAGCCGCTGATCAGGTCCAGTGTCGTCTGTACTCCATGACAGAGTCCGATGAAGGGCACATCCGTGGCCATTCCCAGTCCCAGACAACAGGCCGCCATCGGATTGGCGTAATTGAGCATGACCGCATCTTCAGTCGCATACTCTTCCATGTCCATGGCAATATCGACCAGCACCGGAATGGTACGCAGACCGCGAAAGATTCCGCCGGGTCCCAAAGAATCGCCGATACACTGATCGACGCCATATTTAAGTGGAATATTGTAGTCATAGCCAAATGCCTCCAATCCGCCGACCTGAATCATGACGATCACATATTTGGCCCCTTCCAGAGCCTCTTGCCGATCGGTTGTGGCGGTGATTTTAGTGGACAGTTTGTTTTCCTTGACCATCCGTTTGATAAACGCCTCCATTCGATCCAGTTTGGGCTGGGTGCGGTTCATGAGACAGATTTCGCTGTCTTGCAGCGCAGGCGTAGCGAGAATGTCATGAGTGAGGGTTTTGCAGAAGACCATGCTTCCAGCGCCGATCATTGCTATCTTGGCCATGAGACTACCTCCGGGATTTTAGTTTGGTTCCATATCTTTCCATATCATAAAGAAAGAGAGGCTCCTGTCAAGCTATCACCTGCATTCCCGATCCTGGCTCATAACTGAAATTATGGAGTGTATTCATCGGCGCCGATATCGGGCTTGCCGGATCTTGGCTGGGAATCGATATCGTCTTTGACCTCCCCAAATGAAAGAGCATGATCAATGATCTCCCCTGCCGGGGTGGACAAATGCAGATCGCCATGGCCTGGACGGACCAGAAACGACGAGATATCTTTGGCAAGGTTGTCTACCCGACGAATCCGACTCTGGGATTCGATGCGAATATCCGGACCGCAAAGGAGATTGTTGGCGATATATAATCCTTCATTGTCGAATACGACTCGAATCAAGCGACCCAAGCGGCTGAGAGGCTCATAAATGGTATTGTTGAGCAGCTTGCAGTTTTTTGTATAGACGGCCACGATCCCCGCCTGCGGGCCGCGTGTAATGAAGTTGTTCCGAACGATGCAATTCGTGCAATGAATTTTGATATCTTCCGACCGGTGCGGATTACCCAGGCAGACTCCAGCATCGCAATCTATAATGATATTGCGTTCGATGATACAATCCCGGCTGTCATGCCATATGAAGATCGCCCCGCGCCCCTGCCGGGTACGTCCCTGAATACCGACAAAAACATTATCGCTGATAATCCATCGATTGGCAAACATCACATCGATCCCGGCAACGTAGTCACCATTAAAATTCTGAGCAGTATCAGCCGGATCATCAGTAAACCGCTTGGGCCGATCATTATAAAACAGGCAATATGAAATGCGACAGTTTTTAGGCCTGATCTTCTCACGATCGGTCAAAGGAACCTTCACCCCTTTGACTCCCCTTTGCCAGATGTTGTGAATCACACAATTATAAATTGTCAGGTCCTGAACGCCGGTTTCCGAATTGATCTTGAATCCGTTCCATTGACAATTCTGGATCGTCAGGTCGGCTACGGTTACGCCCTTACAACAGGAAAAACCGATTAGTTCACCATCCCGGCTTTGGTTGCCGTCGATAATGACATTTTCACGGTTGCCCGAAGCAGAGCGAAGAGTCACTCGATCCGTTTGGATCATTATATAATGAGGCATCAGGTAGTGACCATCCTCCAGCAAAATCGTTCCGCCGGGCGCTATTGCATCGACGGCCTTGGTTAATTGTGCTGTAGTAGAAACACGAAGGACCGGCCCGCCAGATTTGGGTAGAGGTAAAGCTTTGGGAAACCAGTCCTGCTCAATCAAGTTCTGCATGGAGGGTTCCCCATTGACAGGATCGGTGGCCAAGGCGCTAAGAACTTCCGCGTATTTCATCAACGTCAGGTAATTACGTAGTACATACCCCGAGTTGGCCAGGCCTTCGGGTGAATAATCATCCTGAAACATTTTTGGATTACTTGGGTGAACGCCGTCCCTCGCCAGCAAGGTCGGCACATCATATCCCTGATACGCATCGTATTTCTCCATGGCTCCATTCCAATCATCGGAACGTCGCGAAAGAATTTCCGCCTGAAAATCAATCAGGGGGACCTTTTTCTCTCGGGCCACCCGGCGGATGGCTTCGGCATACAACAGAGACCTTTCATAGAAACCATGGCGGGGAGGAATGGTCGTCAGGATCACAACCGTTCCATTGTCAAGACACTTTTGCACAACATAGCCTAATTTTTCTTTGTATTCCTCCAGGGGAACCGAACTCAGATCGTTGGTCCCAAACAGGATCAATGCAGTTTCCGGATTCAACCGCTTTAGCCGGATATCGATATTCTCATGAGCCCAGCGAATCGTCATGCTGCCCTCATTACCGTATTCCGGGCCCTTCCACTGCCTCCAGCATTCCGCCTTGAGATGGTCCTTAACAAGATTGAATGCCTCCTTCATTTCTTCGGAAGCATTGTTCCGCTCGTACAATAGCGGTGTCCAGAAGGCCAGGGTGACCGTGATCGAATCACCAAAATGAGCAAACGTCCCTCTCTCCCCGTCAAATCGGGAGTGTACTTCCTTCATGGATTCGACCCAATAAGAAGAAGGCATCGGAAACGATACTGAATCAGAACCTTGCGCCTTACAGGTAAGCAAGGCACAAATAAAAAGTATGATTTTCACAAAAAACCGAAAAATCATTGCCGGATATCCTTCATAGTATAAATCGACTTTATATTTTCCTGATTACACAGTATAATCTATGGATGGTTTAAAAAAAGGACATTCAAAAAGAATACAATCGGAGGAAAGGTATCATGAAGGTTTTGACATGTACGATTGTGATGTTGCTGTTCCTTCCAGCTTGTCTGTATGCAGACAAAAATCCCTATGGAATTCAGGTCTTGCCAGGCGGCTTCGTCAAGGCTGATGTGGTCAGCTACTCCTATGTACCCAACCGATACTGGACTCTGGAGGAGGCCAAGGGGATTCTGCCCTATCTGTGCGAATACGAATTGATGGCATGGGACGGAGACAAGCCTCTGGAGGCTTTTCATAAAGAGAACGTCCGGCGGATCGATTTGGCTTCGCAATGGTCCACCGCGATTATGTTTTATGCCCGCCGTCTGGATTTTCGCGACGAGATTATCAATCTGATGCTGCGTGCGTATCATCACAGACAACTGTTTATATTGCGGGATTACTGGCAACCGAAAGACAACCATGAACCGTTTGACAAATCGACAGATCTGCTGATGACACTCTGGAACGGAAAGGATCAGGAATTTGTCAATCCCGAAGGCGACCGGGCGACCGGCCGGCAACTGATCAACAATATCCTGATGGTCAAAGCCGGTGATGAGAACTTCTGCTCTCTGCGGACCGAAGGACTCGAAACGATCTATCGCACTTTTCACCAGAGGATTCAAGATCGCACGATCGACGGACAAAAACCGTTTTCTCATATCAAATCATGGTATAACCTGCTCGGCTGGGCGGCCTGGACCAGTAGCTGCTGGGCAAGCAGTGAAAAGGACATTACCGAACACCGACGATCTAAACTGCCTGCCAACACCGAATGTATCGGAGTCGACACGTATGATTATTGGTGGTTGGGAATCGGATTCGATCCGGTCGATCCGTCCAATCACGGCAAGGTCCTGCAGCGCGTGGCCGAATGGCATCGTATTCGTACCCAATACTATCCCGATGGCATACAGACCCGCGTTTGTAGAAATTGCAATGATCCGGTCGCGTGGACGCCCGAATGCTGGAGCGACACCCACGCCATGGAGAACGCTATTCGGCTGGCCGGCGCCGACAAGGCCATGATGATTTATATCGGTCTGTCCAGTTCCCTGTCCGGTCAATACACGACACCCACAGAAACCATGGATGCATATTATGACAACTGCAAGGCCGGGCCATGGGTTGGATTGATCTGGTGGACCAGTGTCGGCAAGGCGCATCCTAATGAAAATCCGCTCGGAACGCTGGGATATGTCGACAAAACACTGATCCACTATACGCCCGAAGCTCCTAGAGGAAAACCTTATACTTCGGAGCAGCTTGACCGTTTACATGATCAGTTTTTTGCTTCTCGAAAGCGCATGTTCGAGGATGTTGTGTATAATCAATTCGGTTTTATCAATCGGTAATCGGGTGCCTTTGGACAGAACTAACCTGACCGGAGCCGATTGCCGGTGATGCGGTCAAATTGATCCAGTGTGGGATTGGCCGGAATCCTGTCTTTCGTTTTTCTGGCCCAATCCGCATGGACCTGGCGCATCGTTTCAAGAATCCGGGCATGTGCAGAATCGCTGGCCAGATTATGAAGCGAATAGGGATCTCTCTTCACATCGTAAAGTTCTTCCGTTGGCCGGGGAACGATAAAACAATCATGCTGATCCGAATCCAGCCGACCCTCGGCTCTCAGCTTAAGCATGGTCTGATAGGTGATGGACCGTACCGCATCGGCCGGAGGAGTACCCGGCAAGTGAGGAAAATCATTCCTGATATACAGAAAATCCTTCGAACGTACCGATCTTTCATGAGCCTGATAGTCATGCCAATTGTGTTCTCCGAACACATACTGGCGAACCTCGTTCTGCGGATCTTCAAGCAACGAACAAAAGGAAACTCCTTCGAAGGTAGAAAACTTCGGTAAATCCGCAAGTTGAGTCATGGTTGCAGCAATATCCACTACGCTCACAAGAGAATCACAGATCGATCCAGGTTTGATCTTGTTTTTCCATTGTATCATCAGTGGAGTCTTGATGCCAGAATCGTACAGCCTTGTCTTGCATCGCGCAAACGGCCTACCGTTATCCGAAAAGAAAAGAATGAAAGTATCTTCGGCAATGCCCTGCCGATCCACCTCATCCAGCACCTTGCCGATAAATCCGTCCATCCGTGTAGCTTCGTCGCAATAAAGGGCCAAATCCTTACGTGTCTGCGGTACATCCGGCAGGAACGGCGGCACAACCATATCCTCCGGCTTGTGGGGTGTTTCAATCGTGTTCTCCTGATATCCGCGATGAGGATCGAATGCCGCCAGCCAGAGAAAGAAAGGTGTATCGACCGGTCGTTCGCGCATGGCCGTTAACCACTGCTCACAGCCGGATGGACCTCCCCCATAAATCTTGTCAAAACTCTGCTTTGCGTCATTCCCCAGATGCCACTTGCCCGCGGCAGCGGTGTAATAACCGTCCTGTTTAAGAAGCGATGGGAATGTTACCTGATCAGCAGGCAACGGCTGATGCAGTTCGCCCGCTCCGGTTGAATGAGGGTAACGTCCTGTGATTACACTGCATCGCGTTGGTGAACACGAGGCCGTCGTTAAAAAGGCACTGGTAAACCGCATCCCCTGTCCGGCCATCCGGTCCAGATTCGGTGTCTGGATCGTCGGATGACCAAAACAACCCACATCATTCCAGGCCAGATCGTCGGCGATCATGACGATAAAATTGGGACGCTTCTTTTGAGCAAAGCCCAATCGGCCCGATAAAACCGTAGCGGCGGCCGCCGCGCCGATCCTTTTCAGAAAGTCTCTACGGTGTATCTTTCTACACTGCATGACTACTTATTTTCCTCCTACTATGAAAACTCTTCTTACACCATTTCCGTCCGGTTTAAGTATACCATAATAACCCAACCGAAACCAGAAAGTACAGCCGATAGGTAGAGATCTCTTTTCAACTCTATAATGGACAGTTATACTGTATCTTGTCTTGACTTGGAAAATCGTTCTTCAGGAATGCTTCATGAACAAACAAGAGGTTGTCAGACAGGTCTTCCACAAGCAGAAGCCGGCTTATGTGCCATGGCATTACCAATTTACCCAGGAGGCATGGGATAAATTAATCGCGTACTTTGGCGATGCGAAAACCGCAGAAAAGGTTATCGACAATCACATCCTCGAACTGGGCTCGGCCATTGGTTTTTTCGAAGAACTGGCAGATAACCGTTATCAGGATGTGTTTGGTGTAATCTGGAATCGATCCGTAGATAAGGATATCGGCATTGTCGAAGGACTTGTGCTTCCCGAACCGACATTACAAGGGTACACTTTCCCCAATCCCTTGGATAATCGATTTTTTTGTGAGATTGAGAACAAGATCGCCACATTTCCGGATCGTTTCCGCGTCTATTATCTGGGCTTTTCTTTGTTTGAACGAGCATGGACGCTCCGGGGTATGGAAAACCTGCTTGTGGATTTCATCGAACATCCGGATTTTGTGCATAAACTGCTCGCACGTATTGCCGACTATAATATTGCCCAGGTTCGGACCGCTATGCAATATGACATAGATGCCGTTTATTTCGGCGATGACTGGGGCCAGCAGAAGGGCCTGATTATGGGTAAATTCTGGTGGAAAGAATTTATATATCCGCAGCTTAAGCGGATGTATACCACTGTGAAAGAAGGCGGCAAATTTGTCATGATCCATTCCTGCGGCGATGTGGATGAGCTGTTTGACGATTTGATCGAAATCGGTCTGGATTGCTTCAATCCTTTTCAACCCGAAGTAATGGATACAATAGCGATGCTCCGGCATTACCAGGGGAGATTGTCCTTCCATGGCGGCTTGAGCACCCAGCGAATTCTGCCCTATGGCTCCGTCGAAGACGTCCGATTCACCTCAAAACAGCTTCTCACCCTTGGCGCTGATGGTGGATATATATTTGCCCCCTCTCATGCTGTCGAAGGAGATGTGCCACTCGAAAACATGCTTGCCTTTATTGACACCGCGAAGCAACAACGATCCGTCTCACGTTAACTCGTTGACCTCTGGATTCCTTTTCCCTCTTGAAACTGTGGCGATGGAATCCTGAATCTGTTATTATAATATGTCATAGTGTCTGAAAAAGTATCAATCCTAAGTTGGGTAGGAGTAAGATCATGCATTTGCGAAGTGTGCTGTTTCGGGCCCTCATTATCGTTTTAGCATTTATTTTACCGGTACAGTCTTTGTTTTCCTCCGAATCGACGGGCAACCAAGACAGAATCCTTCTGATTGTTCGAGGCGATGACATCGGCAGCAGTCACACAGCTAATATCGCCTGCATTAAGAGCTGTAACGAGGGAATCGTCCAGTCCCTGGAGGTTATGGTCCCGACCCCCTGGTTCAATGAAGCGGCAAAAATGCTGCGAGAAAACCCCGGTATTGATGTTGGGGTACATCTGACACTGACCAGCGAGTGGGAAAACATGAAATGGGGTCCGCTCACGCAATCGCCCAGTCTGGTCGATGCCAATGGTCACTTTTACCCTATGACCAGCCAGAGAAACGATTTTCCTCCTAATACGGGCTTTCTACAATGCGGCTATAAGCTTGAAGAGGTCGAGGCTGAGCTTCGCGCCCAGATTGAACTGGCAATGAAAGAGATCCCTCAAGTAACCCATTTGTCATCTCACATGGGAGCTCCCGACTGTATACCACCATTACGGGCCATTGTTGAAAAACTGGCCCAGGAATACAAACTCGGCTAT
The DNA here is from genome assembly GCA_016926155.1 of Sedimentisphaerales bacterium. Classification (GTDB taxonomy): domain Bacteria; phylum Planctomycetota; class Phycisphaerae; order Sedimentisphaerales; family Anaerohalosphaeraceae; genus JAFGGE01. The sequence continues at coordinate 10,486 of JAFGPC010000189.1, forward strand.
AAGCTGCCGGGTGTCAAGTCGGCCGGTGGTTTCTGGCCTGGTCCAAAGAGCCCCGAAGAAAAGGAACAAATCCTTATTGAAATCATGGAAAAACTTCAGCCCGGCACATACTTGTTCCTAGAGCACCCTGGCCTGGATACTCCGGAGATGAGGGCCATCGGGCACAAAGGCTATGAAGATGTCGCCGCAGACCGCACTGGCGTTACCTACGCCTTTACCAGCAGCAAAGTCAAGGAAACAATCCATCGCCGAGGAATCAAGCTGATCAGTTACGGAGACTTTTATCAAAATCAAGCCATAAAAAAGTCGGAATCCTCTCTTAAAACCTGCCTGCTGTCGAACCTGAATCTTTCCAAGATGAAAACGGGATGGGGACCAGCGAAAAAGAATCTTTCGATCATAGACAAGCCGTTGACACTCAATGGAAACGTTTTTGAACACGGTATCGGCAGCCATGCCAATAGCGTCATGTACATCCAACTGGATGGCCGGGCCCGCAGATTTACCTCCCTGGTGGGAGTCGATGACGAAACAGAGGGAAAGGGTTCGGTTCAATTCAAAGTGTATGGTGATAAGAAAAAAATCTTCGAAAGTCCAGTCATAAAAGGCAGGCAGGAACCCGTCTCCATTGACCTTCCTCTTGAAGGCGTCAAGCAACTCATTCTGGTCGCAACCAACGGCGGTGATGACATCTCTTACGATCACGCCGACTGGGCAGACGCAAAAATCTCATATGAAGGACAAGCACCAGTCGCCATCGATATCCCTCAGGAAGAACCGGTTCTTTTAACTCCAAAACCGGGCCCGGAACCACGCCTGAACAATCCGGTCGTATATGGCGCCCGGCCGGGCAGGCCTTTCCTCTACCGGATTCCGGCAACCGGACGACGCCCCATGGAATTCGGGGCCGAAAACCTTCCTTCATCGCTTACCCTGGATGCAAAGAAAGGTATCATCACCGGCACAACGCCCCGGCAGAAAGGGGAATATGAAGTAATAATCCATGTTAAAAACGCCTCCGGCCAAGCCCAAAAAGCCTTTACTATCGTCGTGGGGGATACACTGGCTCTTACCCCACCCATGGGATGGAACGACTGGTATTCCTTTTATGATCGTCCAACCGACAAACTCATGCGAACCGCCGCCGATATTATTATCGATTCCGGTATGGCTGATTTTGGATATCAATATGTTAATATCGATGACTGCTGGATGATAAAAGTGGGCTCAAACGATCCAATAATCGGTGGTGAGCTGCGCGACAAAGACGGTGTCATACGTCCCAACCAGAATTTTCCCGATATGACGGCTTTGACGGATTATATCCACAGTAAGGGTCTCAAGGCCGGTCTCTACACCTCTCCCGGCCCCACAACCTGCGCCGGGTATGTCGGCACCTATCAATATGAAGAGTTGGATGCACTGACCTTCGCAAAGTGGGGATTTGACTTTTTAAAGTACGACTGGTGTTCGTATGAACGGGTGGCGACCGGCCAGGGACTGGAACGAGCACAACGGCCCTATCGGAAGATGGGTGAGATTCTTTCGCAGCTTCCCCGGGATATTGTTTATAATCTCTGTCAATACGGTATGAATGATGTGTGGACCTGGGGCGCCGAAGTCGGAGGAAACTGCTGGCGCACGACCGGAGATCTGGGACTTGAAAGGGCTACCAGCCTGCCGGGTTTTTACTCCATCGGTCTAAGTAACGCAAAACACTGTGAATATGCCAAACCGGGGGGATGGAACGATCCTGACTATATCCTGATTGGCTATGTCGGAAATGCATGGCAATCCGACCAGCCTCCCAAACCCTGCGGCCTGACCCCGAATGAACAGTATTCGTACATGTCGATGTGGTGCCTGATGGCAGCGCCTCTGTTCTATTCCGGAGACATCACCCAACTGGATGATTTCACTCTGAATGTCCTCTGTAACGCCGAAGTGATCGAGGTCGATCAGGATCCTTTAGGGCAACAGGCACGAGTCGTACATCAAAACGAGGAGGAATTGATCATGTGCAAATCCATGGCCGATGGCTCCCTGGTAATTGGAATGTTTGACCTTGGTGAGGTTGGTGGTCAAATAACAGTTTCATGGGAGCAACTCCAGATTGAAGGTAAACGTAGAATCCGTGACCTGTGGCGTCAAAAAGACACCGGGATTATGGACACAGAAATCACATCCGTTGTATCCCGGCATGGTGTTACTCTAATTCGATTGTTCCCAATAGAGTAAACGCTGTAAAAAACGCGGATAACCTATGCTGATAGTAGAATAAATACGTTCCTCTACTCTATCGACCCGGAACGGATTCAAAAAATGCTCGAATTTATATGAATTTGCTTTGACTTTACGAGATAAAAGCCGTATTATACATCTGTGCTTGTGAATGTGAACACAAGCACTGTTTTTTTACAGACTCTGTAATTCCTATGAGATACCGAAAAATCCCAAGCGAGACGATTCGGAGATTGCCCATGTACTTACGGGCCATCAGTTTCCTGCAGCAGCAGGCACGCGAGTACGTGTCCAGCCAGGATCTGGCCGATCAACTCCACTTGAAATCACCACAGATTCGCAAGGATTTTTCCTATTTCGGCGCCTTCGGTGTCAAGGGTACCGGATACCATGTCGATACGTTAATTGGGCGGATTCGAGACATTCTCAAGCTCTCCAGCATACAGAAAGCCGCACTGATCGGAGCCGGTCGGCTGGGCAAAGCCTTAGCTCTATATCCCGGTTTTGGCATGTACGGCTTCGAAATTGTTGAGATCTTTGACAGCTCACCCCAAAAAATTGGGAAAAAGATAGGAAACACGAAAATAAAGAGTATAAATGACCTGGGAGACATGGAAGAACAGGGCATTCGCCTGGCAATCCTGGCTGTCCCTTCTGAAGCGGCGCAGGAAGTCGCCGACCGGCTCGTAGAAAGCGGAATTCGAGGCATCCTGAACATGGCTCCCTGTTATATAACCGTACCCAAACGAGTTCGCGTACAGACTATTGACATAGCGATGGAATTGGGGATACTTCCCTATTATGTATAAATCTTTCCCGTAAGGACTGAACAAACAGAGGATTGGAGTATCACAAGCATGTGGAAATTAAGCAAAAAAGATTTTCAGAAGTTTGTAACGGCCATGATTGGTTCGGATCAGCAGGTCGTCGGTGTCCAGGCCAAAGGTGACCGGTTTGCCTTTGGTCCTCTGGAGCAAAGCGAGGACTTGCGTCTGGATTATGATGTCACGCTGCTGCCTCCCAAAAAGTATGTCCTGCCGCAGGTGGAAACCCTGATGACATATAAGATCGGCGGTGATTATCAATCCGAAATGGCCTCGGAAAAATTGATCCTGCTTGGTGTCCACCCTTACGACCTGATTGCCATCAACCAGATGGACAAGCTGTTCAGCCAGGACCAGTACGACAACCACTATATGGCTCGGAGAAAAAACATCACGATGATCGCCTGTGACGTCGTTACCCCGAGCCAAAATGTATTCGCCTCCTCGATGGGTACAGCCGTTGTCACAGAAGGTTACGATATCCTGATCACGGAGATTGGAGATGGATATGTGCTGGATGCAGCAACAGATAAAGGGAAAGCCCTGATGAAGCTTGCTCCTGACGCCACGGAAGCCTCTCAGGATGATTTAGCCAAACGGAAAGCCGTTCAGGATAAGAACCGGACACAACTGAACAAACACCCACTCGAATGCAAACCTTCGTACCTGCCCAAACTATTGGAACGGGCTTACGATCATCCGATTTGGGAGGAAAAAGCCCGTACATGTTACTCCTGCGGTTCGTGTAATACAACCTGCCCAACCTGTTATTGCTTTGATGTACAGGATGATGTCAACTGGGATTTGGCCACAGGAAAACGCTGGCGGGCCTGGGACGGTTGCCTTCTGGAAAATTTCGCCACCGTTGCCGGAAATCATAATTTCCGCAAACAACGGGAATCCCGCTTCCGCCACCGCTTGTATCGCAAGGCCAAATATATCCCGGAAAAAATCGGCGGGGAAATCGCCTGCGTGGGTTGCGGTCGATGCATCACAGCATGTATTCCCGACATCGCTAATCCCGTCGCGATCTATAATGCACTGCTGGAAGATATCGGAATGGAATAATTCTCCGCCGAGAATTTAAATACTAAGGAGACTAATGCATGTGTGAAGGTAGCGGTTCTCAAAAAGACATCTATCTGCCCGAACTGGCGACGATCCGGAAAAAGCAGAAGTTTACCCGGCTGGAGATGTACTATCACGTAGAGTTGGACTCGGAAAAGGAACTGGGACACAAGGCCGGCCAGTTTGTCGAGGTTTCGATTGCCGGAATCGGAGAAGCACCGATTTCCATCTCCTCTTCGCCCACACAAACTGGATTTGAACTGGTGGTGCGAAATGCCGGCAGCGTGACCAACGCCATCCACAACCTGGATACCGGCGCCAAAATCGGCATTCGCGGACCATTTGGAAAAGGCTATCCGGTCGATGAACTCAAGGGAAAAAACATCGTGTTCATCTGCGGGGGGCTGGGATTGGCACCGCAACGGTCGTTTATCAACTATGTTCTGGATAATCGCGATCAGTATGATGACGTGGAGATTCTACTGGGCACCAAGTGTTTTGAAGATCGTTTTTATGTAGACGAAATAACAAAGTGGGCTCAACGGAGTGATGTGAATTTCGTTGAGACCCTGGATGTCGGCTGCGATCAGTGGAAAGGCAATGTGGGTGTCGTCACCACCATTATTCCCAAGGTCAAGACAGACCTGTCCAAGGCGCATGTCCTCGTATGCGGCCCACCCATCATGTACAAATTTGTGTTAATGTCACTGGCCGAGGCAAAGGTGCCCAAAGAAAACATTTTCGTGAATCTCGAACGACGGATGAAATGCGGTGTGGGCAAGTGCGGCCATTGCCAGATGAATAATCAGTATGTCTGTCAGAGCGGCCCGGTGTATCGTTTTTCAGAATTGGGTCATGTCCCGGAGGCTATCTAATGAGTAAACCAAGAGTCGCAATTTTTGATTTTGCCTGTTGTGAAGGATGCCAGCTTCAGATTGTCAACCTCGAGGAAGAGATTCTCGATCTGATCGGCGTCGTGGATGTTGTCGAGTGGCGCGAAGCCATGAGTGAGCAGAGCCAGGAGTACGATATTGCCCTCATCGAAGGCTCCATTACCCGTCCGGAAGATGAAGAACGGATCAAGGAAATCCGAAAACGAGCGAAAATCCTGGTCGCCCTAGGCGCCTGTGCCACAATCGGTGGTGTGAATAAGCTTAAAAACAACTTCGATCTGGATGAAGTCAAGACGTGTGTTTACGGTCAAGACGCCGGAATGCCGCATCTGGCAACCGGCATGACCAAAGCTGTTGACGAAGTGGTCCCCGTCGACTTCAAGATTCACGGATGTCCCATAGACCGCAAAGAATTTACATACGTGGTCCGGTGTCTTCTTATGGGAAAAACACCTGTCATACCCGACTATCCGGTCTGTGTAGAATGTAAGGCAAAAGAAAATGTCTGTCGTTGGGAGTACAACGAAGTCTGCCTGGGTCCGATTATTCGAGCCGGATGTGGAGCACGTTGTCCTTCAACCAACTTTCGTTGCTTCGGCTGTCGGGGCTATGTAGAGAATCCTAATGTTGAAGCCGCGAAAGAGGTAATGGACAAATACGGACTGACTATAGACGATTTAAAACAGAAGATGGAATTGTTTGGAAGTAAACAGGAACCAACAATATGAGTAAAAATATAAATATTCATGTTCATCATCTTACCCGGGTTGAAGGCCACGGCAATATCGTCGTGAATGTCACGGACGGTACCATTGAGAAATGTGAGTGGCAGGTTCCGGAAGCTCCTCGCTTTTTTGAAGCCATGGTGCGAGGACGTCGATGGGACGATATCCAGACGATTGTCAGCCGGATCTGCGGTATCTGCTCTATTACGCACTCTCTGGCTTCAACAAAAGCCGTTGAGGATGCCCTGGATATCGAAGTCTCCGAGCAGGCCGACACCCTTCGCATCTTAATGCACTACTCGGAACAATTGCAAAGCCATGTTTTACATGTCGGTTATCTGGTTGCTCCAGACCTTTTCACGGCCCCATCGGTGGTTCCACTGGTTCCCAAAGCACCGGATGCCGTTAAAACGATCATCCGAGCACATCGTGTCGCCAACCAATGGTCAGATCTACTGGCTGGACGAACAACTCACCCTACAACACTCAAGCCTGGCGGTTTGACCAAGATTCCAACCGAAAAGGAATTGCGCCAGTTACAGGAAACACTCAAGGCTACTGTGAATGATCTGGTGACGATTTGCGAGGTGGTTTTAAGTGTGGCCGATAAATTGCCCAACTTTACACGAGATACTGAATATATCTCTTTAAAACAGGATAATCCACCTACATATACTTTCTACCATGGTGACATCACCAGCACCGACTGCAATGGAGATGGACCTGTTCATATCCGAGATTGGGAAAAAGTGGCCAATGAGTACGTCAGCCCCCAATCGACGGCCAAATGGACCCGATGGCACAGGGATGCCTATGCCGTTGGGGCACTTGCCCGATTCAACAACAATGCGGACCTTCTCAGCCCCCTGGGCAAGAAGGTCGCCGACATGTTCGGACTCAAAAAAGGCAACTGCAATCCCTTTATGAACAACATTGCACAGCTTGTCGAATGCGCTCATGTTGTGGAAACAAGCATCGAGATGATCGACAGACTGCTGACCAATGGTTTGAAAGAAGAGAAAATCAGCGTTACACCCAAAGCCGGACGTGGTAGCGGCTGCGTGGAGGCGCCTCGTGGGATTCTGTTCCACACTTATGAATTTGACAAGAATGGTGATTGCGTGGCAGCCAATATCTGCATCCCGACCAACCAGAACCATGCCAACATCCAGAAGGATTTTGAGGCTTTCGTGCCCCAGTTCATGGACCGGGGCCAGGACGATCTGCGGCATGGCATGGAGATGCTGGTGCGATCCTACGATCCGTGTATCTCGTGCAGCACACATATGCTCAACGTGGAGTTCGTGAAGTAATGAAAGAAACGATCGTCCTCGGTCTGGGAAATCCGTTGATGGGTGACGAGGGCATTGGTGTTCGAATCGTGGAAGAATTAGAGTCGGCCTGTGGGAAGAATTTCCCGCAGGCCGATTTTTTAGATGCCGGAACCGGCGGCATGAGCATCCTGCACCTGATCGCCGGCCGCAAAAAAGCCATCCTGATCGACTGTGCCCTAATGGGTGAACAACCCGGCACCATCAAACGTTTTACACCCGACCAGGTCCGAAGTCAGAAGATACTTGCCCATCAGTCCCTCCATGAGGCCGATATCCTAAACATCATCGATTTATCCAGACAGCTTGGTGAATGCCCGGAAGAAGTTGTCATCTTCGGCATCGAACCGGAATCCATCACCGAACGAATCGGTCTCTCGTTCTGCCTGGACCAACAAATTCGAAGTTATTTGGATCTGTTGATCGAGGAACTGGAAGAAATGTGATTCGATCCCAGTAAATAGAATTCATTGAATTGCCCACATTTAATGAATTTTCATTGACATTGAGCCTTTTTTCATCGATTTGTATAGGGGAATTCGACTCATAAAAGGTATCCAACAGAGGTGTAGTTTTGAAACCGATTTATATCAGTGCGACATTGAAAGACAGCGGCAAGACATCGGTCAGCCTGGGGCTGATGCAGCTTCTGCATGACCGCAAAGTGGATCCTGGGTACTGCAAGCCGGTTGGGCAGCATTATGTGCAGTATCAGGGGAAAAATATTGACGAGGACGGTGTGCTCATGCATCAGGTCTTCAACCTACCCGATGAGCCCTATTATTTAAGCCCGATTGCCATCGAGCGAGGATTTACGACTAAATTTATTTTTAATCCGGACGTAAGCCCTCTTGAAAAAGAGATTCTCGCTTGTCGCGATCACATTTTAAAGACTCATCCCATGATTATTGTCGAGGGGACCGGCCACGCCGGAGTAGGTAGTTGTTTTGGCCTCTCCAACGCCCGTGTTGCTCAGATTCTTGATTCCAAGGTCGTAATCGTCACCAGCGGGGGTATCGGTCGGCCTTTGGATGAAATCGCCCTGAGCCTGGCCTTGTTTGCCGACCACAAAGTCGAGGTGCTGGGTGTAATTCTCAACAAAGTCCTGCCCGAAAAACTGGATCGTATCCGTAAAACAGTCGATCAGGGCCTGAAAAACATGGGGACTCGACTGCTGGGAGCGATTCCTTATGATCCGGCTTTGACATTCTTTACCGTGGGCCAGGTAGCTGAAGAATTTCAATATGATGTCCTTTGCGGAGCCGACAGTCTGTCCAATCGAATCGAACACACCGTAGTTGCCGCCATGGAACCACAGCATGTCCTAGAATACGTAAAAGACAAGACGCTGGTAATTATTCCCGGTGACCGTCTGGACAATATCCTGATCTCTCTGCTCGCCCTGGCCGAAAATTCTCCCGATAATGGTGGTTTAATCCTGACCGGCGGATTCGATCCGCATCCCCGTCTCATGCCCCTGATGAAAAACAGCAAGGTCCCTATCCTGCTCAGCAAGGAAGATACCTTTACTGTCAGTTCAAGGATGGCCGACATCGGCTTCAAGATTCGATCCTATGACGCCGACAAGATTGCCCGTCTGCATGAGCTTGTCAGACAATTCGTCGATACGGATCTGATCCTTGAACGGCTTCAGTGCTGAAAATCCTCAATAACCTGTCCAATAAAAGAATCTGCGCATAAAAAAGGACGACCCAAAGGGTCGTCCTTTTTTTGGTTAATACATCATACGCTATTGTCCCGTCACGACCATATCGTCAAAATAAGTCACCGGAGCATTGCCCCA
>JAFGPC010000190.1 GCA_016926155.1 Sedimentisphaerales bacterium
CCGGTTACTCCTGCAGATTTACCATATCCAACTCCAACGGACAGACCGCTGGTCTGCATATCCCAAAAGCAGCCAGTTAGGGTACAATCAGAATTGTTTGCTCCTGCAAATCCACCAACTGCGCTGTGACCAGTGACTGTACCGGAGGAATAACAGGAGTATACTGATGATGAACTACTAATAACCCCCACCAACCCCCCAACTCGGTCATGACCGCTTACCGAACTGCTAGCATAACATGCGTTCAGTGATCCTTGCCAAACATCCCCCACCAGACCACCGACGCCATTGCCTGTTCCAGTGACTGAGGCGGTTACATAACAGGATGTTATCACACCATAATGATTCTCACCTATTAGTCCACCAACAGAATAAGTTTTTCCCCAGACGGAGCCTGTAACATAACAGGAGGCTACTATGCCATACCAAGTTTGTGCCACAAGTCCACCAACATGAGAGCTACTTGATGAGATCGATACATTTTCCAGGCCAAGATTCTGTATCGTAGAATTAAAAGTTTGGCCGAACAGGCCAACAAAACGGACATCCGTAGTTGTCGTATAAGCCAAGTTGTGGATGACATGTCCGTTGCCGTTGAAGGTCCCGGTGAAGTAAGTGTCCGAATTACCAATGATATTGTATTGAGTACCGGTATAGATGGACATATTGATATCGGTCATCAGCTTAAAATGCTTGTTCCAATCGATAGGATTAGCACCAATAGTGTTCATCTGTTCTGGTGTCCAGATCTGATATGGATCTTCAGGAGTACCAGTCCCACCGCCATATGTTCCGGCAGTGAGGGTAGCAGTGAACAGTGTCAACGCCGCGATGGCTGCGAAATAGAATCGAATCCTGCTTTTCATGCCCATACTCCTTAAAGCTCCCTTTATAGAAACCAGACAGTATTGTATCCGATTTTCCCTGTCGGGTTCAAGGAGAAAACCCTTGATAATTACGGCAAAGAAGAAAGGAGGGGGAAGATCATCTATTGTCATGCCGGGCTTGATCCGGCATCCAGAACTTTGTAAGAGCCTGGATCCCGGCTCGGAGGCCGGGATGACAAAGCAACATGCCCGCGCTAGCGCGGGCATGGCACCCCGTATGATTAGGGAAACAATTGAAATGTGTAGAAAAAGAAAAGCCGGGCGCGTCCGAATAGAACGCAAACCCGGCTTTATTTGAAACCTTCTATGTTTGAAAGAGCCACTACCAACGGCTTAGTCGCGGCCGGGGATGGCGACGACATCATCGGGCGGTGCGGTCACCGGACCTGCCTCGAAGTCTTCCGCCGAGGGCGAGCACATGAGGTTGTAAAACGGCGAATTCTGATTGGCCATCACGTCGGACCACCGGACCAGTTGGCCGGTATAGGCGCTGATTCGTCCCATGATCGCCGTCATGGTCGCCTCGCCGACATTCTTGGCCTCATTGAGCGGCTTGCCTTCGCGGACGCTCTGGATCAGGTCATAATGTTCGACTACATATGGATTGCCTTCGCGATAGCGTCCCACATCGACGCTCTTGGGGCTCTGCATTTTGAAGCCGCCGCCGTTACCCCAGGTCGAACCGTTGGTGCCGACAAAATGCTCGGATACGCGGTCGTAACAACCCGTTACCTGACGGCACATGCTGTGAACGGTTACATCGTCGCCATAATCGTAGTCGATGCTGAAGAAGTCGAACTGGTTTCCGGTCTTGCGGCGGGCGCGTCCGCCAAAGCCCATAGCGGAGACAGGCGGACGTCCAATGAACCAGTTGGCCACGTCGAGATTGTGCACGTGCTGCTCGACGATGTGATCGCCGCTCATCTCGGTGAAGCTAACCCAGTTCTTTACCATGTACATGGCGTCGGAATCGTTACCCTGTTCGCGGAACCAGAGCCGTCCGCCGCACCACCAGACGCGGGCCGAGAGGATCCGGCCCAGGGCGCCCTGCGCGACCTTGTCGGCGGTCTCGCGATAGGGTTTTTCATGGCGGCGCTGCGTGCCGGCGACAATGCCAAGGCCTTTCTGCTTGGCCAGTTCACCGGCGGCGATGATACGGCGTGCTCCCTGTGGATCGACCGCAACAGGCTTTTCCATAAAGACGTTTTTGCCGGCCTGTATGGCGGCCTCGAGGTGGACCGGACGGAAGTTGGGACTGGTTGCGATAACACAGTATTCGGCATCGGTCGCCATGACCTTTTTATAGCCGGAGAAGTCGGTAAAGACATTTTCCATGGGCACATTGTGCTTTTTGGCATTGCCTTCGGCGCGGTCTTTCTGCACTTCGGCAATCGCGACGACCTTTACATTGAGGCCATGCCACTTGGCGCCTTCGATGAAGTTATCCAGGGCGCCGCTGCCTCGACCGCCGGCACCGATGAGGGCGACCTTGATAACGTCATCCCCGGCGGCATAGAGACCGGCGGAATTGACAGCCATGGCGGCGACGGGAACGGCCGCTGCTGAGACTTTGAGAAAATCCCTGCGGGATACATTTGTTCTGCTCATTGAGTCACTCCTTACAAACTATGGGTTAGCGTTTCAACCAGATTTTATCATTTTCTGCCATCAGTATCCTCAACCAACTAAATCAGCGACGTCTTTCCCGGGATAAGCACGGATGTAACAGGCAACGGTGTGTCCGTTTCGCCTTTTCTTTCCCGAATCTAAAGGATTGGCACCTTTGCTATCATCCAAAGAAATAGAATGTAATAGTATAACCGAAAACAACCCCACATCGAACATTCTTTTTTACAAGTCTCATTCACCAAAATGCGAATACACATACATGATATTTTAGAGCAATTGCGTCTGCCCAGGTACCGCCACGGGGCGGACGGGAAGATCGATGAAATCATATCTCGGCGGTGACAAATCAAGCCTGGAGGCCTTGAGCGCCCAGTCCCACTTGAGAGCCCTGCCTGTATAGGCGCTCATTCGGCCCATGACAGCACACAACGTGCTCTGGGCTATCTGGACGCCTTCGTTGATCGCTTTCCCATTGACAATGCTGTCGACCAGATCAATATGCTCCTGGTAATACGGATTCGGCGAATCGCCGGGCTGGTAGGTTTTTTCTCCTTTGATAAATCCGGTTCCGCTGTCGATAAAGGCAATTCCCTTGGTGCCGATGATCCGTTCGGCGACGATGGGTGTGGTGCGAGGGATCTGGCGGCACATGCTCATCACACGGATACCGCCTGGATATTCAAATTCGACGGCGAAGTGATCGAAAATGTTGCCCTGACCCCGGCGAACAGCCCGTCCTCCCATTCCCATGCAGTTGAGCGGCGGCACATCATGAAAGGCCCAGTTCACAATGTCGATGTTGTGCACATGCTGCTCGACGATGTGATCGCCGGAGAGCCAGCAGAACTGGTACCAGTTGCGGATCTGCCATTCCATGTCGCTCATACCGGCCGGCTTAATGCGGGTCAGGCCGCTTCCATAGTCGCCATTCCAGTAGCATTGCGCAGCACGAATTTCTCCAATATCGCCGTCATGGACACGGTTCATGATTTCAATGTAGTGTTTCTGGTGTCGGCGCTGGGTTCCGGCGACTACAGAGAGGCCTTTTTTCTTCGCCTCTTCGGCTGCCGCGATAACGATCCGGGCTCCCTGCGGATCGACAGTGACGGGCTTTTCCATGAAGACGTGCTTGCCCGCTTTGATTGCGGCAGCAAAATGGCGTGAGCGAAAATGCGGCGGGCAGGCCAGAATCACCATGTCAACACCGCTTTCCAGCAGTTTTTGGTAGGCGTCAAAGCCGACGAATTTGCGGCTTTCAGGCACATCCATCTTATGCTTAAGCGAATCGATTTTGTCACGGTCATAACGGGCTTCCGCGCCGTTAACTAGCATGTTGAAACTGTTGTCCAATTCATCCCGAAACACATCGGCCATGGCCCAGAGTCGCGTTGGTGTTTTAGGGCCCAGCAGCACCTGCGTAACTGCTCCGGTACCGCGTCCCCCGCAACCAATCAAACCTACCTTTATTTCTTCTTTACCTGTGGCATAAAGGGCCGAAGCGGGCAGTGAGGAAGCCATGGAAACCACAGCGGTGGATTTCAGAAAACTTCTGCGAGACATGTCATTGAAATACAATATTTCACCTTTCTGATTGCAGCGATATATACCTGATTAACACGATCCCCATTCATCTATTATATAAGCTGTGTCTGCCCGGGAATAGCGACAGGTCGCATGGGCAGCGGGCCAAATTCGAATTCATTGGGCACCAGGTCAAGCTTGGATGCCTTCATGGCCCAATCCCATTTTAGGGCCCTGCCGGTATAGGCACTCATGCGGCCCATGATCGCGCACATAGTACTTTCGGCTACCCGTTTACCCTCGTTGAGGGGCTTACCCGCACGGATACCGGCAATCATGTCCTTGTGCTCCTGCACATACGGATTGGGATTGGCGCCGGTGTACTGATAGGGATTGGAACCGGCTTCGATGCGGCCGATGCTCGAGTCCGTGTACGCCGTTCCTTTGGTTCCGACAAGATGTTCCGATACCCGGTCCGTGCAACCGTTGATCTGTCGGCACATACTCAAGACGCGAATGCCATTGGGATATTCAAATTCGACGGCAAAATGGTCCCAGATATTTCCCTGTGTGCGGACAGCGCGACCTCCCATACCCATGCAGGAGACAGGAAGCATCCCAAGCGCCCAGTTGACGACGTCCAGATTGTGGACATGCTGCTCGACGATATGATCTCCGCTGGTCCAGACAAACCATGGCCAGGAACGGCACTGCCATTCCATGTCGTTCATGTCGCCCTTTTCCCACCATTTCCAGTATCCGATCATATCCCCGCCATTCCAATAGGCCTGGGCAGCTCGAATCTCACCGATGGCTCCATCCTGAATGCGTTTCATAACGTCTACATAATGCCACTGGTGCCGGCGCTGGGTACCGGCCACGATAGACACTCCTTTCTGTCGGGCCAGTTCTGCCGAAGCGATTACCGAACGAATACCTGCCGGATCTGTTCCTGCAGGCTTTTCCATGAATACATGTTTGCCGGCCTTGATCGCCGCTTCGAGATGAATCGGCCGAAATCCCGGAGGCGCAGCATGCAGGATGATGTCTACACCGTCGGTGTCGATGACCTTTTTATATGCATCAAACCCGGTAAACTGCGTTTGGGGCGTAACCTTGACGCGCTCTTTAAATTTGCCCCTAAGATCATTGAATGAACCTTGCAGGCGATCGGCAAACAAGTCGCCCATGGCAACCAGTTCCACCGCAGGATCGGCCTTCATGCAGTCCTCGGCGGCCCCGCGTCCGCGACCTCCGCACCCGATCAGTCCAATACGAACTCTTTCGGTACCGGCTGCATACAAGCCACTCGGAGGTACTGTCGCCGCCAAAGAAACCGCCGCCGAAGTCTTCATAAAAGCCCGTCGAGACAAATGGGCACGTCTCACCGTTATTCCCTTTCCATTCGTATAGTCTTGTTATCGCATGTTATAGACGCATTTCATAAAGCCGATATTGCCCGGTGAGGAAGAAATGAGGTTCACACCATTATCATCACCCGACCAACATCCAGTTCCAGCGGACATAAAAAGGGCCGTCCGAAGACAGCCCTTTGCGTTTATATTCTATTCAAGACGCGTCACGACAATATCGCGAAATTCAATCGGCGATCCTTCCGACTGAAGACATATCCACCCTTTCAAATCGGTTACACGAGTGGCCTGATTGATAAATCGGTTATTTACGTATACGGTAATCGTATCGCCTACACATTCGATATCATAGGTGTTCCATCGACCCGGTATCTTTTCCAGACCTTCGTGCATGCCCGGAATTGTAATATACATCTGATTATCATCCTGGTAGCGAACTCCGTTGACCGTTGCGCCGGGATGTCCGATCAGAACGAAATCCCCGGCGTCGCCGGCTTTTAACTGGGCCTCAATACAGCGAGGCCAGACCTTGTCCGGACCATTGGCCCGAAGAAGGACACCGCTATTGGTCGGTTCTTCGACCCATCGCCATTCCAGATGCAGTTTGAAGTCGGTATAGACATCAACGGTCCGAATATATCCGTTGGGCTTTCCCTTGCAATGGATGACTCCATCTTCAATCGACCAGATTGACCAGGGATCCACGCCCTGCTCGTCCACATGGGCCGTCCAGCCCGAGAACGTGGTCCCATTGAACAGCACCTGCTGCTTTCCACAACCAATGACGGCAACCGTCATCACAATCAAAACCAACGCCCATGTGATTCCTTTGCTCCTTGCCATGATTTCACTCCTTTACTG
Source organism: Sedimentisphaerales bacterium (assembly GCA_016926155.1). Lineage (GTDB taxonomy): Bacteria > Planctomycetota > Phycisphaerae > Sedimentisphaerales > Anaerohalosphaeraceae > JAFGGE01. Next base: position 6,272 of record JAFGPC010000190.1, read on the forward strand.
GCCATCCCTGTTTAGTTTATACGGCGTTTACAGCGTCCGTTATACCTGGAAATTGTCGGCCCAGCGATAGGCTTCTATAAAGGCGATCTCGCCTTCCTTGCCACCCTTGCTCTTTCCGTGCTCGCAACACAAAACACCATCATATCCTTTGCTATGAATGTGTTTGAAGACATTCTGGTAGTTAATCTCACCTGTTCCAGGTTCTCTGCGACCTGGATTGTCGCCGATGTGAAACGCGGCAATCTGATCCCACGCCCGGTCGATATTCGGGATAATGTTACCTTCGGTAATCTGCTGATGGTACATGTCATCGACGATCTTACAGCAGGGATGATTGACTCCCTTGCAGATCATGTAGGTCTGCGGAATACCATAGAGGAACTGGCCCGGGTGATCCCGGCGATTGAGGGGCTCCAGAACGATGACCACATTTTCCTTTTCCACGATTTCGCAGGTCCGACGCAGGACTTCAATTAAATTGGCAGTTTGGTACTCAACTTCCAGCCGCTGATCAACCTTTCCGGGTACAACCAGCATTTGTTTACAACCGGTTCGTTTGCAGGTCTGGAGGCCTTCTTTTACTTTATTCAAAAAGGCATCGATGCTTTCCCTTTTGCCGACCATGAGATCTGAATCGCCGAAATTGGGATACAGCACAAACGGTCCCAGCTTCATATCCAGTTTGTTCATCTCGGCGGCGATTTTCTCCTGCTGTTCGGGGGATTTACCCATCAGGCCGTTGTCGAACATGGCGGTAAAACCCTGATCGGCGGCAAACTTGATATTGTCGATGATGTCTTTTCCGACATGCGCCTGAAATGTGCCAAAACCCGGTCCGTACCGGAGTTTGAATTTGGCCGAATTACTTTTGCCCTGGGCCGAAACTGCGGCCGTTCCCACGGAAAATGCCGCCCCTGCTGCCAGAGACGAGGCAAGAAAAGACCTGCGATCCATACTGACCTCCATTTAATTTAAGAGTACACAATCGAGTTCTGAATCATAAAGCTGGGACGATTGTATCAAATCCCGCCCACTCGGGTCAAGGACGAAAGAGCCAGTTATGCGGATTGTTGACCACAAGAAAGCTTGACAATCTCCTTGTTTTGACTATATAATAATTATATCACACTATGGAATCTGCTGCGTGATGAGTCTTTTTTCTTCGAAAAAAACGGAGGTGGTTTGCGATTATTAAACGACACATCAGGGCGGTTCCATAAAAAAGAATCCACCTCATAATTTCAGGTTGTTTTACCGTCTCGAAAGGAAAAGGTAAAGAATCATGAAAAGGAATCTGTTTTTAGCATGCGTATTGGGTGTCCTTCTGGAATGTTCTCTGTTGTCGGGGGCTTCAATGGGCACAGCGTTTACTTACCAGGGCCGTCTATCGTCCAAAGGTGATCCGGCGGAGGGATTGTACGCTTTTGATTTCAAGCTTTTTGATGCGTTGAAAGGTGGAGATCAAGTCGGTAAAACAGTCCAATGTAAGGCGGTCGAAATCATTCGGGGAACCTTTACCGTCAGCGTGGATTTCGGAGCGGATGTATTTAATGGAAGTCCTCGTTGGTTGGAAATCGCCGTCGGGCCTTATAGTCAATTGCCGATCAAGAAGACCACCCTTTCCCCGCGCCAGCCCATCACAGCGGTTCCCTATGCCATCCGCGCCGCCCATTTGAGCGGCACTATTGACATCTCTCAGATTACGGGATTTCTGGGACAGGGATATACCCTGTTGTTTCCAGACGTGCTATACAACCGGGCCCTAGTGGAGATGGATACAATTACATATGGTGATCCCGTGGTGATTCAAGCTGGGCCGGGCGTGGATATTGACCGAATCAAAGGATTCGATGGACTTGGTCGTTACGACGATCATCCGGGTTTTGCACAAGAACATCCATTCATATTCGAGGCGGATGGCTTACATGCTGAGGCCCTGAAGGATTACTTCGATGCTTTTCTGGCCAATCCGAAACAACATCCTGTATACTCGTTTTCTCTAATCGTCTTTAACCTCGGGGGTATGGAACGATTTCGATGGAACTTCGCGGAATTTGCACCGCAGGATTATGAGCCGGGACTGGACAACCGAACACGGTTCACTCTGTCAGTACGTGGGGCTCCAGACCATACGTTGCAGTGGAGCATGGCCGGTCCGGATTTCGGCGGGGGTCTTTCTTACAATCCGAATACGGATCGCCTGATCGAAATCGATGCAATCAACAACGTGCTCTATGCCCAGGTAGCAGTGAATGAAACCGAACGGACCTTGACGTTCACGTACAACAGTAAAAACGGTCGTGGTATTCAGGACTGGATCGAATCGGTCGTCGGCGGGACCGAGGATCGGCGCTCACTGAGCGTGATCGAGCTGGATGAGAACATGCAGGAGATCGGGCGGGAGAATTACCATGGCTGTTTTCCGATACGATATGACATCGTTGACGGTTTTGGCCTGGATACGACACTCCGCGCACGGATAGTGCTCAGTTATAATGCAAGCCAGCCCGGGTAGACTTCAGCCGCATTCGTATCGAAAGGAGCGATCCATGAGAATGTCCGAATTTCTTTGTTTGACGATGTTGGCAGCAGGAATAACACATGCGTCGGAGTATGAGATCACCTGGTATACCATCGATGGTGGAGGGGGAACGAGTACAGGTGGGCCGTATGAGTTGGTCGGAACGATCGGACAGACAGACACGGGGGTAAGCAGTGCCGATCCGCATGTTCTCAGCGCGGGCTTCTGGCCGGGCAACTTCGGCTGTGTGGTCAATCTGACGGACCTGATGCTTTTCATGGAACAATGGTTGTCAATGACACCCGGTGCATCGTTCTCCCCAGCAGACTTTGACCAAAGCGGCGACGTGGATATTTCCGACTTTGCCGTCCTGTCAGCCTGGTGGTTCGACTATTGTCCCGCCGACTGGTCCTTGAAATAGCGGACGTGCGCAAGACAACAGCGCGCCTGAATAGGGCGCGCCGCTATCTCTATAAGAATACCCCTCTTTTTCGTCAGTTGAGCAGGCTCTTGGCAATGTCAACGGCGGTAGCAGCGTCGGCGGCATAGGCATCGGCACCGATCTTGTCGGCAAAATTTTGTGTCACGGGCGCTCCGCCGATCATCACCTTGGTGCCTAATCCCGCCTCACGAAACGCCTGTATGGTCTTTTCCATGGCAGGCATGGTCGTTGTCAGCAAAGCACTGAGCCCCACAATCTGAGCACTGTTTTCTTTGGCTTTGGCAACAAAGTCGGCAGGCGAAACATCGACCCCGGCATCAATCACTTCAAAACCCGCTCCCTTGAGCATCATTACCACCAGATTCTTACCGATATCGTGCAGATCTCCCTGGACTGTACCCAGAATCGCCTTGCCCAACGGTTCCACGCCTGCCTCGATCAGTTTGGGTTCCAGTATCTCCATCGCCATTTTCATGGCGCGAGCGGCGATCAGGACCTCCGGAATATATACCTCATTGGCTTTAAAACGCACACCGATCACATTCATCCCAGCAATTAGGCCATCATTTAAAACGGCTTCCGGTGCTGTGCCTTCGGCAAGTGCTTGCTTCGTAATTTCGACGGCCGTATTCTGGTCCCCTCGAATAATCGCTTCGGACAATGCTTGTAGATCTGCCATATCTTCCACCTTCAATCAACCATTTCCATTTTATTTGCGGTGGCAGTATTGTTACGGCTAGAGACGGACAAATCAAGCTTTTTACCGGGAATTTTGATGATTGTATTCTATCGTTATTCCCATGGATTCAGGTCTCGTCAACTCATCCTGCCCCATGAAGCCTGCTACGAAGTCTATTCAATTTCCATATTTTTGAGTGGAAAAACGATGCTCATTCGTTATACTTAAGGTTCTTTTTTGAACCCGGCTAAGAGTCTGGTAAGCATAAGCGAAAATGACGTAAGTAAGGTATGTCAAAAAAGTTAAATCACGAAGGACCCCTATGAGTCATTACATTGTATTGGTCAAACAGGTGCCGGATGTGTCTCAGATCACGGATAATGCCTTCGATCCGGAGACGGGGAACCTGATCCGAACCCGCCTGCCGAGCGTGATCAATGAGCATGACGCTCAGGCACTGGCATTCGCCAACCAGATGCGTGTGCTTTCAGGGGACAAAGACACCAAATTGATCTGCCTTTCGATGGGTCCCCCGATGGCTGAAGAGGTGTTGCGTTACAGCCTGGCCCGTTGTGCCGATGATGTAGTCCTTTTGACCGACCGGGCATTAGGCGGGGCCGATACGGTCGCCACGGCCAATCCGCTGGCTTATGGTGTGCGTAAGATCGTAGCCGAGAAATTCGGAGGTAGTAGCGATTATTATATCATCGCCGGCATGCAGTCGGTCGACGGCGATACGGCCCAGGTCCCCGCTCAACTCGCAGAGGAACTGAAGCTACCTTGTATTGCCTACGCAACTGAGGCCGAATTTATAAATGAAACATTCCGATTTACACGCATTATCAGCGGTGGCAGCCAGATTGTGGAAGCCAAGAAACTGCCCGTGGTCGTGACTGTAGCTAAATACGAATTCCCCGTTTATCCAACCTTTTCCCGAACTCGACGGGCCAATAAGAGCCAGGTTTCCCAGTGGACCGCTTCGGATATCAATGCCGAATATATCGGCGTCAAGGGTTCCAAGACACGCGTGATCCGTGTGTTCCCGCCGGGCAAGACCACACGAAAATGCCAGGAAATCACCGATGTGAAAGAACTGGCTCGTATCCTGGTCGAAGCGGCTTCGGCAGAGGTTAAAGCCCAGGAAACCGAGGCCGAAAAGAAAAAACATTACCTGCTTCCGGACGATCGACCGGACAAGTTTGACCGTTCCTTTGAAGGCTTGGAAAAAGAAGCCCAGGATTACAAGCTTCTGATGGACATTTTCAAAGAGATGGGAATTCAGGATTTGTCCCAGATCGATGATGCGAAAAAAGAACAGATTGTCGAAAAAGCGGATGGTGCTTACCGTGTCAAGGCCCTGGAGGATATGCTGGATGGATTGAAAGCGAATACACCTACATACTCAGGTGAGGTTTGGGTATGTGCTGAACACGATGGAACCGCACCCAATTCGGCCACATTTGAATTGCTGGGCAAGGCGCGTGACCTGGCCGATTCACTGAACGTGGAATGTGGCGTGGTGATCGCCGGCGAGAACATACAACCCATGACAAAGGACCTGATCGCCGCCGGCGCTGATAAAGTGTACGCTATCGAACATCCCTTACTCAAAGAATTCGATCCGACGGCCTATCGTAAAGCGATTGCTACCACAATCGAACGGCATAAACCGCAGATTGTTTTATACGGCGCTACCCCGCAGGGTCGTGTTCTGGCACCGATGGTCAGCTATCGCGTGCAGTGCGGTTTAACGGCCGACTGTACCGGACTGGCGATCAACGACAGTTCCCGCAAGGGCCAGATTGCCTGTCTGTTCCAAACCCGGCCGGCCCTGGGTGGAAACGTGATGGCCACAATCTGCACCAAGGATTCCGGCTGCCAGATGGCAACGGCCCGACCGGGCGTGATGCAGGCTCTCACTAAAGATTACAGCCGCAAAGGACAGATCATCAATGAACAGGTCGAGTTGACCGAAGAAGATGTGAGCCTGCGAATCATCAAGACCGAGATGGGCACCGGGGAAGTGAACTTCGACGCCGAAGTCATTATCTCGGGCGGCAAAGGCTTGCAGGACCGAACCAATTTCGAGAATAAGATCAAAAGCCTGATGAGCGCTATTTCCGGTAAGACGGGGGCTGCCGTGGAACTAGGGGCATCGCGTACCGCGGTGGAACAGGGCTTCGCCGAGCGGATCCACCAGGTCGGCCAGACCGGAACCGCCGTAGGACCAAAATTGTATGTGGCGATGGGCATCTCCGGCGCGATTCAGCACATGATCGGCGTGGCCAATACGGAAGTCATTGTCGCGATCAATACCGATCCCAACGCCCCGATCTTCAAGAGCGCCGATTATTATATCATCGGAGACGTGAACCAGATCGTGCCAAAACTGGTCCAGGAGATTCAGGCCGCCGAATAGATACAGAACAGGCGGACAGCAAAGAGCCAGAGCAATGATTGAATGGAAAGAGAATATATGTCAAATGACAGTACTTTGAATCAGGTTTCAGTATTGATCGTGGGCGCCGGCCCAGCGGGATTATCGGCTGCCATCACATTGAAGAAAGCCGATCCGAACGTTGAGGTCGTTGTTGTCGACAAGGCGGCCGGTCCGGGCAATCATAATCTGTCCGGCGCTGTACTTGAACCAGGCGCTCTTCACAAACTGCTGGATTCGGCTGTGCCCGACTGGCAGGAAAGCGATCAGGCAAAAAAGGTGCTGGTCAGCAAAGTGGAAAAGGATGAGGTCCTCTTTCTGCCGGGCAAGAACCTGTCTTTCAATATCATCAGCATGATCAAGATGGCCGCCAAGATGAAGCTGGGCTTCGGCCAGATGGTGCATCACGGCGATTACATCTGCTCGATTGCACAGCTTACCTCCTGGCTGAGCGATATCGCCAAAGGCATGGGTGTAGAAGTAGTCCACGGTTTTGCCGTGGAGGATATCCATTACGATGCAGCGACAGGCAAGGCTACCGGTGTCAAGCTGATCGACCAGGGTCTCGACAAACACGGCGAAAAGCAATGCAACTATGTGGCCGGGGAGACAATCGAGGCGGATATTATCGTAATCGCCGAAGGCTGCGACGGCCTGCTGGCCGAGAAATTCATCGACAAGGCCGGACTCAAGCGACAAGCCAAACAGCTTTATTCGGTCGGCGTCAAAGAAATGATCCGGGTCAGCGACGAGCAGTATGCCAAATTCGGCGACGGCCATGTCGTACATGCAATGGGATATCCGATCTGGACGCCGGTGATCGGGCCGGGCATGTTCGGCGGCGGGATCATGTACGCCATGGGTGAAAACAGGATCGCCGTGGGTATGATCGTCGGTCTGGATTGGCACCCGTGCGACTTCAATCCTCAGGATGCCCTGACGCAGTTCAAAGGACATGCCTTTGTCAAGCAGTTTATCGAAGGCGGCGAGGTGATCGAGGCTGGGGCCAAGATGATTCCGGAAGGTGGATTTTACGCGATTCCGCGCGATCCCGCGACTAACGCCGTGGGCAAGAGCAATGTACTACTACTGGGCGACAGCGCGGGCTTTGTGAACATGTGCAAGATCAAGGGCCTGCACAATGCTATTGAATCGGGTATAGCCGCGGGCAACGCAATATGCCAGACATTGAACAATACATCCGGAACCGCCGAGCAGTATACCACACTGCTCACCGAGGCAGGTGTGTTTGCGGAAATGGAAACGGCCAAGAATTTCCGTCAGACCGTCGCCAAATTCGGACCGCTGCAGGGAATGCCGCTCAGCGTGCTGGGCAAGTGGCTGCCCCAATTCGATATCGAATCCGATTGGCAAGAGTTGACAACCGCACGGTATCGGCTCAAGCCTTCCGTGAAATTCGACAAGGACACATTTACAGCGGTCGCGGCAACTGAGCATCGGGAGGAAGAGCCCTGTCATCTGATCATCCAGGACGAGACCATCTGCGTTGAAAAGTGCCTGAGCAAGTTCGGCGCTCCCTGCATCACCTTCTGTCCGGCAGGCGTCTATGAGAAGATTCAGGATCAGCCCAAGGCAGCCAATCCTTCCAACTGCCTGCATTGCAAGACGTGCCAGCGGAAGTGCCCGTTTGACAACATTCGCTGGACCGTACCTGAAGGCGCCGGCGGGCCACGCTATAAGACCATGTAAACCTCAAAGGATACGGAATTTAACAAGGGACATCCGCTTTGGTTGTCCCTTGTTATTTGGATAATATTGAATCTTCGGTTTTTGAATCAGCTCCTTTAATCCATTCGAGGAGTGGATTGTCTGTCCCAAGGATCAACCTTGTTTTTTCTCCGCCCAAGGATTCCTCGTATAACTCCAGCGTTTTCCAGAATCGGTAGAAATCCGGATCGGTTCCAAATGCCGCTGCATAGATTTCCGTCGCCTTGGCGTCCGCCTGGCCTTCGATTTCCTTGGCCGTCTTATACGCCTCAGATAGAATTGTTTTCAACTCCCGTTCTTTTTCCCCCATAATCCGCTCGAATTCCCCTTCCCCCTCGGATGTGTACTTCTTGGCGATCCTTTGCCTTTCCTCCACCATCCGTTCTTCGATCTTGTCCTTGACCTCCTGGACATAGGTAAGACCTTTGATCAAAACACCCGAACTGTGGATCCCAATTCCATACTCCTCACAGGCCATCTGAGATACTTCTGTGATTTCGGCGACGATTTCCGGACGGCCTTCGGTGACCTGGCCGACTTCCGTTGTCTCCCGGAGTTCCTCTTCGGCCACACGCATCGGACGATTGTCCGTTCGGACGATTTCGATCAGATCTCGTTTAGTAATCGAGTTTCGCGTACTGGAATCGATGATATCATCCAATCTGGCATGCGCCTGTTCCACAGTTCCAACCGAGCGTAAAAACTGGAGAGGATCTTTAATGTACCATCGTGCTGTGGAATCGACCCAGATATATTTCTTGTCTTTGGTGGGGATTTGTTCGGGATATCCGTTCCATCGCACCAGACGCCTCTCGAATTTCTTCGCTTGTTGTACGAAGGGAATCCGAAATCGCAGCCCGGCCCCCTCGGAAATCCGAATCCCTTCGGCGGCATATTTCGCTTTCAACCCAGACAGGGTTTCTTCCCTGTCCTTTCCCTCAATAGGATTGATAATCACCCTGACCGGTTTTCCAAACTGCGTCACAACCGCCTGTTCGGTCTGATCCACGATATACATGGAAGAAGAGAGTACGACCGCTAAAATCACAAGAATCAATATTCGTATCAGACGACTCATTGATATTCCTTTCGATTGGAGGAAGGCTCCGTATTCAAGGCATATGTAGATGCTAGTCCTTGCTGTTTTCAAGATCCAGTTTCATCAGGAGTCCACCTTCGGCCCCACCTTGCTCAATGATCCATTTTTCCGAAATCTGCGGAAGCAATTTAGACATGGCTTCCAGATACATTCTCTGTTTAGTAATATCCGGCGCCTTTTCATATTCGGTATAGATGCTCATGAATTTGGCGGCATCTCCTTCGGCCCTGTTCACACGCTCGGCGGCATATCCCCGAGCCGTCTCAATCAATTTTTTGGCTTCCCCTTTGGTTTTGGGTATTGTCTCGTTATACTCCTTCATAGCTTCATTAATACGCTGTTCCTTTTGCTGGAGTGCCTTATTTACCTCATTGAAAGCCGGTCTGACCTTAAGGGGAGGATTGGACGATTGCAGCTTCACAGTTACGATCTGAATGCCCGTCTCATATTCATCCAGCAACGTTTGCAGCATGTCCCTGGCTGAATTCTCATATTCAATTCTGCCGATAGTGATGGCTTCGTCGACACTGCCGTTTCCGACAAGCTGCCGCATCACCGCCTGGCTGGCATCCCGTATGGTCTGCCTGGGTTCTTTGATGTTAAACAAGTACATTCCGGCATCTTTGATCTTATATTGGGCAATCCACTCGACATCCACAATGTTCAGGTCTCCGGTGAGCATGATATACTCACTGCGAAGAATGTCCCGAGCCATCTGACCCAATTGCGTAAAAGCCGCTCGTGGGGCTCTTTCTCCGCTTTGTTCGATCAGGCGGATCAACTCATCTGTCGTATATCTGGCAGAATCGATTTCTTCCGCTCCCAGGTACTGGGAATCTACCCCTGCTTTCAACGTCCGAAATCCAAACTCTTCTTTCTGCACCTTTTTGACGGGCACGGCTGTTACGGTTTCAATCCAAAACGGGATTTTTACATGGATCCCGGGCTCCGTCGACCGATGATAACTGCCAAACCGTTTGATCACGCCCACCGAATCCGTCGGGACCGTGTAGACGGAAGAGGCCGCGCCTACCAAGATGAGGATCATTACGAGTGCGATTTCGGCCCATTTAAAGGTTGCGGATGTCATCCTTTGAAGATCGAAATCATCCACTCTCACTGTGACTCTTCGAAATGGCATAGTACCCCTTTCATTTTGAAAAACCGGCCTTTTCAAAATGGCATTGTAACCGGCCGTACTCAAACCACAAGGTTTTATTGTCCCCGTCTATAAAGACGTGTTTCCCGTTTACCTGTGACAGGTAATACAGAAAAAAAGGAGTGGGCAAACAATAGAAGGCCTTATGCCTATTTCCCTAATTTGTTTTCCTATATCTGTATCAGTTAGTTTGCCCGACATAAAGAAAAGGCTTGTTCGGATCGTCCGTGGCCTGGATATGCGTTATCGCATAAAAGATAAAATCATCGATCGTTTCAAACCGATCATAGGCATCGAAGATCGCATCATAAACGGCGGCTTCATACGGGCCATAGCTGACCTGATGTGATCGAATCCGTTCCTCACTCATAAATCCGGCTTTATAAGTGAAATAATTGGCCACCGAATGAACCATGATCTCTTCCACCCAGCCGTCCGGATACCGGTAGTTACCTTTGTCTGCAAAAACCTGAAAGGCCGGCTTTTTGCCCAGTTCTTTAATTGGCTTTTTCATTCGTTCGGCTTCCTGCCATCCGTGGATCAGCCCGTGCATGAGTTCATGGAATGCATTGTGTACCAGCCCCAGGAGTCCGTTGCCAATCTGATACAAGGCCACGTTTGTTCCATTCTCACAGAATCCATAGGCATGGCAGGGCCGACTGAAACTGGAAGGATAATAGATGGTCTTAGTGTTGTCGCGGAAGCGGCGGCCGGTATGCTCTTCCATAAATTCCGGGATGGAAAAGTTCAGTTTTTCCAATTCCATGGATACGCTTCTGGCATCGTCAAAGACCAGTTGCTTCTGTTCGGCGAGCCAGCTTTTTTCAAATCCTTCGTAATAATACCGCCGCAGAAAATCCGCATACCAGGAGGCGAAATCCGTAAACCAGAACCTGGGATCGGTCTTCAGCCACAAGGCCCAACGGTTGATGGGACCTCTGTATTCATGTTCGATGTAATCGGTCAGGCATTCGATATTATCCGGCCCGTCATAATTGGCTACCAGCGAACACAACTGCCATTCATGCACTTTGCGGCCCAGGAATTGGGCATCCGCAAGCGTCGCTTTCGACAGGTCCTTTCGCATCTGCTCGGCCCAGGGTATAAACAGTTGATGATGATCTTCCGCGTTCACCAGGACATGAATACTGAGGATCAATTCATATTTCAGGCGGGGCTTGATTTCTATCGTTCCATCTTTGGAGGTGTATGTAATTGTTTCGGACGGTGAACACAATCCGTCTTTCTGCACGGATTGGCATCCAGCCATACAAATTGCCAGTATCAAATAAAGTATCGAAAGCCTCATTGTTATTCTCCGGAAATGGCACCACATGGACTCAGAAGATCATGGAACGCCACCTATAAAATCAGATTAACAAACAAACCGCGTGGACACGGTCCAGCCTACTTTTTGCCCAATCTACTTGGCTACTTCGTGACCAACCTTGTATCTTGCATTTCCCATGCTATTGTGCTGGACAAGTGTCCAACGCATAGCGTTCGGGCCGGTGGGTTGGTGGCCACCAACCC
>JAFGPC010000191.1 GCA_016926155.1 Sedimentisphaerales bacterium
AAGCAGCGTCGAAAAAGGAGGGCGACGCTGCTTTTTTCGGTTGGCATCGGCAATCTGGTCTTGATAAGGAGAAAGAAACGATTGCTGTTATTTACTTTTTAAGCTTGTCCCATTGCCATTTGTACGCTGCATGACAACAGCGGTTCTCGAAAAAACTCAAAAATTTCAATATAGAAAATCGATGTTTTTACTATTAAAAACACCACAGAACCATAATTTTCTATTGGAAGTAAGACCCATGTTCATAAAAAAATAAAACTGCACTTGACATGTTGTACAAATGTACGATATTTTAATTGTACAAATGTAAAAGGAGATAAGCAATGGCAATCAAATCCAATGATTCACTTCAACCACTCAGCCCGGCCGAAACGGAAATTCTAAGGCTCCTCTGGGAAATCGGCACTGGAACCGTACAGCAAATCTATGAAAAATTACCATCAGAACGTCAAATCACCTACGCAACTGTACAAACCCTCCTGCGTCGATTGGAGAAAAAAGGGTATGTCACACATACAATCGAAGGAAAAGCACATGTTTTTCAACCCTACGCTCGGCGGGAGCAAGTGGTGTCTTCTGCCATAAGTTCTTTTCTGGAAAAGCTTTTCGGAGGTGATCCAGTGCCCCTGGTTCAGCATTTAGCCCGCCATAACCAGATCACTGTAGAAGATATCGAACGACTTCGGGAATTGGTTGACAACCATGATTCAGAAAACAAAAATACGACCGATAATATTGGGCTCCAAGGAGAATAACCATGCAATCCACTGCAGAACACTTCAGTAAATATTTTCTCACACAAAGCTGTCACATCGTTATCTTATTTGTGATTGTCGCGGTTATATGCTATTTCCTTCGAGGGAGATCGGCCCATATTCGCTACCTTCTCTGGCTCCTGATCCTCGCTAAATGCCTCATCCCCCCCATGTTCACCATCTCCCTGGCCATCCTACCGGAACCACCAAAACCGAGTACTCCATCCACGATGGTCTTAGATTATACGGGAACATATATACCAGCCCCTCTCTTGTCTGAAAGTTCAATTTCACCGATTCTAAGCGACCCGCTTCCGACACCTTCACCCACATGGAAGCAGAAACTGAACCAGATTCCCGCAACTACCTGGTTTGCACTGATTTGGGCTCTAGGTATGTTATGTTTTACAATCTACTTCTTAGGTAAAGCAATATGGATGCACTACAAGCTTGTCAGACTTCGTTGTGTCTCACCTCCCACAATACTGCGTCTTTTCGAAGAATTAATCCAACCCGAACAACTCCAACCCACAGTATACATTGTGGATGGCATCAGCCAGCCCTTTGTCTGGGGGATTTTTCGAGGCGCTATTTATTTACCCGGTGATTTCATGAGTACGGACAATCCAAGGCATCGACGGGAAGTCCTGGCCCATGAACTGGCCCATGTCAAACGGTTCGATGCCTTGGTGAACCTGCTGCAAATCCTCTCTCAAGCCATTTATTTCTTCCATCCCCTGGTCTGGATCGCCAACCGGATCATTCGCAATGAACGAGAGAAGAGCTGTGACGAAGCCGCTATTGCTACTTTGAATGCCTCACCAAGAGAGTACGGATCTGCCATTGTAACAACTCTCGTTCACGAATATCAAACTTCACTTCCGACGCCGTCACTGGCTGTGGCCGGTCCGATTAAGAACATAGAAGACCGAATCAAGACTATCATGAAACCCGGTCGAAGATTTTATAAGAGTCCTACTCTTTTAGCCGTTTTGATTGTCTTGCTTATCGCCACATTTGCCATTCCCACGACAATCGCCCTGACCAGACGCCAGGCCTATTCCGAAAAGGATTCTGATCAGGTGGAAAAACCGGATCAATCACTCTTGCAAGCCGATGCCCCATGGCGGGAACGATTTGACCAGGTATATCGGCTGGAAGAAAATCAGATTCTAAAGCGAATCGCCCCACCGTTCATACCGGAACGGGAAATCTACTATCGTGTAGAAGAGAAGGATCAGTACGAGCTGATCCATGAACCACCCAGCCGTTTTGTTTTTCATTGGGACCGAGAAGGACGCAAATCCTGGGGTCTTTGTTTCTCTGCCAGCGATCCGGATCTACGATCCGCATTAACTCATGTAATGCATATGAAGAACTACGAATTCGAAGGAACCGAGGCCATTCTTAAGGCTCCGGTCACGGGTGATTGGATTCTCCGCAACGAGGCTCCCATAGAGAACAGACTGAACGAGTTGGCAAGCATCCTCCACAATCAACTCGATATGGACATCATATTCGAAAAACGGCAGGTTCGACGACAGTCTATTGTTGTTACTGGAAATTATCATTTTCAACCCACCAAAAGCGAACGACGGATTATCATGTTTTCCGATCAATACGAACCAGATAGTGGAGGAGGGGGCGGCCATGCCGATTCGGTCAACGAGTTGATCCAGGCAATCGGCGACCGCGTTGGTATACCCGTCATCGACAATACCCAACCTTCCGGCGAAGTCTCCATCGGCTATGATCATCAACACTCCGCCTATTTAAGCCAAGTCAAAAATCCAGACGAGAAAGCTCGAAAGCTCAAACTTCTTTTGCAAAACATATCTGATCAGACCAATCTGCACTTCTCCATTGAATCTCGTCTTGTTGATGTCTGGTTTGTCGAAGAACCAGGTCAAACATACGATCCAGCCATAGCTCTTGTTACTCCTTTTTCCATTGAACCAACACCAATCGAATCCACAGAGCAAAATATAGGTGAAGAATTTATCGGCACATGGTTCTTTGAAAATCCGATGGGAGATGAAGAGCAGATGGCAATCTTCCCGGATGGCCGAGTGGTTGTCCTCTATTCCAACGGACATCAGGATACTGACACCCTCGGTCCGGATCGAACTATACAACTGAATGAGTATGGACATCGTTTTAAGATTGAGACCAGCCAAAATCCAGACGTGCTGTATGTCCGTTGGAACGGCCCCGGCGGCATGGGCGGCATGGCAAAGATGTTCAGACGAATTGACCCTGAACCAAAGATGGAGCTTCTTAAGTCCTTGACTGGGGAACAGTCCAGCGGACAGAAAAGTATAAAGGCTGTCTCAATCGAAACCAAAGTTATGGTTATTCCGGAAAAAGCAATTCAATCCGTAGAAGACCTGAATCTTCCTCTTAAAAATGGATTGATCAGTACAGAACTGGCAGAACGACTCAACCAACTTTATACACATGCAAAGACACGTGTTTTGACTGCTCCCAGAGTGATTACAAAAAACAGAGAAACAGCCGAGCTCCAAATCGGGGATACTCTTGAGTATATTGCAGGCTACAATACGCAGAATCAGCCTGATATAAAAACAATCTTCCATGGCATTCAGATCAAGCTTCTGCCGGAAGTCACAGACAATGACAATATTATCCTGGATATCGAAGCTGTTTTCAGCAGGATTTTGTCCTTGAATGAATTCCATGACAGCCAGGGGCAAACCCGTTATGCTCCCACCATGGAAAAAACGGAGGTCGTCTCTCAGGTTATTCTGCCAAATGAGGGTACGATTCTGCTGGGTGGAATTACTGTTCCTTCAAATTTCAATCCGTTATCCGGACCGGATGAAACAGATAAGCCGGACGATTCCAACGCCAAACTTCTGCTCCTGGTCAAATCAACTCTTGTGGAGAGCATGGAGCCATCTCCATCCGCATCCACTGTTTCAGTAAAACCGGATAGAAGCCCCACTCATATATATCAAGTCCAGCCGGGTGATACCCTTGCCGACATTGCCGAAAAGTACTATGGATCGCGGGAAAAGTGGAAAACCATTATCGACGCCAATCGAGACAAGCTCTCAAGTCCGGATCAATTGCGTCCCGGCATGCGCCTTCTCATCCCGGATCAGGCAAGTGGAGATATATCCTCATCCAGTGATTTACCCTCTGCCGTCTTGGACGCCATTTCACAGGCGGCAAGCGTTCATCGGCGAGATACCTCCATGAAAACACTCAAGTCCGTCGCATTGGGCTGTATTTTATACGCGGAGAATCAGGATGGTCGATTCCCCGCCAGTCTTCAGGAGTTAGTCGACAACTTCTACGTTAAAAGTGATATCGAAAGATTGTCCAGCATCCGATACCTTGCACCCGGCCGGAAGATATCAGAAATCCGTCAGCCCCAGTTGTTTCTTCTCGCCTATGACAAAGACCTCCTAATGGAATGGGGCGAAACCACGGTCGCATTTGCCGACGGACACGTGGAATTCTGCAAAGAAGACCTATTAAAAGAGCTTAATGTTACACGTGAAATCGAAAAAGCCAGACAATACCGGGAACATGCCGAAACATTGAAACGGATTACTCTGGATTTTCTGGCCTGGGGACAGGAAAACAACAACAAATTCCCCGACACTTTAATTGTTCTCCATGACAAGAATATTCCAATTCCACAAAAAAACCAGTGGATTCGACAGCATATTGTCTACCTTGCAAAAGGAAAAATTTGGGATAAGGACACTATCGCCGAAACTCCCATTGCCTATGATAAAACCCTGCTGCGGTATAATGAAGGGACCTATGTAGCTTTTGCCGACGGTCGTGTGTTATTCTGCAATATGGAACGTCTGAAACAACTGGGTATCGTTTCAGCAAAACCCGAATCCGGTAATTCAACGATCCCAAATTCCGTCTTACCATCCTATTCATTCGCCATCTATCGTGTTCTGGGCCATGAACATGCATTCCCATTCAGCGGAAGTGAAAAGGGCCCGCAAAGACGGATCCTCTTTTCCGAGAAAGGGAACAAAGGCGCCGACCGATTCGATGCAATGCGACCTGAAAATTATCCTCTGGAAGGATTAATTATCGATGATAAACCATTGTTTACTGATACGGATATCCTCGAATATGACTGGGAAAAACAAACGATCTATTTGAAACAAAAGGCTCGATCCTTCCTGCCGGAAAAACCAAGTGTCTGGGGGATTCCCTTCGTCGTCGTAGTTCAGGGCAAGCGTTTGTACCTTGGCGCTTTCTGGACGGGAGCGTCATCCTACACGGCCAATATGCCAACTATCTCTCTTGATCCCTGGCAATACGATCTGAAAAAGGAAGATCCGGATTATCTTCCAGCCAATGCAATACGTATCAATCCGAGTATGATGGAGGGAAGTTCGGATCTCCGTAAGAATCCCTATCTGCGGGACGTGCTTCAATCAATAGGTAAGCTCGTCAATTCTGATTCCTTTGATCCACCAGCAGTTGGAACAACGGAAAAAGACATACCAAAAGCAGATATTACAGAAAAGAATATCGCCGTATCTACAAGCAACGATACTCGAAAAACTCGATACCCTTTCGCCACTGAAAAGCCCAGTGGCTCTAAGCAGATCTATCAAAAGCCAACCGGAGAAAGCATTTTTCTTAGAGGAAGCGTGATGGATCCGAGAGGCAGCCCTATTCCGGGAACGGAGATTACCATTGGGGAGGATCGAGGACCAGGATGGCCACTGCGTGTTTTTCAAACCACCACCGACTTACAAGGACAGTTTCAATTTCAAGAGCCGCTTTTGCCGGCCGAGAGAGAAGGACATTTTCAATACCTGATTGTGAAAAAGAACGGTTATGGATTTCAGGCCAAGCAGTGGAACTGGATCCGTAAAATATCATCAGACGATGCTGAACAAAGCCTGATTCTATCACCCGGAATAACCATCCGAGGACAGGTTGTGGATGAATCGGGGCGACCTCTGCCGAATACCACTGTACGAGTCAGTGGCTGGAGAAATTGGAAAGAACAGCAGATGCTTTCCTTTTTCTTTCCTGAAAGTATCTATTCCCTTGCCCCATCAACAAATACAGATGCAAAGGGAGCGTTCATCCTGCCTGATATGCCGGATAATAGCGGAATCAGTTTAATTGTTACAGCCCCAGATCATGTTCAGTCATCCGGCGACCATGTGAGAATCGGAGAATTCAATAACCGTGTTATCTCCCAGGATGGAATGGGATACACTGAATTTCGGATTCATCATCAGAATCCTGAGAATGTTCAGATCGGCATGCTTCGAGCTGTAACCATCGAGGGTAAGGTCGTTCTCAAACAGAATAGCAAACCGATGACAGGAATACCCGTACTGGTACAAAGTATTGAGAACAGGAACATTCTGGGAAGAACGATTACGGATGATGAGGGTCGATTCCGAGTAAGTGGAATCAAACCGACAGAGTGTTACGTTCAGATGGATCCGGATAAACAAGACAAAACACAAACTCCGAATTGGATCGCTCGAGCCATTCATCTACATGATCTAAAGCCTGGTCAAACACAAAAGAATATCGTACTTACATTGGAGGAAGGTCAAATCATTCAAGGGAAGGTGATGGATACAGATGGGATAGGCCTCGGCGGTGTGGATATACTCGTCTTTTCTGAAGCCAGTCCACGTTACTCTACATGGCTTATCAGTCAGCCAGACGGATCATGGCAGTATCGAGTTCCAACCGGTCGTCTTCTGGTCACAGCTCATCCGGAAAAACTGAATCCGGACTGGTACAGCGAACAACAATACGAGTTAACCTTTGCACACAGTAAAAGTATTGACAACATGAATTTTGAGGTTCTCTCCTCATCGCATTAGACTTACCATAGAATTCCACACTGTAGGTATCCAAAACCCAAGCAACCCTGTTTGCTCATCTATAACACCTCGATGATGCATTCAGCATGTTTTTCCTTTTCTTTCAACTCTCCAAAGATAGAATCGTTCCGGATATATTTGACAGGAAGGGAAGTCATGGAATATACGACAGGCAATATTGGTCGAGTCATCGCGATGCGGCTCAGTGAAGGGGACGACCTGTACGAATCCATTCAATCGGTCGCACAGAAAGAGAACATCCGAGCGGCGGCGGTTCTGATCACCGGGGGGATCCGCAAGGCCTCTGTCGTCGTGGGTCCAAAACAGGAAACCCCGAAAATCGTAGGCGATTTCCGTGAGTTTGTCGGGCCGGGCGAGGTACTTGGCGCCGGAACGCTCTACTGGGACGACGAAGGACCAAAATTGCATATTCATACCGCGCTGGGCAAGGGAGATATGGCTATGGTTGGCTGCCCGCGCGGGGGGGCTTCCACATTCCTGATTCTGGAAGTGACGATCCTCGAAATAACAGGTATTGAAGCCTCGCGTAAGTTCGATCCGCAAACCGGCCTTAAACTCTTGAAACTGGAGTAATGATCAGTCTTCGATCTCTACTGCAACAGTCCGGCGGCAAGGCGTACCGAAAAAGATAAACGTAATCAGTACCAAGCCTATACCGGCCACCAGCAATGTCTTTCGGATTTGAGGCTCGGAACAGCGGAGAACCCACTTTGGAATCGGCTGCGATTCAGGCCTGGAATCCAGTTCGCTCATCAGGGCCGCCTTGGCCTCGGCCAGATCGGTAGCAGATGCCTCGGGAAAAACGGTATCCTCCTCCTCGGGCTTCTCATTAAAGGTATAGGTCCGTAACTTTTCCTTCAAAGACGGATCAGCCTTGAGCTGGGCGATCTGTAGTTCATACTTGGCCGACAATTGACGAAGCCGCTCATTGTATGCCTCGACCTGGGCGGGGATTTGCCTCTGTTCAAAGTACAGGGCGATTTCCTCGCTCAAAGCCGATACCATGATCGCCGTAGCGCCCACCGTGAAAAAGAT
>JAFGPC010000192.1 GCA_016926155.1 Sedimentisphaerales bacterium
AACGCCTTATCCAGATTGGCATCCTCATTTGCAGCAGACATCGTTATGCAGGTATCTCCATAACCCCTGGCCGAATCGCCATATCATACAGAGCCAACAGCCTTTGTCAACCATAAATACTCCTATAAAGAACTTGTCCGACGGCGGCTTGTATGGTATGTAAGACGCCTTGAACAGGAATAGAAAACGGAGAAAGGCCTATGTTGTCAACCATTAACAAACAAGATAAAGCAGTTTATGATCTGCTTGTTCAGGAAAGAAAACGCCAGGAAATGTGTATCCGACTGATTCCGTCGGAAAACTATGCCTCTGCGGCGGTCATGGAAGCGACAGGAAGCTGGATGACCAACAAATACTCGGAGGGTTATCCCGGCAAGAGATATTATGAGGGTCAGCAAAATACTGACCAGATCGAAACCTTGGCACAGGAGCGGGCCAAAAAGGTCTTCGGAGCCCAACATGCCAATGTCCAACCCTATTCCGGATCAGTGGCCAATCTGGCCGCGTATTCGGCATTTATCGAGCCGGGAGATACCATCATGGGTTTGTCGCTGCCGTTCGGAGGGCATCTGACCCACGGTTGGAAGGTCAGCGCGACGGGGAAGTTTTTCAAGTCCGTGCAATATACGCTGGATGACCAGGGAAAGCTGGATTATGACGCCATCGAAGACCTGGCCAAAGAGCATAAGCCCAAACTGATCGTTTCCGGGGCTACAGCTTATCCTAGAATCATCGATTTCAAGGCATTCGAAGATATTGCCAAGCTCGTCGGTGCGGTTCATATTACAGATATGGCCCATATTGCCGGTTTAGTCGCAGGCGGGGCCCATCCCAGCCCCATTCCGTACGCAGCGGCAGTGACAACGACAACCCATAAAAGCTTACGTGGCCCCCGGGGTTCCATGATTCTGTGTACAAATGAGCATGCGGCGGCTGTAGATAAGGCGGTTTTTCCGGGTATGCAGGGCGGGCCGCATATGCATACGATCTCGGCCATCGCCATTGCTCTCGGAGAGGCCGGCACAACCGAATTTGCCGCCTATGCAAAACAGATTGTAAAAAATGCCAAACGACTGGCTGAAAAACTGATCGAGTATGGATTTACATTGGTCAGCGGCGGGACGGAAAACCATCTGATCCTGATCGATCTGCGGAATAAAGGCATGCTTGGTAAGAAATTATCCAAGGCTCTGGACCGTGCCAATATCGTGACTAACTACAATACGATCCCGAACGATCCGGCCAAACCGTTCAATCCGAGCGGCCTGCGGATCGGCACCCCCGCCGTCACGACGCGCGGTATGAAAGAATCCGAGATGGATAAAATCGCTGCGTTTATGAATCGAGTGACGGAACATGTGGAAGACGGGCAGGCGATCAGTAAAATTGGTCAGGAAGTAACCGATTTTTGTGCGGCTTTTCCTGTTCCTGATACCTTTGTTAGCCCCGTTTCCTGAGCCGAGATAAAACATTTACTTGCAGGCCGGTTCTGCACTAAGGAACAAGTATGGCCGATGAGAAATTGAAAGTCGGTATTCTGGGGCTCAATCTGAAGGGACAGGAGCTTCTGGAAGCCGCCGAAAGCACCGGTCATTATGAGATTGTTGCTGTGGCGGGTCTGGATACTGATCTGCTCACGCAGGCGGCGCAGAAATACAACGCCCAGGCCTATGAAGATTACCGACAGCTTGTTGTGCGAAATGACCTGGACATTCTTTTTGTCGCCGGCTCCATGAGTATTTGCGATGAGCATGTTCGAACCGCCTTGAAGCGAAAGTGTGATGTACTTCGAGTGATTCCACCAGGCCTTGATTTTGAACAGACCGCCGAATTAATGGCAACCGCCCAACGTGAAAAGGCCCGTTTTATTGTGGCCAATACGAGACGGTTTGCTCCTTCCTTCCGCGATATGCGCGATTATCTGCAGGCGGAGGGACCGGACACGTTTCATCTGGTCAGCGCCGTATGCAATGCTCCCCAAACGTTTAACGATCCTCGGGATCGCTGGATGTCTGATCCGCAACTGGCCGGCGGGGGAGTTCTCCTGTATGAATGTTATGGCCTGATCGATCAGATTATTTTAAATTTCACACTGCCGCAGCAGGTCTATTCTATCAGCACCAACCATGCTCCCGACAAAGCCCAGCGTCTTTCTCTGACCGAAGACACGGCAGTGGCAACGATGCGTTTTTCAGATACGCTTTTGGGCAGCATCTCAACCAGTCGCACATTTGGGCCCTGGTTATGCCGTTTTCGCGTGCATAAAGATAACGGTTACGCTGTGGTCACCGACGATCGGCTCACGATCCACAACAATGACGGTAAAGTTCTTGAGGACCGTTCCTATGTTTACGATGAAGCCGAGCGGCTGAAAGAATTGCTGAAAAATGTGGCTCTGAGCAAACATCACCCCCGAAAGCATAAGCTGTTTGTGGGCAGGGAAGACGATCTGTACACCATGTCCGTGATTCAAGCCGCTTATCTGTCCGCTCGTACCGGCGCTGCAGAAGAACCCGCTAAGCTGTTGCGCATGGCCCGTGTTGAACCTCCCAATCCATGGGGATAAAAAACAGACAATAGCGGCCGCTTTCAGGCCGACAATTCTTCATACACCTTTTCTATCGTGTTGACCATGGTATCGGGCGAGAATTTCTCGATCACACTGTGTCGGCCGTTCTGACCGAGACGGTCACGAAGGGCGGTATCGGTGATCAGTTCTTCACAAGCGGTCGTTAGACTGTCTACATCCTCCGGTTTAATAAGTCTTCCAGTGCGATCATTGACCACTTCACGAGCGCCGTCGATATCGAAACTGATTACCGGCTTGCCGCACAACATCGCCTGCGGCAGAACCCGGGCCAGACCCTCGCGCAGGGAACAGTGTACCAGGATATCCGAAGAATGGATCGCAAGCGGGATCTTGTCCGGCGGCAATAGCCCTGTAAATTTAAAGCGATATTGCAGATTAACCAGCCGGATCTGGCGTTTGATCTCCTCGGCCAGATTGCCATCTCCCACAAACAGCCAGATACAGTTCTGAAAATGCGATGAAAGCCGCCGGGCCGACTCGATAATGTACTCATGTCCTTTCAGCTCCGTCAATCGTGCAATACAGACCAGTACCACCGCCTGTTCACCGATGCCGTACTTACGACGAAAACCGCGAATTTCTTCTACATCAGGTGCATTCAAGAATCGCTCTTCTTCGATGGCCGAGTAGGCCGTTGTAAAGGGCTTGTCTCGTCCGATACCTGCTTCCTGCATTGTTTCGGTCATGGCGTCGGCTACACAGAGAAAGGCATCGGTCTTGCGAGCGGCGGCTTTTTCAATCACAATGTAAAAACGATTTACACGAGCAGGAAGATAGGGATGAAACGCCAATCCGTGTACGGTATGTATGATTTTCGGTCTGGGCCGGATCGCCGCGCCGGCATATCTTCCTAATATGCCGGCTTTGGCCGAATGGGTATGAACGATATCCGGTTGCAACCCTGTTAAGAGTTTTTTCAATTCGAAATAGGCCAATATATCATTGATCGGACGGATGGGACGGATCAGGCGATCCTGTACTATGATCTCAAATCCCTGTCCCCGGGCCTGTTCGAACAATTCGCCTTCGGGACCGATTGCCGGGCCGGTAATCAGCGTGACTTCATGACCTCGCTGTGCAAGTCCTTTGCAGGTGATCAGCGTATTTTCCTGGGCCCCGCCCAAGATCAAACGGGTTATGATATGCACGATCTTCATGGATGCCATATCCCTGCCAATCTATTCCTCTATCCGGTCATCCGAGTCATATCGAATTTCCAAAAGACACAATCCGCATGCCGGGGCCAGCGAACCGGCCAGGGTTCGATCCCGGGCGGCTAGAATCTTCTGCATCCGTTCTACCCGCCATCGCCCGCGACCGATCTCGACCAGTGTTCCCACGATATTCCGCACCATATTGTACAGAAAACCATCCGCTTCCACCTCATAATATATCCAGGGGCCTTCTCCTTGTACCGAGCTGCCCAATATCGTCCGCACCGAGCTTTGCCGCTTATCGGCCGCCGAAGCAAACGACTTGAAGTCATGCCTCCCGATCAAACAGGCAGCCGCGGTCTGCATCGCCTCGGCGTTCAACGTGCCCGGCCGATGCCAGCAGAACCGGACCTGCATCACCGGAGGCACCTTTGCCGTGCAGATCGTATATCGATACCGCTTGGAACGGGTGTCTTTGATCGCATCGAAATCCGGAGCGACTTCCGTAACATCGGTAATCACGATATCGTCGGGCAAAATTTTATTGAGTGCCTTGCGGAAATTTTCTGTCGGAACGGGGCAGTCGATATGAAAGTGGGCCACCTGCCCCAGGGCATGCACACCGGCGTCGGTACGGGAAGAGCCGAACAGCCGGACGGGACGTGTGGTCAGCCGCTCAATCGACTCGCTGATCTGTTGTTGAACGGTGTCGGCATTGCGCTGACTCTGCCAGCCGTGGTAGGCTGTGCCGTCGTATTGGATCGTCAACTTGATATTCCGGGTGGACATAATTTAAGAAATCAGGAGACAGGGGTCAGGATATTTTCCTTGTTTTACATGGTATAGCCAGAGAACAAAGCCAGATGATAAATACACCGACAGTCGAGTAAGCAATGTATTCTGAAAGACGAAGATCAGCATTTTTAGGTAGAAGGAATACAGATCCTGCAAAAGACAAAAATCCGCATATTGACAAGCCCAACATGAGGAATAGAAGTCTTAGAGAAACTTTACTTTTCCATGATATGCCTTGAGTGCTGTGTCTGTATGAATAAAATACAGATACAGCTATAAGAATCCCTCCTAACGAGGCGGAAGAAAAACGTATCACATGGTCTTTTACCATAGGTATGTAAGGAGCTATCCAAGGAGTTAATAAAGCAACAATCAGAGATATGATTAGGGATCTTTTATATGGACGATCCCACATATCAATCTGTTTATTTTTTATGCTGGGCTGAACAGTTCTAGATTCGTTATCTTCAGACATTATCCCAAGCCTCCCGATTGATTCCCTCTTATTTATGTGCGATAATAATCTAACTCATTGTTCCTGTCTTATCGCTTAAGGAGTTCCTCCGCAATTTGTACGGCATTCAGGGCAGCGCCTTTTCGCAACTGGTCACCGACAACCCAGATATTGATCCCTCGCCTGTCAGGGATCGACTCATCCTGTCGAATATGGCCGACATAACAATCATCCCTGCCGCTGGCATCCGTCGGCATGGGGAACCGATTGTTCTCGCGGTCGTCGATGATATCCACGCCGGGCGCGGCCTTGAGGATCTCGGTCACTTCCTCCGGCGTAATCGGATTAGTAAATTCCAGGTTGATGCTTTCGGAATGACTCCGCAGCACCGGCACACGCACACAGGTGCAGGTGATCGCAATCGAAGTGTCGCCGAAGATTTTGTGCGTTTCCTTGGTCATCTTCGTTTCTTCTTCGTTATACCCGTTGGGGCTGATTTTCGAGTCATGGCAGTAACAGTTAAACGCCAGTTGATATTTCAGCACATTGCAGGTGACCGGCTTGCCCTCGAGCACTTCGCGGGCCTGCTGCTGCATTTCCAGCATTGCGGCCATTCCGGCACCACTGGCGGCCTGATATGAACTTACGATCATGCGTCGGATCGGATTGGCCTTATGCAGCGGCCAGACCGGCACATTGGCGATGATCGTCGTGCAGTTTGGGTTGGCGATGATCCCCTTGTGCGTCTTGATCGCATGGGCATTAACTTCGGGCACCACCAAAGGAACATCCGGATCCATGCGGAACGCGGAGGAATTATCCACCACGACCGCACCGGCCTTGACTGCGGCTGGGGCAAATTGTTTGCTGCGCGCCCCGCCGGCGCTGAACAGGGCGATATCCACACCGTCAAAGCTCTTCTCTGTCAATTCCTCGACTGTATATTCCGTGCCCTTGAACGTGATCTTCTTGCCCACGGAACGGCTCGAGGCAAGCATCTTGATCGATTCCATCGGGAAATTACGTTCTTCCAGGATCGCCAGGAACTCCTGGCCCACGGCGCCGGTTACTCCGGCCACAGCCAAATTGGTACCCATTTGATTTAAACTCCTTTCCTATACTAGTAGTTGATATAGAACCTTGAATGCTACCATCAATTAAGTAATTCGG
This sequence comes from Sedimentisphaerales bacterium, assembly GCA_016926155.1. Lineage (GTDB taxonomy): Bacteria > Planctomycetota > Phycisphaerae > Sedimentisphaerales > Anaerohalosphaeraceae > JAFGGE01. The sequence continues at coordinate 6,164 of JAFGPC010000192.1, forward strand.
CAATAGTTCAAGCGTCTGATTTTCAAAGGAATCAATCATTTTTTCTGTCTATTCCACCTGTATATAGTCTAAAAAAACCTCTTTCCTGTCAATTGCATAAAACTTCTGTATCAGTATGTCGGATTTTCTTTTTTTCCTTTCGCCGATCCCCTTATAATCGTTCGAATGAAACAAAGTCTGTATCGAATTATGGACGCCAACGGAAACCGAGCCCGCGAAGGGGCTCGGGTAGTAGAGGAATACTGTCGCTTTATCCTTAATAATGCCCTTCTCAGCTCTCGTGCCAAAGGCCTTCGTCACCGTCTTTGTTCCATACTTAGTAAGCTGCCGGCAGATCGTCTGATTGCCTCTCGGGATTCCGAAAGGGATGTAGGAAAAGGCATGCAAGTGCCCGCCCAGTTAACTCGAACAGAAGCCATGGATTGTTTTACAGCGGCAATAAAAAGGCTTACTGAAGCTCTGCGGGTCCTGACCGAGACCGCACAGGTTCTTCATCCGTCTTTGGCCGCCGATCTGGAACAATTGCGTTTTGAGGCCTATACTCTTGAAAAAGATATTATTCTATACATCGATCCATCCAAACGATTCAGAAATGTTCGATTATACGTCCTGGTTACGGTTTATGAGAATACATCGGATACGTGGGTCACAGATATAGCTGAACAATGTTGTCTTGGCGGTGCCGACTGCCTTCAGCTTCGTCCCAAAGGCCTTCCGGACGACCGTTGTTACAGGCTTGCCTGTGAACTGGCCCGGATTGGTTCCCAGCATAATGTCATTACAATTATGAATGACCGTGCAGACATTGCCATAGCTGCCGATATGGATGGTCTACACCTCGGGCAGAACGATCTTCCATTGGATCCAGTCCGGGATCTATTTCACAAACCGATGGTCCTTGGAATAAGTACCCATAATTCGGAACAACTCGAACGGGCAATCTCGAATAATCCAACTTACGTTGCTCTAGGGCCTGCTTTTGCCACGGAAACCAAGTTATACGAACCTGTTGCCGGACTGAAGTACATCCAGGAAGCAATCAAACGGATTAAACAGGCGGGGCTATCCCATGTCGCTATAGGCGGTATTGAGCCGGATAATCTGGATCTACTTCTGACTATCGGAGTAAACTGCATTGCGGTCTGTTCATCTGTTACTGATAGCAATGATTCGTACAGTGCCTGTAAACATCTCAAGGAGAAAATGATAACCTCTTGAAACTAGCGAATCGTATAAAATGTCAAATACAGGGACGCATGTGAAAATAGGGAAAACATTCTCTTGATCGAGACCTCCAGGATCGACTTTTCGACAAGTTATCCACCGTGATGAAAAAGGACGTACTTTGAAGATGGGGAAAGAAAGAAGAGAGTCAGACAACATCACATAATACCGACCGTACGGTATATATACAATTCAATCGCTATCTCCTTTTCATATCTTTTTGTAAGAAAAGAACTTATAATCCAAACAGAAAAAGTGAGTCATTTAAGTTTTCTCTTGGGAAAAATGCAATAACATAATGATTGATTATAATATTATTATATACTTCTTCGCAAGCTCTAAAAGAGGTGTTATTCACAAGTTATCCACATTTTAAAGAGCGGAATTTTATACCTTCTTACATAGAACGATGAAAATCCGCATTTCCAGTGGAATTCACAAACTTGCAGAGGTATATTCTGGAGCAGAATGGAATAAACGATTACGCCATGGAGGACGTAAGTGGAAGGTAATAAGCTCAAAGAAGCGTTGCGAAAACGGGAACGATTTCTTGTCTTGGCCGAGTTAACCGGCGGGCCGGGCTATAGTTATGCGCCGATAGAGAAATTCCTCGCCAGGGCAAAGGAACAGGCAGGGCATGATATACCAAGAGAGTTTACATTCGCAGGAATCACATTGCCACAGAATCCCGGAGGGGTGGCCAATATCGAGCCTGGTGATGTAATTGCCAAAATCGAATCAAGTGACCTGCTTAATGGTCTGGGTGTGATTCCCCATATAAGTTGTAAGGATGCCAATACCGATGCGATTTTCAGTTCCTTGATCGGATATCGCGAAAGAGGGATCCAGACCGTTCTGGCACTTACAGGGGACAAACCTGTCTCGGCCAAAGGAGTCTTTGAACTGGATTCGGTTTCTCTTCTGGCGATGATTGCCAGTATGAATCGAGAAGCCTGGCTCAAGGCCAAACCAGGTCAATGGGACCAGGTGAGAACCTTCCTGGCAGGAGCCGCCGTCTCTCCCTTCAAATACACCGAACCATCACAGATGCAACAGTATTACAAGATGGAAAAGAAGATTTCAGTCGGTGCGGATTTTTTAATCACACAGGTCGGCTGGGACTGGAAAAAGTCGTTGGAAATGTTCCGTTACATGGCTGACAATGGCTTGGAAATCCCTGTTGTCGGCAATGTGTACCTGTTAAGTACAATGACTCCTGCTCCTCGTCTTATGCACGATGGCAAACTGCCCGGCTGCTATGTGAGCGGTTCTTTTTATGAGAAGGTCCGCAGTGAGAAACTTGACGCCCATATTGCCCGTGCTGCCCAACAGATAGCCATGTATAAGGCGATCGGCGCGACAGGCGTGGACCTTGGCGGTGTACCGAATTACGATATTTTCGTTCAAATCCTGCAACAGGCGGCTCAAATCGGTGATCATTGGGAACAATTCAAAGACAATCTATATTTTCCGCCTCCGCAGAACGCCTTTTATCTCTATGACGATCAAGGCACTCGTCGTTCTCTGGATCGACCAAAAAAGAAATTCCGACAACGATGGTTTAACTTCATGCACCGATCCATACTGGATCCGGACTACCGAGGATTTCGCCTGTTTCGTGGTATCATGCATATGACCGGGGCGGAAAAGGGACGCGGCTTTGCCTATCGAAGCTTCAATATGATGGAAAAAGCCTTCAAATACACCGCATTTGAATGCCAGGAGTGCGGAGATTGCTACTTACCGGAAAATTTTGGTTACTGTACCATGGGTGGCTGTGAAAAAGGCCTGGCCAATGCTCCATGCGGCGATTCCACCGTGGATGGAAAATGCGGTAACAACCTTGATACTGTGTGTAGGGGTGAACAGATTTACCTTGCCGCAGCGGCGGAACTGAACGGTCGGGACCGCTTGCGGACCACGATTAACAAGCCGCGAAATCCCGCCCTGTCCCATAGCTCCTCCATCCTTAACTACTTGTTTGGAAAGGATCATACGATGAAAAATGCTCTGATTTCCATCGGTGAGTCCATTCATGCCTCGATTCCCAAAACCGGTAAGGTGATGCAGGAATTGGTTGCTCTGGGCCCGGGGGCATATGATAAAGAAAGCGGTCCATTAAACTACATTAAGGCCTTAATTATTGATCAAGCCCAGGAAGGGGCTGACTATATTGCGATCAACGTGGATGCATTCGGCGAGAGTGATCCGCAACTGGCAAAGGATTTGATGGTACAATATGTCAAGCTGGTTCGCCGGTGGGGACAAGGTGTACCTGCCTGCATGGACAGTAGCGATAACAAGGTGCTCAAGGCTGGACTCAAGGAGTGGTACAGTACGGGAGCCAATGTAAAGCTGCCGCTGATCAATTCGATTAAAGTATATACGGCCGATGAAATGATGCCTCTAAAGAAGGAATGCCCTTTCGCTTTTATAGGGCTTCTGATGACGGAAGAAAAGGCGACCGGACCAGGGGGATCGCATTCAGTGGATGAACTGTATGAATTGGCAATACAATTGTTTGACAAAGCGGTAAAACAGCACAGCTTCAAACCGCAAGAAATCTTCTTTGACTCAACCGTCTTCCCACTCGCGATTGATATGCCGATGGAACCAGGCGTACCGGGTTACACCTACCGTGCTTTTGAGACCATCAAAAAAATCAAATCCGACTCAAAGATGAAAGGGGTACATTGCTCGCTGGGGATCAGCAACTGCTGCCGTGATTTGCCCGCTCGACGAATTGGTATTTGCAGGGCGTATGTGGCTAAAGCGATGGAATACGGTCTGGATGCCGGCATTGTAAACGTCAATCATCATTACGGGCAAAAGGAGGTCGATTCGAGATTGTATGATATGATCGACGCTTTTGCTCGGATGGACGGATCGGCCGAGGCAACCAACCGGGCTATGATGCTGATGGGACAGTTCTGTGCCGAGAACCGAAAGTAGAAAAACAAAGAAGGTATTGAGAGGGTGCATCCGATACAGGGTAACGAATAAGGAATGGAATAATGCAGGACTTTAAATCATCCAACAATACAAATCCGAATACTTCATACAAGGACCCTTATGCTCCCCTGCCTCCGGAACCCCCCGTCGGAGGGCCTTCTCAACGGACGGAATTGACTTCGGATGACCGCACATGGGGCATGTTCTGCCATCTGGCCGCGCTGGCCGGATTTATCGGCGTGCCCTTCGGGAACATCCTGGGGCCACTGCTGGTCTGGATTATCAAAAAAGACCATATGCCCTATGTAAACCATCACGGCAAAGAGGCCCTGAATTTCCAGATTTCGCTGATGATCTATGGTTTTGCCCTCGGTGTATTCGCCCTTCCCTGCCTGTGTTTTCCTCCGTTGTTAATCCTTCCTTTATTGGGCGCGATTATACTGGGAATAGTCGGACTAGTGTTCACGATCATGGCCGCGATACAGGCGAATAACGGGTACTACTATGAGTACCCTATGTCAATACGTTTAATCAAGTAATCTTGCCGTATAGTTTTGTCTCCTTTAGAAAAAAGTCTTTGAAATCCATCCCCTCGGTCGATACAGTTACCGACCGCTTTTTTTGAGGATGATCATTATGACCAAACCGGATTTTAAAATTGAGCCTGCGCAGCGAATTACTCGTCTGCCTCCGTACTTGTTCGGGCGTTTGAATGCGCTCAAGCTGCAAAAACGCCGTCAGGATATCGACATCATCGACCTGGGCATGGGAAATCCTATGGATGGAGCTCCCAAAGAGGTAATTGAAAAACTCTGTGAGGCTGCTCTGGATCCCCGCAATCATCGATACAGCGCTTCCAGGGGAGTGTTTAATCTGCGCCGGGAAATGGCCTTGAAATATGCCCGCAACTGGAATGTGGAACTGGATCCGGAAACGGAAGTCCTGGCAACCATTGGTTCAAAAGAGGGATTTAGCCATATGTGTCTGGCAATGTTGGGTCCGGGTGATACGGCAGTGGTTCCTGATCCGGCTTTTCCCATCCACAATTATGGTGTCGCGCTGGCCGGGGGCAATGTAATCAGCGTGACACTGGGTAATGACCAGCGTTTTCTGGATAATGTGGCAATGGTCTGTGAGCATCTGTATCCCAAACCAAAGCTATTGATCTTGAACTATCCCCATAATCCGACGGCTATGACAGTGGATGAAGGTTTTTTTGAAACGGTCGTTGATGTTGCCCGACGTTTTGAAATTGCCGTGATTCATGATTTTGCCTATGGAGAGACGGCCTTTGACGGATACAATCCCCCCAGCTTCTTGTCAGTCAAGGGAGCCAAGGATGTCGGGGTGGAATTCACAACTCTGTCAAAACCGTATGGAATGGCGGGATTTCGGATTGGTTTTGTGGCCGGGAATCGACAGATGATCGAGGCCCTGGCCACAATCAAGGGATATTACGATTACGGTATCTTTCAACCGATCCAGATCGCCAGTATTATAGCAATGCGTCATTGCCAAGAACATATCCATCAGCAAAACGCCAAATACCAATCACGTCGCGATGTGGTTTGCGAATGGATCGAGCGAATTGGCTGGGATGTTGAGAAGCCGCGAGCATCGATGTTTGTCTGGACCAAAATCGCTTCCGAGCACCTGGCAGGCAAGGGAAGTATCGATTATGCGATGGATCTTCTCGAAGGCGCTAATGTCGCGATTGCTCCGGGAAGGGCATTCGGTGAAAATGGAGAAAATTATATGCGGATCGCCTTGGTCGAAAATGAACATCGACTCCGGCAGGCCATGCGAAATATTTCCCGTTTCATTCAGGGAAAATCGGTAGGAGGAGTCCGAAAGTGTGCCGGGCAATAAGAAAAAGTCCGATAATGAGTTGGAATGAGGCATAAAGAGAGCCTCATGTTTACCTTTCTGATACAGGAATAAAAGGCCCGAAAAAAACCTTTCTAAGGGGAAATATATTGACTTCAGAGGGGGATTATGGTTTAATAAAATATGTATATATCTATTCGGAGTGGGATGAGGAAAAGGATATACCGTTATGATGGCGGTATGAAGGATGGAACGAGGCGATTTGAAGGAAGGGTGATGAAAATGCCAAAAGCTAAAGCATGTGTATTGGGGATACTTCTTCTGTCGATTCTGTCGGCAGGAGCGGTCGCGGAGATAACCCGTTATCTTCCGAACAGTTCATTCTGGCAGGGCAGTTCTTATCGGACGGGGATTCGTGTCGATTATGCTGTATATGACACTCAGGAATACCCGAGTGAATTTGTCGGTGAGGGAGGTTTTACGGTCCCGGGTGTCAATCCAGGGCGTTATGTATATGCCTACCAGGTCTTTAATACATACCCCAATACGTCTTTTGACATTGAATTCTTTACCATTCTAGGTATTTCTTCCAATACGATCAGTTCGATTGATGTACTTGGTACGGTCGGCCAGGAGGGGGATGGAATAGATACCATATTTGAGTGGTTCAGCCCGGAAAATAACGAAGCGAATTGGCAATTTGATCCGGACACACTGGTCCCGGAAGAGAAATCCCTATTTCTCGTTTTCAGCAGTGATCACGGGCCCGTTGTGGGAGATTACCGGGTTAATGTGCCCAGTGATGACCTTCCTGTAAGCGGAGAATTACCAGAACCGGCAACTCTTCTTTTTATGAGTGTCGGGGCCTTTTTCCTGCAGCGTAGACGCATGCAGAAATAGTGTAGTTTGGGCTTTAACAGCTCTGTTATAAAATTTGGGGGGAAGTGATGAAAAGCGTACCACGTCTAATACGCGCAGGGGCCTGGATGCCCATTGTTTTCGTAGGGCTATGCCTATCGTTAAATAGCTTTGCCCAGGATGCGGAGGATCATTACGCTCTGATTGTGGAAGCCAGTCCGACCGAGGGGGGAATTATATTGCCTCAAACCGGTGTACATCGAGTCGCTGTTAATGAAACGGTTACATTGACAGCCATTGCGCAGCCGGGTTACCATTTTCTATATTGGCTGGGCGATGTTACCGCAGCCGACACCATGGAAACAACCATTGTGATTGATTCGCCCAAGATCGCGATTGCTATCTTCGAAAGAGACAAATTTGGTTCTTTGGGTGTGGACAATGCGGGCTTGGATAACAGCAGTCCCCTGGGCCAGCTTTCCTTTAATCCTGCTTTCTTCTCCCGGACAACCGGATTCAGCGGCTCCTCATCAGCTCCGACGAAAATCGTTTATGGAGGCGGAACGTATATTCTGATTAACGGCGATGAAAATCAGGATACCGGGCCCGGTATTCCTTCGACTGGAACTCCGGAACCGACAACCGTTGTTCTTTTGGGATTGGGAGGGATCGGCGTGTTACGATGCCATCATAAGCGTCGTCGATTGACATAATATGTGTTTTGGAGCTTAGGATGATCTAAGATAATTCGAAGCATATTCGTCACTTCGCTGGAGGAGCGGGAGTGACCTGTGCCGAGAGCTGCCCCTGGCTCTCGGTTTTTTTATCGGAAAAATTACGCTCGACGGAAAACAGCGACGAGATTTTCCACCTCCACCACGAAAAGCCGGTTGTCGCCTTCAAAGTCGACAGGGATTGCCCCTTTGGGATTGAACAATACCTTATCGTATTGACGCAGTGGAAACTCCGCACTGCATTCCACTTCTGCCGAGACGCTGACTATACGCCCGGTGATCGTAGGGATCTCAATATTGTCGGGAAGCTGAATTCCGCCTTTGGTTTCTTTTTTGTCTTCGTCCTTACGAATTAAGACGCGTTTTCCGATTGGTTCGATTGTCTCGAAAACTTCTTTTTCATCATTGGCCTTAGCCATGTATCAGGATCCCAAAAAAAGTATACCTGAATTAAGTGCTCGGCTTGTTGAGCCGAAACTGATCTTGTTCCAACATTGAATTTTTTTGCTTTCCTCCTCCTGGAGCAGTAGCCTGTTATCTCCTATGTTAACGGCTACTGCTTTTCTTTTTTCTTTGCCTTCGTTTTCTTGGTTTTTTTAGATTCGGATCCAAGTAATTCTCGGGCTTGTTCAGGTGTTTCCGGAGGCCAACGGCCTTCCTGCTGCAGGCTGCGCAGTCGATCCAGTTGTTTCATGCTGACGATGGTGCGGCAGCGTGGAAATTTATTGCATCCTAAAAACGGACCCCGTTTGCTTTGCCGGATTACCAACTCACCCTTTTTGCACTTATAACATGGGATACCTGTCGGCTCGGCAGGCGGTTTGGGAGGAACGATGTTGCCCTGTTTATCCAGCTTCTGGATGGTCTTACAGTTGGGGTAATCGGAACATCCAAGAAACTCGCCAAATCGTCCCGTTTTGCGGATCATAGGTTTGCCGCAGTTGGGACAGGCATGTTCCGATGGCTGTTCCTCAATCATTTTTCCGTCTCGATCACAGGGGCAGGCGAATTTACAGTTCGGATATGCAGAACAGCTTAAAAAACGCCCGTTTTTTCCGAAACGATATACCATGGACTCTCCACATTCCGGACATGTATAGTCGCTCGGCTGTGTCTCCGCCTTGGCGTGCCTCATTTCTTCGGTGGCCTTGTCCAGGTTGACTTTAAACGGACCATAAAATTCCTGAAGCACATTGACCCATTCCAGATGCTGCTCTTCAATTTTATCAAGCTGGCTTTCCATGTGTCGGGTAAACGCGATATCCATTACACGGGGGAAGAACTCACACAGCTTATCGGTAACCACCTCGCCGATATCCGTTGCATGGAATTTACGGTCGATTTTCTCGACGTAACTACGGTCCAGAATGGTTGTAATAATACTGGCATAGGTGCTGGGTCGGCCGATACCCTCTTTTTCCAGAGCCTTGACCAGTGATGCCTCGGTGTATCGGGCGGGCGGCTTGGTAGAATGCTGTTCGGCTTGCAAATCAATTACACCGAGTCGATCTCCCACTTTCATTGGGGGAAGATCGGGACTTTCGCCACTGGTTGGCCAGATTCGGGTGAAACCATCAAAAACCAGAACCCGACCTGTGGTTCGATAGAAACAAGTTCCCAGAGAGGTTTCAGCAGCGATTTCCACCGAGGTCGTATCCCATTGGGCCGGACTCATTTGACACGCGACAAACCGCCGCCAGATCAAATCATATAATTTTGACTGATCGTCGGTTAAGAATTGTGAAATCTGTTTTGGAGTCAGGTCCGGATCCGTTGGCCGGATAGCTTCATGGGCTTCCTGGGCGCCTTTGGCAGAGGCGTAAAAATTCGGTTTGTTTGGTATGTACGTATGGCCGATATTGTGCTCGATATAACTGCGGACTGAGGAGATCGCCTCCGAAGACAAAAACGTACTGTCCGTTCGCATATAGGTAATCAGTCCCAATGCTCCCATGGAGCCCAGATCGATACCCTCATACAGTTGTTGAGCAGTGCGCATGGTACGATTGGCGCTAAAACCGAGACGATTGGCCGCGGCCTGTTGCAGTGTCGAAGTAATGAACGGAGGAGACGGACGAGAGGATATTCTTTTTGTAGTAACATCCTTGACGAAAAAGGAAGCCGTTTGCAGGGCCTTGAAAATACGTTCGGCCTTGTCCTGGTGGTCGGCATGAAATTTCTGCCCGTCAACCTGATGCAATTCGGCCTTGAATGCCTTGTGTTCGGCAAGCCACTGATATTGCTCGGACAGACTGCGTCCCTTTTTCTTATCCGGCGCCGATTCGATGAACCGCTTCCAATCGGGGCTGTAATCGGTGTTTGTTTCTGTTGTAAAGACAGCGGGGATCAGCCAGTATTCCTGTGGTACAAAGGCTCGGATCTGACGTTCTTTTTCCACAATCATTCGAACCGCCACGGATTGCACTCGCCCGGCACTGAGGCCGCGAGCCACTTTTTTCCACAACAACGGGCTGATTTGGTAACCAACGATCCGATCCAGAACGCGACGGGCCTGTTGGGCCATGACCCGATGGATATCCAGCTTGCCGGGCTTGGAGAAGGCCTGCTGGATGGCGTTTTTAGTAATGGAGTTGAACACAACGCGGTAGGTTTTTTGTTCCGGAATGTTCAATATCTGCGCCAAATGCCAGGCAATCGCCTCTCCTTCCCGGTCCAGGTCGGTTGCCAGAAACAGCCGATCACATTTTTTGGCGGCGGCCTTGAGAGAATTAACCGTACGCTTTTTGCCTGGGGTGATCTCGTAGGTTGGCTCAAAACCGTCCTCAATATCGACCGACAATCCCTTCGAGGGAAGATCGCGGACATGACCCATCGACGCCATCACGTCGAATCCGGATCCGAGGTATTTGTTGATCGTCTTTGCCTTGGCAGGCGATTCGACGATCACCAGTGATCTGCCCTGTGACGATTTGGCCATACGATTGACACCTATGAACGTAAGGTTCGAGCCTCTGATCCATTTCGACCGCGCAACAACCTGCCCGGCCCCCCAGAGGCCAAGATACATAACCGAGTCTGTACAGGCCTGTCAAGGAAAAACAATTCAAGTTCAATTGATCCCTCTGAAAGCGGTTCGATGGAATTCCGAAATAATTCTGCATGAGTGAACTTTGATATCCTCTTGGAAAATGCCCGTTGATCTGCAATTTTCCAATTGAGCTTGAAGTGGAAAATCTGTATAATACATAGCAACAGATAAAAAACATCGGAATGAGGATGATTACGGAGGGATGACGCATTTGTCCTGAAGGTTTCGCAGGTTTTTTTCCCACAGGAGGTTAACCATGAGGCGTGTATTTTTTGCTATCATCTTAGTTGTCTTATGTACCTGCACATTTGCCGACTCTTTTTTTGGAAGTTGGCAGTTTATACCTCTTTCAATGATATCACTTCCTGAGGTTCCCCCCGGCTATTATGTCGAACCATATGCGACAGGTTTCAAGAACGTAAATGCTATTGCCTTTAGTCCGGGAGGAGATTTTGGATACGAAGGGCAATTGTTTGTCGCAGATTCACGGCCCGATCCAGGAACCATTTATCGTGTGCCGGGTAAGGAGGAGGAAATCGTATTTGCACAAGCTGCTGATAACGAGCCGCGTTCCCTTGAATTTGCTCCTCTTGGATCTGAATATGGTCCATATTTGTATGCCACTCATTCTTCTTCTATATATTATTATGATGCAACTGGTGTACGCACTAAGTTCGCTGACATTCCGGCGTTTGGAATGGATTTGGCTTTTGCCTCTGATGAGTATTTTAGAGATCATCTGTTTCAAGCGGATGCGAGGGGAAGGAAAATTACGGAATGGACACATACCGGAACCCAAGAAGCTTTGATTGACACTTTATCCATGGATATGGTAACAGGCCTTGATTTCGGACCGGGGGGTGAATTCGGTACCGACCTGTATATTACATTCAGTCCTGTACAGTCCTCAACCCCGAATTCGGCGATTCGGAAAATAACACCTGAAGGTGTTATGATTGACTTTCTGCTTTCTTCAGAGTTCAGCCATACAAACCAATTGGCGTTCGACAGAATCGGAGATTTCGATGGTCTTCTCTATGTCAGTGACCGAGGTAATGATGTCGTGTACCGGATTGATGCACAAGCCAATTTTTCTGTCTTTGCCTCCGGTTTTTCCTTTACACAAACTCCCTACATCAAATCTGATGGGGGAGATATCGTTTTCGGACCGGATGGAGCCATGTATATTGCCGACGGCGGTGCCGGGATAGTGTGGCGGATCGCAAAGATTACCGGGAATCTAACACAGCTCGAAATTATTGGTCCCGATCAGATAGTGGAAGGTACGGATGCTGAATATAGGGCTTTGGCTCACTTTGATGATGGTGTTATTGTAGATGTAACGGATCAAGTAATATGGAGTATAACTCCGGAAGAACTTGGGGATATAGACAAAGGTCAATTGACAGTAGTTGACATTGAGAAACACACGAATCTTCATGTGAATACCTGTTATGAGTATGGTAGCGGTGCCCAGAGTTCACAAAAGGTACAAATTTTTGCTCTATGTCCTACCGGCTCAGCTTTGCAATTTGACGGCCAAAACGACTTCGCATTTGTACCCCGAAGCGAGTCTCTTGAGCCAGGCGAAATAACTATCGAAATGTGGATCTACGTTAACGGTCTCCAGTCACGTAATACAAGACTTCTTCGTAAATTGGGGCATGTCTCCGACGGATATATGTTGGCAGTAGATGAAAACAATAATGAAAGGATTCATTTGGCAATTTTAACTGGCGGTCTTTACAGAGTAAATGATATCCAATCGTATAAAGCCTATATAGATCAATGGCATCATATCGCCGCCTCCTATGGGGAAACATCTGCTTCTTTGTATATTGATGGAATTCAAGCGGCTAGTGTAAATCATAATAGAGGAATGATCAACAACAGTCCTGTTGATTTATTTTTTGGTTCAGGCAGACCCAGTGGCGATTCAAGTGAATATTTCAAAGGGTACATTGACGAGATCAGGATATGGAATTACATACGTGGAGAAAACCAGATCTATGACAATATGCACAAACGGCTTACAGGACAGGAACCGGGGCTGGTTGGCTATTGGACCTTTGATGAGGGACAGGGAAAGATTGTCCACGACCTGTCGCCTTTTGAGAATCATGGATTTCTGGGTACTGATGCCGAAAACCAGGATGATTCTGATCCAGTGTGGATCATCTCCGATGCTCCTGTGGGTATCTGTGATATCGAGGAACCAGAGTTGGAGAATACCTACCATGTGGATGCGGCATTGGGCAACGATGAGAACAGCGGTCTGAATCATGCCACGGCCTTTGCAACGATTGGTCGGGGAATCGAAACGGCCGAGGAAGGCTGGACCGTCCTGGTCTGGCCGGGAACCTATCTCGAAGAGGTGGATTTCCAGGGCAAGGCGATCACGGTACGGGGAACCGGAGGGCCTGTCATCGATGCGGATGGTGGATTTGGCGTATCATTCTACAACATGGAAGGCCCCGCCAGTGTGCTGGAGAATGTGATCATTACCAACAGCCAACTGGGTGTCTTTTTGGCCGACAGTGATCCTACCCTGCGAAACCTGACGATTGTCGGCAATCATCATGGGATTGCCGCCTATGCGGATGCAGATCCGAATGTGACCAACAGTATCCTGTGGGAGAACACGGGGAATGATCTTTTGGGATGTGAAGCCGCCTTCAGTTGCATCGAGGATGCGAATCCGGGCTGGAAGAACATTACAAATGATCCTTTGTTTGCCGATTCGCCCGGAGGGGATTATCGTCTGTTGTCCCGGATGGGGCGATGGAACCCGGCGATAGAAGACTGGGTATTGGATGATATAACCAGTCCTTGTATTGATGCGGGTAATCCTCTAGATGATCCCACAGGCGAACCGATGCCCAGCGGCGGCCGGATCAATATGGGGGCTTTCGGCGGGACGGATCAGGCGAGCAAGTCGGCCAATCCCTGGCCGAATCCGGCGGACCTGAACCATGATGGCCAGGTGAACCTGACAGATATAGCCATCCTGGCCGAGAATTGGTTATGGACGGCAAGCTGGCTCAGATAATTACTGGAATTCTCAAGTTTATCGCTTTGGCGGGACGTGGAGGCTGATGCCGAAGGCGTCTTCCCAGGCCTCTTTGAGCACTTCCGAGACGGTGGGATGGGCAAAACAGACCTCCGTGATCGGTTCTGTGCTTCCGATAAGTGCACGAGCGGCGGCAAGCATCTCTGTGACTGTGGCGCCGACCATGGTCACGCCGACAATTTTATTGCTCGTTTTGTCACGGATCGCTCGAATCTCACCGACATTTTCGTTATGGGCGACACTGCGGCCGTTTGAGCGGAAGGGGGCACTGCCGACCGTCACATCCAGACCAAGAGCAGCGCATTTCTTTTCGGTTTTTCCTACGGAAGCAACTTCGGGGAAGGTATAAACTGCGCGCGGAATCAGATCATAGTCGTGCATGGTTTCGTTGCCGCCGGTGGCATTGGCGGCGGCGACTTCGGCCTCGCTGAATGCTCCGTGGGCCAGATAGGTCGTTCCGACAGCATCGCCGATGGCGTAGACACCCGGCACATTGGTTTCCATTTTCTGATTCACCTTGATCACCGGGCCGTTCATTTCCAGACCCAGGGATTGAACCGTTTCCGGATCGCAGAAGGCACGCCGTCCTACAGCTACGAGCACTTTTTCCGCCTGGAGAGTTTGTCCGCTTTCCAATGACATATTCGCCGAACCGTCTGAAGCCGTTACGCCGGTTACCTTTTGCGCGACCATTGTTTCGATACCCAGCTTTTTCAGTTCCTTGGCCATCAGCTTGCCCACCCATTCATCCTCATTGGGAAGAATCTGCGGCAGGGCTTCAACGATGGTTACCTTAGCGCCCACCGCTGCGAAAACGCAGGCCAGTTCGCAGCCGATCACGCCGCCGCCAATAATGACCATCGACGCTGGGATGGTAGGAAGAGACAATGCCTCCGTACTGCTGATAATCGTCTGTCCATCAAAGGGGAAAATGGGAATTTCCACCGGTACAGAACCAGTTGCCAGAATGATGTTTTTACACGCAATCTCTTGTATTCCCCCAACCGCTTCTATTCTGACCTTCCCTTGGGCAGACACGATCGCCCGGCCGGTGAAAATTTTGATCCTGTTACTCTGCACCAGTCCGGTTACACCCTTTCGGAATCCGGCCACAATGGCATCCTTACGGGCCTGCATCTTGGACCAGTTGGGCCGGACGTCGGCAATTTCCAGGCCCATCAGGGGTGCATGTTTGGCCAGGGTCAAAAAATGGGCTGATCCCAGCAGGGCTTTGGAGGGAATACACCCACGATTCAGGCATGTCCCGCCCATTTGATCTTTTTCTGCCAGGGCTACGGTGGCCCCTTTTTGTGCGCAACGAATTGCAGCGGCATATCCGCCGGGACCGCCGCCGATTACAACCACATCAAATTGCTCTGCCATGTCCATTACTCCAAGGTCCTATTGTTTGGATTCTCCAGTACAGCTTATACTATACCTATCCGGCCATCCCGGGCAAAGTACCAATTGTCCGAAATAGGCCCGAACCAAACAGGATCGAACGTTCATACTTGCCTATTTGCAGCTCGGAATCCTGGCTGGAAACCCGGAGAAAGGGTGTTATACTGTATTACAAGAGATGACTGGAAAGGAAGAAACAATGACAGGTAAAAACACTACATTCCTTCCTTATAATCATACAAAGATCGCTTCGATTCTGGCAGTTTTTCTGATCGGTTGTATTACCCAAAGTAAACCGGTCGTGGAGGTGGAAGAAATCATCACTTCGTTTGCTCCGGCCAACAACGGCGCCGGGCCGTTGTGGTGTTATGGAGCGCCGCTGATTGCCCGTTGCGGCGAGGATGTGTTTGTCTCTATTATTGAAACAGGGGCCGGCGTGCCTGGTCTCTGTAATACCCGCTGGCAGTTATGGCATCGTACAAATACCGAATCATGGAGCATAGTCCGTTCGGAAGGTCGGTACAGGCAGCGTGAACCTTGCCCAATTGGAGTTTTTAGCGACCAAGCTGTTTTTCTGTCCGTTAATCCATCCACCGAGCCGACTGGTACAAAATACGGTCCCTGTAAGCCGGAGATTCTGGAATTCGATGCCACAAAACTTTCCTTAGATCCTGTGATTCACGAGCCGGCCTGGCTGGGTACACCTCATTTTACTGATCATTCGTACAGGGGATTTGCGACGGATGGAATCAACAAAGAATTACTCATGGTCAATATCGATGCACAAACCGGCGAACAATATATTTCGTTTCGAGATGCACTGGACAATTGGCATGCAAAGGGTAAGATTTCCTTTCCGATTCGATCATGCTATCCGCAGGTGGTTCTGCGTGACCGATCCGCTCATGTTCTAGCTATCGGGGATATCGTGGAACCGAACGAGGAATGGAGAAAACTCAAATTCGAGAAACTCGGTCGTAAATGGGATTATGTGTTCCGTCGCCTTTTTTACAGTACTACGCCCGACATTCGCAACCAATCCTTCATCGAACCCATTGAAATCGATAGTGTGGAGGATACTGCCGGTCATATCACCAACCTGGATCTCCATGTGGATGCCGAAGGTCTGACCCATATCCTGTATCTGAAGCAGCCCTACCAATATGCATTCCTGAGGGATAAATATTTTCCCGACAAGCAGATGGCAGTGAATTTGGAATATGTATTGATCCGTTCCGGAACAATAATCCGTCGGCAAATTCTGGTTCAAAGTCCGATGGATCAACAGGAAGAATTGGTTCCAGTGTACGCTCGCTTTCATGCTGATGGGGACAATATACTGCATATTGTTCTCAGTGGAAGGATAACAACCAACGGCAAGATCTCTTATGGGATCTTTCTCGCGCCGGTTCCAGACAATCCCGGTGAGGTGAACTGGGTACAGATTCCTCTGAAACGACCTATGCGAACTTTTTTTACCAATACGATGCGGGGCGGATCGAAAGCAAGCGATCTACTGGATCTGTTCGGCATCGCTGATGACAGCCCTAATTTACGCTATGCCCGGATCCAACTGGACAGGTCTTTTTGATAAATAAGTCAGGTTGGATAATTCTTGATCCTCTTACTGAGATCCTGTCGGTTATAACCACTTGCGACGCTTGAAATACAAGAGCATCGAACCTGCGGCGATAACGATCACACTCCAGAAACCAAGCGGATAAGCCCATCTCCATTGCAGTTCCGGCATTTGCTCAAAATTCATGCCATAGACACCGGCAAAAAAGCTCAGGGGAATGAAAATTGTCGCTATGACGGTCAGCACCTTCATTACGGCGTTCATCCGATTGCTCACGGCGGCTAAATACAGATCCAGCAATCCGGCAACCATATCCCGGAATGTTTCAATCGTATCGATTACCTGGATAGTATGATCGTACACATCGCGCAGATACAAACGTGTTGTTTCCTGTATCAGGTATGATTCGGTTCGCTGGAGGTTGCTGAGCACTTCACGCAGAGGCCAGACGCTGCGGCGCAACAGGGATAGTTCTCTTTTGAGACGATGAATTTCCTGGCTGACACTCACGTCTGAATCACCCAGGATTCGAGTTTCCAGGTCTTCTATCTGTTCACCCAGTTTTTCCAGGACTAGAAAATAATGATCCACAATAGCATCGATCAAAGCATAGGCCAGATAGTCGGCGCCCATCTTGCGAACGCGGCCTTTCGCGCTACGGATTCTTTCTCGTACTGCATCGAACACATCTCCGACTTCCTCCTGGAAGCTGAGCACAAACTGATTCCCCACGACAAGACTGACCTGCTCAAATTTTACAATGTGCCGTTGTTCATCATAGCGCATCATTTCCAGAACGACAAACAGATGATCCTCATACTCTTCGCACTTGGGTCGCTGGCCTGTAGTAAGGATATCTTCCTGGATGAGGGGATGCATATTAAAATGCGTTCCCAGTTCTTCAATCACAGCAGCACTGGGTCCGTCGATATTCAACCAGGTAACAGTGGGCAGATCCTTGAACGGGTAGCTTTCCTTTACTGTTTTGATTTCCTTCTCCGTTATCTGCGCCTGGTCATAGTCCAAAAGAGACATTCGGGCGGCAAAATCGGTCTGTTCGAGTTCGGTAATCAGTGTCCCCGGAGGTAACCCCGCTTTTTTGGATCGTTTGCGAATCAATCGGGATTTGCCGGACTTGTTTACCTGGCGCTTGCCCATCATTTTGTCCTTTCAAACATCGACGTCCATCGAAGATTATTTGGCCTTTCGTCGTCCGAGGAAATGGCCGAATGGTGGTCTGCGAGTTCGGAAGATACCTTCCTGGACAAGCCGCACATCTTCAATGGAATAGAAAGCCCTGGGATTAAATTCCTGAATCAGCGAGAGAACCTCGTCCAGATCACTGCGCTGGACCACGCTATACAATAGATGCACCGGTCCGGTCGAGCCTTTGGCTTCAATACTGGTCACTCCCAATCCCCGACGATTCATCTCCGTGATCAGTTCCGTTGCTTCCTTGCGGGTGATGATTCGAATAATCAATTGTCCCAGGGCCAATTTCTGCTCGATAAACAAACCTACATAATTACCCGTCGCAAAACCTCCTGCATAGGCCACATAACACCAGACGTTGTTGAGGTTTTGCATGATGCGGGAGATAACAATAATCCATATAAGGACCTCAAAAAAACCGAGAATGGCGGCCCGAAGCCGATGCCCTCGCGATACGGCAATGATACGGATTGTCCCTACACTTACGTCACAGATCCGGGAAAAAAAGATGAGAATAGGCAACACAATAAATGTAAATGTGTCCGACTCAAACCAGGGCATGAAGGTCTCTCCGTAGATACTATATTTTTATTTTCAATCGGTATTCCGAATCCGAGGACTTTTAGTATACTTACCTGCCGGGAGGTTGCTATCGTTTTTTTATGGATTCAACTCCGAGTCATCATAATGGGATTGTTTGATAATCCGGCTTTGCCCGGCCGGGAACATCCGTATCCCACCACGATCCTGTTGTATGAGCAGACCCTGGATAGGATCGATTCCGATACAGGTTCCGGAATGCCGATGTTGATTGTATTCGATGATAAGGTGTCTGCCCAACTGACTGCTCATGGCCTTGAACTGTTCCACAATCGCTCCTTTCTCCTTTGGCGATCTAGCGAGCCCAAAATCCAATTGTTCGATCAGATTATGAGCCAGTTTGTTACGATCCACAGGATCGTCACGGTGAAGGTCAATACTGGTTGCAGGCATTGCCAGTTCGGTTTGATCGAAAAAATCCCTTCTCTGATGGCAATTGATACCGATCCCGACCACATAATGCGGTGTTGGTTTATCGGTTCTGGATTCCACCAGGATTCCGGCGACTTTACTGTGTTCAATCAGGATATCATTGGGCCATTTGATTTGCACAGTTGTGTTAATCGTTTGTTGGATGGCTTGTGCCGTTGCGATCGCGGCGATCAGAGTAAGTAAGTCTGCTCCATCCTTCCACTGCATTAAAAGTAGGGAGAGCAGAATACTTTGTCCCGATTCTTCCAGCCAGCGGTTTCCGAGCCGTCCTCTCCCGGACGTCTGATGTTCGGCAAAGACACAGAGTCCGTTGTTGTTCGGATTGCGGGAATATTCCCAGGCGATATCATTGGTGCTGGCTGTTTCACGGAAAAGCAGGACTTTTTTGCCAATCCTCCTGCATGTAAGTTCATTCTCTATGATATCGGCATCCAGAGAGTTGTATTCTTTGGCAGCCATACGAAAAAGCACAAAGAAAATGTTATCGATCCAGCCCGATGTCCACGCCTACCGCCGAGTGAGTGATCGCCCCGACGGCGATTCGGTCCACGCCGCACTTGGCTACGGTTAGAACGTTATTCAATGTGATACCACCGCTGGCCTCGAGCAGGGGTTTTCTGCCACACATCTCGTTGCGCATCTCGACGGCATGCTTGAGCTGCCATTGTCCCATGTTGTCCAGCAGGATGATATCGATCCCCGGTACTTTTAGAACACGGTCGAGCTGGTTGTCCACGTGATCCACTTCGACGACTACAAATTTGACACCCTTGCGATTTTTTGCCTCGACGACCATCTGTTTAAGCCGAGGTATCAGATTTCGACCCAAATCGGCAATATGATTGTCTTTGAACATTACGGCCTGACCTAGGTCAACACGATGGTTGTAACCACCGCCGCACCGTACAGCATATTTTTCCAGTTGGCGCCATCCCGGAATAGTCTTTCGCGTATCGTATATCCTGGCCCGGGTGCCACGGACGGCACTGACGAATTTCCAGGTCATCGTGCTGATTCCGGATAAACGCTGAAGAAAATTGAGAACGACGCGCTCAGCACTGAGCATCGATCGCAGCGGTCCGGAGATCACTCCCAGTCGATCTGCTACACTGGCCCGCTCGCCATCCTGCTTGAGTACCTTGAGCCGCAGCCGTTTATCGTAGCGTTTGAGCACCTCTTGCACGATCTTCATCCCGCAGACAACAATCTCTTCGCGCGTTACAATATCGGCTCTGACGCGATCCTTTGGATGAACCATGATTTCACTTGTCGGATCACCATGGCCGAAATCTTCTTCCACGGCCAGATCAATCAGCAGCCGCACTTTATCCATATCAAGTTTTTTCATTTGCTCTTTTCCTATTTATCTGGATGGTTTGTCCTGCAAGTCGGGTAAGGCGTCAATTTCCTTGAGCTTGTCCCGCAATACAGCGGCCCGTTCGAAATCCAGGGCCTCGGCGGCGGCCAACATTTCCCGTTCCAATTCGGCGGTCAATTCGGTTCGGTCATATTCCCGTTCGTCCAGTTGAATCGCCTCCTGGGCGACCTTTCGTGCCCGTAACTGCTCACTCAGTTCCCTGCGAATTTCCTTTCGAATCGTCTGGGGGGTAATCCCGTGCTCAACGTTATACGCAAGCTGCATTGTACGCCGCCGGCGGGTTTCGTCAATCGCCTTTTGCATCGATGCGGTGACCCGGTCGGCATATAAAAACACGGTGGCGTTGACATTCCGAGCTGTCCGTCCGATCGTCTGAACGAGAGAGGTTTCACTTCGAAGGAAACCTTCTTTGTCCGCATCCAGAATCGCCACCAGGGACACCTCCGGCAGGTCCAGCCCTTCCCGCAGCAGATTAATCCCCACCAGCACATCGAACTCCCCTTTACGAAGATTCCGTAGAATTTCCACTCGTTCCAGTGTCTCGATTTCGCTGTGTAAATATTCACAATGAAAGCCCTGATTTTTCAGATAGGAACTCAGGTCTTCGGCAAGACGTTTAGTTAGTGTGGTTATTAAAACTCGCTCATTAACGGCAACTCGTTTTTCGATCTCGCCCTTGAGGTGGATAATTTGCTCTCGCGCAGGATGAATAAAGATCTCCGGATCCACCAGTCCGGTCGGTCGGATGATCTGCTCGATCACCTCGCCGTCGCATTGCTGCATTTCATACGGGCCAGGCGTAGCCGACAGAAAGACCACATGTTTCCATAGTTGTTCGAATTCTTCAAATCGAAGCGGACGGTTTTCCATGGCGCTGGGCAGCCGAAATCCATGTTCGACCAACACTTCTTTTCGACTGCGGTCTCCGGCGTACATCGCCCGAAGCTGGGGAATCGTCACATGTGATTCGTCCAAAATCAGCAGAAAATCGTCGGGGAAATAATCGATAAGCGTGTACGGTCTGGCGCCGGGCTTGAGGCCGGCCATGTGCATCGCATAATTCTCAATGCCGCTGCAATATCCTACTTCCTGGATCATCTCCATGTCGTACTTCGTCCGGGCTTCGAGGCGCTGGGCTTCCAGCAGCTTACCCTGGTGCCGTAACTGGACCAACCGCTGTTCCAGTTCCTCGGCGATCCCCTGCAACGCCGTTTCGATCCGGTCGGTCGGCAGGATGTAATGCTTGGCGGGATAGATGAATATCTGTGTCTCTTCGGCCAGTACTTCGCCGGAGGTTGGATTGATGTAGCAAATCCGTTCGACCTCATCGCCGAAAAATTCAAACCGTACGGCAAAGGATTCATAGGACGGCCAAAGCTCGACCGTATCGCCTCGCACGCGAAACAGCCCTCGGGCAAATTCGATGTCGTTACGTTCGTACTGGACATCTGCCAATCGGCCCAGAAGATCATTTCGTTCGATAGAATCGCCGACACGTACTGCGACGACGCTGGCCTGGTAATCCTCAGGTGAACCCAACCCGAAAATACACGATACGCTGGCTATGATAATCGCATCGTTTCGTGACATTAGACTGGTCGTCGTCGACAGTCGCAGCCGATCCAGTTCATCGTTTCGCGAGGCGTCCTTTTCGATATAGATATCCCGCTGTGGAATATATGCTTCGGGCTGGTAATAATCATAATAGCTGACAAAATATTCGACGGCATTGTCGGGAAACAGACCTTTCAGTTCCTCGAACAATTGGGCAGCGAGAGTTTTGTTATGCGAGATTACAAGAGCCGGCCTGCCGAAACGTCGAATCACATTGGCGATGGTAAACGTCTTTCCGCTTCCGGTCACACCCATCAGGGTTTGGAACCGGTGGCCGCAACGCAGTCCCTCCACCAGCCGATCGATCGCCTGTGGCTGATCGCCTTGTGGTTGAAACTCGCTGACCAATTTAAACTCTGCCATAGAAAGACCTGTTTTCTCGCTTCGGGCCGGGCGCACCTGTTGCCCTTATGATACCCGATAATGTCCAGAAAGCGCAAAGAAAGTCCGGACATGTCTGGGATTGGCTCCCACTCGTCCGGACGTCGATTATATTGGGATGATGCTGACTAGCGACTGGCCAGAGTCGCGGCCCGCTGGGCTTTGCGACGCTTGCGGCGGTTCCTCTCGGAAGGCTTCTCATAATAGCTATTCCGCTTGATGTCCCGGATCAGACCTTCCTTTTCACACATTTTCTTAAACCGCTTGACCATCTGCTGGATCGATTCTCCAGCCCGTGCTCTGACCTTAATCATAAAAAATCGCAACCTTCCTTTCTATGAACATCGCTGTTCAGGATCTTCTTATATCATGACAGAAAACGCAACAGTATAGGTCGATATCGACATATTTCAAGGAGAAATTTGTTTGAAGGGATGATTTCCGAGAACATAAAAAGCTGTCATTATAAGAAAATATTATGATATAATAAGATTGATGCTTGTATTTCTTATTATGATGCATTTTTACTATTGAAAACCGTGCCGATTAAATACTACCTTGAATTTTCTCCAGCCGCTGGATGCATTGAATCATAGCCCGTATTGTGTGGTAATTGATTTTCCATGAGTGGCTCATATGCGTCCAGATGGGCTGGCCTTCACGAGTCAGCAAAGGCCACCATTCGCCGATTTCGTGATGGATCACCTTGTCGAAGACAAACCGATGCACGTTGTAGTAGGTCTGCCAGAAGGGATCGGGGCCGAACCGAAGAACCGCTTCGAGCATACCGATCAGGACCTCGGCCTGCTGCCAGAACTCTTTTTCCCGGTCGTATACCCCCCCAGTGTGCGGCCCTTCCACAAAAACGCCGCCAAACTTCCTGTCAATGCCGTTTTCGATGGTGTGCATCAGGGCTTTGCGGATCGTATCCTCGTAGTTGCCCACGGGCATTTCGAGGATATCCATGGCATGCAGAAGCAGCCAGACAAATTCGACATTGTGACCGTAAGCGGTATTATCGGTGGGATTGGCTTTTTGCTGGCCGTCAGTAAAGCGATCCCATCCCCAGACAATGTCGAATTTGATTTGCGGCGCGACCGACCAGTCAGCCCGGAATTGGGGGATACCGGTGCGGTATTGCGGATGGAGGATACGTTCGTTGAGAAGGGCGATATCCTCAAGCAGTTTGCGGCGATGGACCTGCCGGCCGGATGCTTCATAGAGTGCTGTAAAGGCTTCCATCAGGTGCATATGAACATCGAGCGTTTTTCGGTCTCCGCCGGACGGACCGGGCAGGCAGAGTTCCCAGTTGCGTTCGAACATTTCAAAATAGCCGCCATACATGGTGTCGGTGCAGTGGATCTGGATCAGTTCGAAGAGCCGCTGGGCGGTTTCCAGACCGCGCGGGTCACCAGTGGCCAGCGTGTATTCACTGAGGGCATAGATAGCGAAGCTTTGTCCGTAGAGGATCTTTTTATCGATCAACACTTCGCCGGCACGGTTGGTCGTCCAGTAGAAGCCCTCGTGCTGCTTGTCCCACATCACGTCGAGCAGGTAGTTGACGCCGTGACGGGCAAACTCCGCGCATTTTCCCTCGCCGAATCCGGCCCGGTGGGCCGAAGCAAAGGTGTATGTACACCGGGCCTGAGCGATGAGCGACTTGACATCCTCACCGGTATCGTTGCCGTCCTTGTCGAACTGGGTGATGAAACCGCCGTTTTTCTTGTCCATACAGCGATTCAGCCAGAACGGAAGCAGTTCCTGGTTGAGGTGATGTTGTGCTTCCGCAAGGCACGAAGCCACTTGTTTCTTGTCCATAGTCTCTCTCCACGATCGGTCCGGGAATTTTGAATGTTCCTATGGTAGAAAAGACAAGACAATGGTCAATCTCTTTTTTGGGGCTATCCGGGTCGAACGCTTATGGAAAATCTTTATCTGTCCGTTTCCTTCGGTATGATACGATTTGTCAGACAGGCTGCCATGATTCACCGGATTGGAGTTGAAAGGAGATGAAAGTGCTCTGTAGAAAAGCTCATTGACAAGTAGGATAATAGCGATGTTGTGCGTTAATGCCAACAGCATCATTTCGCGGCATTGCGACCA
>JAFGPC010000193.1 GCA_016926155.1 Sedimentisphaerales bacterium
AAATCGGAGTTGCGCAGATAGCACCACAGTACGGTAAACATGCCGAGCTGATGGGCTTCGGAAAATGCGGCGGAGATCTCTTCGATCTGGCGGCGGGATTCGGCAGAACCGTAATAGATTGTCGCCCCGACGGCGGCAGCGCCCAGGTCGAACGCCTGTCCGACGTTGGCGAAAAGCCGCTGGTCGTAGCTGTTCGGGTAGCTGAGCATTTCGTTGTGGTTGATCTTGACAATAAAGGGAATGCGATGGGCGTATTTACGCGACACGGAACCGAGGACTCCCAGGGTGGAAGCAACCGCGTTGCAGCCGCCTTCAATGGCGAGCTTGACGATATTTTCCGGATCGAAGTAGTCCGGATTGGGTGCAAAGGAGGCTCCGGCCGAGTGTTCGATGCCCTGATCCACCGGCAGGATCGACAGGTAGCCGGTTCCAGCGAGCCGACCGTGGGAGAAGACATTCTGCAGGTTCCGCAGGACGCGGATCGGGCGGTCGGAGGGCAGAAATACACGGTCGATAAAATCCGGTCCCGGAAGATGCAAGGCCTCTTTCATGACCGTTTTGCACTGGTGTTTCAATAAAGAATCGGCGTCTTTGCCCAGAATTTCGATGGTTCGGCTCATAATCGCTTTCCTTTCTATACCATCCCCATGCTTATTTTTCTGCATTCCCAATCTATATAGTAATCCCCGTCTGTAAATACAACCGGAATTCAACATTGCATACTATGTTAATGAGCAGATGTTCAGCATTTTTCAAGAATGTTTTCTGTGAATGCATGGATAGCCACATGTGTTTAAGGTAAATAATCTTTAAACGACCTTTCGTCGCAATGAAAGGCTGAAATTTTCGATTGGACTGTTATAATGGAGGATAATTCTTGAACGCAACGTGTAATGTTTGTAAATGGCAGGAAGGAAAATACGCCATGGCAAAAGCAATCAATCGTCGCACTTTACTGAAGGGAATAACCACTGCATCTATCTCTGCCTCTGCTCTGACGGGATTCGGGGTGCAGGCCCAGGAGAAAGCTTCGAACAAGAACGATTCGCCTGACCGTTGGAAGACGGCGGTGGGGCTGAATGGGTTTGAGTCGGTTCGTTCGTATGGGTACAAGATGGAGCTCGATGATGTGCTGGAGTTCATTCAGGCCTGCGGCTTTGATGGAGTGGAACTGGTTGACTGGCCCAGGCCGTACCCTCGGACTCAAACGGAAGCCAGGGCTCTTAAGGCCCGTTATGATGCGCTCGGATTGGAAATTGTCACACTACAGGGTCGGGGGATGGACGGCAATTGCGGCTCGCCGGATGCGGCAAGTCGGCAGCGGTATCTGACGCATCTCAAACATCAGGTGGATCTGCTTCACGGCTGGGGATGCAAATTCATCGCGCTCTGGTCAGGCGGGCCTGCCGGTCCGGGGGCGGAGGAGTATTGCAAATGGACTGCGGATACCTGGGCCAAACTGACTGAATACGCAGGGCGATTCGGGATGTATGTGACTACAGAGCCGGAGCCGGTGATGGCCGTTCATACCTATGAATTACTTCATAAGCTGGTGGATTGGATCAATCTGCCAAACTTCTATGTAACGTTCGATCCCAGCCATTCGACAATTCTGGGCGGCGGGGACCCGATGACATTTCTGCGGGAGTTCCGTGGTCGTGTGGGGCACGTGCATTTTACAGATACCGATGGAACGTTGCGTGACGGGGACGGGACGAGCAAGCATTTGACTCTGGGTGACGGCAAGCTGGATCTATTGAGCCTGCTTACTGAACTCAAGGTTCAGGATTATGATAAATGGATTATGCTGGATCTATGGAGGCTGCCGGATATCTATCGCGGGGCCTATCAGGGGAAGAAAAAGCTTGATGCCATGCTGGATAGGCTTTTTGACGGATTTTCTTTGTCTGTGTCATCGAGGGAGGATGTATGAAAACGAAACAATGTAGCAGAATTCTATTTTTACTTTCATGTTTTTGGCTTTTGTTTCCTGTAAATATGGTGTTATCAAAACCGATTCAATACTCACTAGATGAACACGGCTTGCGGCTGGAGGGTGTCGGACCGGATAATCCGATAATCTATGACAACGACTGGTGGTTCGATACGCCGGACAAGAATTATCTTTGGGGAATGGCTAGTCTGGGAAAGGCCGATCTGCGGGCCAATATCGTCAGTCGGGATATGTGGAACTGGCAAAACGGATATTTGTACAAGCTTGAACAAGGCATGAAGGACGCCCGGAAATCCATTGAAATCGCCCGTCGAAGCGGTGTCCGGAATATTCCCGATGCGATTGCCGGTTGCGATTGTGCGTTTGAGCGTCCACAAAGCGGACGGATCGAAGATACACCAATCATCCCCAGCAAAGGAAGTGATGTAATCGTTGCGGAAGCCCAAAAAGCCACCGTGCAAAAACCGCTTCTGATTTTTGTTGGGGGACCCTTGAATACAATTGCCAATGCTGTGCTGATTGATCCGTCGATTGCTGATCGTATTGTGGTGTTCATGACTGATTTACGAGGATATAACGGCAAAGATCCATGGGCGAACTTTATTGTAGCCAAGCGTTGTAAACTGATCAACTATGGCGCTCATATCTGGTGGCCGCAGCGTCCGGAACCTCCGGTTATGCCGCTGGAGAGATTCAAGGAACTTCCTGATAACGAGCAGACCCGAGACCTGTATCGGATTGCCAAGTGGTTTTGGGATCGCAGTACAAAGGACCAACCCGATCGTGATGACGGATTTGCCGACGGGGCGCCGATCTTTCTGGTATTTCAACCGAAAAGCTGGCTTCAGGTCAAGCGGCAAAAGATTACCGGCATCTTTACTGTGCAGGATGTGAGCAACCAGAGCGACTATGACCTGCTCGATGCTCGAGAACTTGATTATGAAGGTATGACAGAAGCGTTCTTTTCCTGTCTGAAGCAAGCTTCTATTTATACTCATTCGGTTGAGCCGGCCAATCGTAAATCGAATCCGCAAGTGAAAGCAGTGCTGGACTATTTTTATTCTCTTTCGGATAAAAGCGACGAACGGATCCTTTCCGGGCAATTTACGAATTTCGGGACCGGCTCAAATCTGAGGATCATGGAACAGATCCATGACATCACAGGCCAGTGGCCGGCACTGATGGGTACCGACTATGCGGACTTTCGCCGCGGCAGCATTACGACCAAGGTTCCCAATGCCGCGGCGATCGAGTACTGGAAGCAGGGCGGACTGGTGCATGTTATGGCCCACATGTATAATCCAGCCAATCCAAAGGGAGGCGGTCTTCGCGACAAGGGTGTGGATATTGCCGATCTACTCAAGGAAGGCACAGATACCCATACACGTTGGATGGAGCAGCTTGATCTGATTGCGGAGGGATTGCTTGAGCTAAAAGAAGCCGGTGTCGTGGTCTTATGGCGACCGTTTCATGAGATGAACGGCGGCTGGTTCTGGTGGGGCGCCCAGAAGCC
>JAFGPC010000194.1 GCA_016926155.1 Sedimentisphaerales bacterium
AGATGACTTGGATGAAATCCACAGTATAACAAAGAGACAACCAAGCCAATAATCCGGCTTGACACATGGCGTGCTTTCAGAGATGACCGTGACTGGATCCCGGCTCGGAGTCCGGGATGACAAGGAATTGCAGGATGGGTTCGGTTTTGTTTCCGAGCCCATGCTGTTGTTGAAGTGGCATGGCCATCCCGGCCATGAATCACGGGCAGGATGCCCGTGCCACCTCATGCCCACGCAAGCGTGGAGCATGGCACCCGGAAAAGACACAGAGAAAAAATCAAAATGCTTTTTGAATGCCATATCCTGCCTGTTTTTCATTGAATCTTTCAGAATTTTGACCAATACTGGTAGTACATCCCTGATGGATGGAACCATCAGACCCCGAGTTTCGGTTCGGGCTTTTTTACAGGAGGATGCTTTATCAATAGGAGTGTAAACAATGCCGCGTGGGCGGGGCCAGCCCTACGGGACTAATCCTACGGGATTGGAAAGGAGAAGAATGAAGGGTGAAATTACAGTCGAACAGGAGTTTACGGTCGGAAACGAGACCGTAGTTAACTCATCCTGTCCCTGGTCCCACTTTGGAGTTGTTTTCGAGGATGATGGAGGTACAGGCTATTTCTATGGATTAGACCTATCCGGGAAAGAGATGCATATTCTCGATGCTGTCCAAATCTACAACGTTGCAAATGTGACCGATAAACATATTCCATCCACAGTACAAATCGTCTGGTCGAAAGATGGGCTTAAGTCTGCTCTGTTCATTAACAAATACCCGCATGCCATCTTTGATTTCGAATCCGAACGAGCCTACTGCCGAACCGGTTTTCCTCCGCCCTCCAAGGAATGGTCACACGAAGGACATGACTGGGATGACAAAGCCCTGGAATTATTTCAATGAGAAGATACCTATAGTGGTATATTGGTCACTATAAAAGAAATGTAAATAAACCGCGTGGGCACGGCCCACCTTACGGGGCTGAATCCAAGACCTTGATAAGGTAAGAATGATGCAAAAGATTATATTTCTGTTTTTAACTGGATTCGTTTTTATTGGTGGATGCAAAAAAAGCCCCAATGGAATTGCGGTTGATGAGAAAGTTGAACCAGGGGAGGAATCTCAAATTTCTACCCTTCAAGCAAATGAAAATAATACATTCGATGAAACTTCCAAAACAATAGAGGAACCTCAACTGTTTCTTAGTGAATTACTTTTGGCAATGGAGTCCAGGAATTTTGAACAGGTATACAACCATTTTGATGAGGATCTTCGAAAAATATGGGGGAAAGACGATTTTGTTAATGATATGAAGCGGCTTTTTGAATGTATCGGTGATAAGTGGAAACCTAACAGTGCAGGTTATATGTCTTTTGCGGGACGTCATAATAAAGCGGTTTGTAGCACTAGCTACCAATTAACAGATGATTTCCAATCACCTTTTATGATGTCAATGGCATACTATGGCTTTGGGGCTAATTATAAAATCCACCACTTATCCGTACTTTTTCCTTATCAGGGTAAGGATGTAGAAGAGGTAAAGGAAAAAGCAGAAGAGTTTTTATCATTTGTCCGGGATTTGGATTTAGAAAAATGCAGAGAAATGGCAGCTTCTGAATATAGAGATCAAATTCAAATATCAGTCTTAAGAGAAATTAACGAAGTCTTACAGCAAAATTATAATCCAAAACCAGTCGGGAAAGTAGAAGAATATATTCCAGATGGAAAAAGGTGCATAGTTTATTGTTTTTGGACCGATTCAACTTTTCCTGATATGAGGTTTCAAATATTACCTGATAAACATATCACAGAGATTGAAGTCTTTGGATTAGATTCGAGGTTGAGGGGCATAGATAGGATGATGGATTATTAAGACAGGCGCCACAGTATCTGTGGTTTGGAAGTCTCCATGCAAGCAGAAGATTCCTCACTTTATTCGGAATGACCGCGACATGGTTCTGGCTCGGAGGCCGGGATGACAGAAGCCTCTAATATACACAAGACAGTTCATTTCTTGTACACACAAGATACATAGTATGCCCATCAATCGTCAGGGTACTATATCTGGTTCCAACCCAACAGAGAGCCCATAAAGCCTTTTACAGCAAACGCTTACGTTCTATTCCTTTACTTCGGCACAGTTTTTGTATATTGGTTCAATGACGTTGAGAATGGTTGAATGAAAAAGAAAGATGATTAGGAAGCATTGATTGAAAGGGGGCTTTATTATGAAAAAGAAAACGATAATACTCGCTCTGAGAATAGCAATCACCCTGCTGCTGGTCGGTCCGGTTGTGATTTTTGGCTTTAACGCATTCTCCAGGCCGCGGCCGGCGCCTGAAGTACGAGACGTGCAAAAGATATGCAGTAATTATAAGATCACTTCGGAAAAGGAAGGGACATTTGATAAGAAGGTCGGGCGGCTTTTTGTGATCACCAGGGTAGATGCATCTTTAATACACAGTTTTGCTCACCACTTTGAGTACAGCATGGTACACGCTTTTCAATTGAATGGGATTGAGGCCTCGGTTGTCACGACGGCAGTTCCGTCAGAGACCGCAACGGATTATCAAAAGCAGATCGAGGAGTTCGCGCCGGATGCCGTGATGCAGATCAACGTTAAATCCATTTATGATACGCGTCCTGACGGGGTCGAAGTAATGGTTGGGGCCAGTTTTGAGGCAATCCTGACCGATCCGGTAACCGGCACAAGGGTTTGGAGTGAAACCGGTGAGGAGACCGTTGGCATGGACTGGATTAAGAAATTTAGACCTGATTACACAGGTGCTGGAATCCAGAAAGCGCGTGCCTTTCAATTTGCAGAAGCCATCTCCGCAGTATTTGTAGCCGAGATCAATGGTCAGGAACCCGCCAGGATTTACACATCGCCGGCGGACCGGTTAAAACAGGGACAGCCGGTTGATTTAAGTGTTGAATAAAGGAGGTTATCATGTCGAACATCCAATCTAAAAATATTTGGTCGTTCCTATTGATGCGCTGGATCGCCCGAGTTATATCCATACCCTGGGCCTACTGGACACTGTCTATTGTATGGTTCGTCGCAGGGAATGGTTATGAAGAAGGTATGTCGCTGGGACTTTATATAACCATTGTGTTCATTGCTTTTCTGCTGACTCTGGGAGCCGCCATCCTTGCGGGCGTTTGGGGAATGGAGAAATTCGGAGGAGCTGTGCTTCTGGCAGTTGGTACGCTGATCCTTCTCTGGTTAATGGGATCGTCTTATGTCAGGCCGACTCTTGTGGATTTTTTCAATCCCGTCAAACTCCCCTTTAATTTCCTATTGGTCTTACCCCCATTGTTAGCAGGCTATCTGTACCTTGTCTCCAACCGAGTTTTTGAAATGCCAGGAACAAATGATAAACTCTGATTTAGAAAGGAACCGGAATATGAAAAGACGGACAGCATGGATCGGATTGGTCGTGGCCGCGGCGGGATTGGCGGTCGGGGTGAGCCTTCGAGCGGGGGATAAGGCCGAGAGCAAACGCAAGCTTTTACGGATCGGGGTGTATGATTCGCGGACAGTGACGGTGGCGTTTGCGCCGAGTGAGTATAACGAGAACGTCATGGTCCAGAAGTCGAAAGAAAAGAAACAGGCCGAGGCCGAAGGCGACAAGGACAAAGCCGGGAAGATCGATCAGTGGATGACCTATTATTCAATCAAGCTGCACGGGCAGGGATTTGCAACACTGCCGGTGCACGATTTGCTCGAGTGCGTCAAGGATAAGCTGCCGGAGGTTGCCGAAGCGGCCGGCGTGGATGCGATTGTCAGTAAGTGGGAGTTTGATTATCTGGCCGCGGATGTGGAGGTGGTGGATGTTACGGAGCAGTTGATCCGGTTGTATTATCCGGAGGCGCCGTCGGAGAAAACGATGCGATCGATCCGGCAGATTATGAAGGTTAAGCCGATGAGCCTGGAGGATATCGTTTTGCACGAACTCGAAGGCGGGCATTAGAGACACGGCTACTCATTTACAGGATTTTTCGCGCGCCGGGCAGCTTGCGTATAAGATTGCCTAACCCAAAGCATAGCGGCACAGTGATCAGGACGGCAAGGGTGAACTTCGGCAACACGGGTAATGCGACGGATCGCACGGTCAGTGCGTACAGGATGATGACCGGGGCATGGATGATGTAGGCGGTGTAGGAGCTTTTCGCTGCGGCGGCAAGCAAAGCCGACTGGCGGTTGAACCGGTCCCGGAACCAGACGGCCAGGCCGACAACCATCGCTACGCCGGTCAACTGCTCCCAGAAGGCCAGGGCCAGCGCCTGCACATGGAGGCCGCCCTTGAACGGCTCGACGTTGCCTTTGGTCCCGCCGCCAAGGAGGAACATGCCCGGCAGCACAATCAGGATCATCATCGCTGCAACGACCAGCCAGAGCCGGCCCATCGAAGAAGGGATCCGGCCGAGCCAGTCGTGCCGATATGCCGCGACTCCGAGAATATACAGGACGATGTATTGCGGGAAAAACGGGAACTG
>JAFGPC010000195.1 GCA_016926155.1 Sedimentisphaerales bacterium
GCAGATGCCCACGCGGAACACCTCGCTATCGGTTTCGATATCATAGAACTCCAGATTCGGCGAGGCGTCCAGAATCGCATCCGGACCAGCGTTGGCCCCTTTGATCCATGTGCTGGTCTCGTCATATGGGACCGGTAAAATGATCACTTTGGAATCCGTGTAGTTGGAATACTCTTCGGGAAAGTAACCGAAGTTAATTTCCTGCGCCATGGTTTAAAACCCTACGAAAAAATCCCCATTCTTGTACAAACTTCCACCGTTTACATACCACCCCATTATTTCTCATCGAACAGGAACACGGCCAGCGCCACCGCTGTTGTCCACAAGCCCTTGCGTCCCCGTCCGGTTTGGGTCGTCGAATCGGTCCGAATGATCAGCCCGCTGGAGCGATACACCTGCTCCTTTTCCGACCACGCCTTATCGGGATCGACTTCGAATCCCAGTGTCGTTCCCAACATCCCCGCGGCAAGGTCTTCGGCCAGGTCGGAGGCTTCAGGCTTAGTCATGCCGAACTCGTGGACCTCGGATAGATACCCCCACTTCCGTGTATCTCTGGGCACCGCCACCCCGATACTGGCTGCGATTTGACGGCCCGGTTCATCCGTCTCGCTCCGCGCCATTACACAAAAGCAGATCGCCCCCGGTATCAGACACTTGAGCCCTTCGGCACGACTGATAATCCGGCACTTCGGCGGAAGGATCGACGACACAGAAACCAGGTTCTGCTGTGCCACACCCGCTTCGCGCAGGGCATCCTCAAAACTTTTCAGCTTATATTTATGGTAGCCAATACCCCGCGTCAAAAACATCCTCTTAGGAACCAGATTCACTTCATTCTTCTCCTTCATGCCTTGCCCATATCGCTGGGCGTATTTCCTGCGTTATGGTCGAAAATTATAGACCCCATTTTCTCTATAGCAATCAAAATTCTCCCGTTTTGACCGAATCCCAAAGAGCCGTGAAAACTCTATTTTAGCTTATAATCCACGACAATCACGGTAATATTATCATGTCCACCCGCTTCATTGGCCCCGGCAACAAGCCGATCCGCTGTTTCCTGCGGGGCTTTGCTCTCTCTCAGTATAGCCTCAATCGCCTTATTGTCCAGCATATCGGTCAGTCCATCGGTGCAAAGTAAAAAACGATCCTTCGGCTTACATTGGAAGGATCGAATATGGGGTTTTGCCTCTTCTTCCATGCCTACATAATGAGTAATTTGTCCCTGCGCTTCATGATTTTCAGCCTCACAGGGGGCGATATGTCCCTGTTCAATCAACTGGGCTACCACCGAATGATCCCGGCTGATCTGTAGAAAACTCCCTTTACGAAGTCGATAAACCCGGCTGTCTCCCAGGTTGCCTACATATGCACGGCCATTCTGAATCATGAGCAGCACCAGCGTGGCACCCATTTCCCGATATCCGCTTCCAAAAGTCCCTTCCAGACGCAATTGCTTGCTCTGCTCGGCAATGGCCCTGGAAAAAATACGCCGGACGATGCGAGGATCACTCGAGCGGCTTGTATGCAGGTTGGCCTCGATCATGACCGGTAGGTCCTCGGCGACAATCCGGGAAGCCAGGGCTCCGCCCTGATGCCCCCCCATGCCGTCCGAGACCAGGAACAGCCCCAGTTCCGGGACAATGAAAAATGCGTCTTCATTGGCCTGACGGCACAGTCCACGGTCACTGCAGGCTCCCCAAGTCATGGAAGGATCGGCAAGCTTATGTTCCTGTGGAGGCATTTCCAACATATCACTTCTCCCATCCCTAGGAAATCAGTTGTTGCTTGCACCACGGGCAAAAATTCCAGAAGTTCGAATCCACGCTCCAGCCGCAGCGTGTACACCGTTCCGGAAACGGCGAGACCACCCAGCTCTTTCGCACTTTCCGTCGACACCATGGACAGTATCGCATAAACCGCCCGATCCTTCCCCCACAATGCCGACAATTGGAATGGTAGTTGATCCGATCTCTCACTTCGGTATCCGGTTTGGACCCGGTCCCGAAACACCAGGGGCAATATCGCCACTGACCGGCAAGGCCTTTATGACATCGCATGCATACATAATTTAGGTTCGTCCGTTCGTCAAATCGATTCCGTTCGCTGCCGCACCAGGGGCAGATCAACATCGATTCGTCGATGGGCTCTCCGCAATCGACACATTCATGTCGATTGGCCAGCACTTTGCCGTACCGCTTGAGAAATGCCTGGGTGCGCATCTTTTGCCAGTTGAGACGACGAGGCATATGGAGCTGGGTTTTGTCGGTCTGCCGTGCTCGCAACAAACGAGGCAGGGATTCCTGCATGCTCATCAGCATCCGGCCGGCATTGGCAAACCGTCGATTCGGGTCAACCGCCAGGGCTTTTTTCATGAATTGCACAAATCCGGCATGCGTCTTGTTCCGAAGCCGGTCTTCGCCCCGGAGCGGCCATTTAAAGGGCCATCGGGGCAGATATCCCGTCAAATATTCATACAAAATCAACGCTACGGCAAAACAATCGCTGCGATACGTGGGTCGCCCGTACGCCTGTTCCGGAGAAACGTAACCCGGAGTACCGAAGTCATCGATTGTCTTCATACGACCCTGCACTTGCATACCGATACCAAAATCTCCGATGGCGGCGGTTCCATCAGTCAGCAAAAAGATATTTCCCGGCGTCACATCGCAATGAACCACCCGCTTGGAATGAGCATACGCCAAGCCTCGCAGAACCTCCGTAATGATAGCGATAATCCGTCGGGCGGCCATCGGTCGGGAACAATCTTCCAGCGTCTTGACCGAAATCTCCGTAGCCAACAGCGCACAGCCGGAAATCATATCGGCATTTTTAACTGGCATAATGTTTGGATGACGAAGTCGGCTAACAAGACGTACTTCACGCAGAAGGCCCTGATTATCACGTAGACCGTAGTCGTCCGGCTGAGGAATTTTCAGAGCCACCCAGATGCCTTCCACCGTATCGCGGGCCTTCCAGACCTCGCAATATCCGCCGATACCCAACCTGGAAACAAGCCGGTATTTACCCAGACGCTGATTACGTTCCAGATGCATAGGTTTGTTCCGTTTATCGGCAGCGGTCTGGTCCGATTGTATCATACCTTCTACCTTTTAGCGATTTCGCACTTGTTGACGGATTACTCAAGGCAGGATCGTATCCGATTCCGACTGGCTTGCCAAGCCCTTGTTACTCAATTTATCCGATTTCCGAGATCGGGATTGCGGCTTATTCTTGCTCTCCCGTCGATCTCATGGTATACAGAAAACGATTTCAGATGAATGTTTCTTATAAGAAGGCAGGAGATTGAGAAATGAAATCATTTTCACTTGCTTTTGTAATTACAGCTTGTTGTGTATCGCTGGTAAGCTGTTCCTCGAGTCCACGACAAAGCTCCAAGCTAAAGACAGGACAATCACGGCTCAATCCGGTTACGCCCGGTATAGAACAGTTGTATCGCCTTGATCTGATACCCCGTTTTCATACCTCGACACAAATCGGTTCCTTTTCCAGCTATGATCGTTCCGGAGGCAACAACGACGGATTTGGCGGGGAGTATTCTTATATCAGAAAAGAGGATGAC
Source organism: Sedimentisphaerales bacterium (assembly GCA_016926155.1). GTDB lineage: Bacteria > Planctomycetota > Phycisphaerae > Sedimentisphaerales > Anaerohalosphaeraceae > JAFGGE01. The sequence goes on from JAFGPC010000195.1 coordinate 3,581, forward strand.
GGTCTGGTACTGGCCGAGCTGAAAGGGCCGGGGGTCATTACCCGCATCTGGACACCGACACCCACGGATGATTGGATGGAATTTTATTTCGACGAGGAAACTGCACCAAGGATTCGCGTCCGGTTCCGGCAGTTGTTTCTGGGCGACCATCCGGCTTTTCCCCGACCGCTGGTAGGATATGGAGCGGGAGGCTTTTACTGCTACGTCCCGCTGACTTTTCAAAAAAGCTGTAAAGTTTTCGTTCGTGCCGAGAGGATTCAATTCTATCAAATCAACTATGCGCTCTATCCTGAGCAGACCTCGATTGAAACCTTTCGGCCCGAACCATCCGAAACCTATCGCCTCCATCGACAAAAAGCAATGGACCTGTTCGCCTCTGCCGGATCGGATATCAGCAGCTATGTGGCTCCAGCCACAGCCGAGGTCAAAACAATAAAGAAGAAAATTGTCTTGTCGCCCGGTCGGACTGAGACAGTCTTCCAAACTAACACACCCGGTCGAATCGTCGGAATTCGGTTCACTCCCGCCCTGGCATTCGGCGGTAAAAGCCGCGCGGTTGTTTTAAGGGCAACCTGGGATCAGGACACGCAGCCGGCCATTCTGGCTCCTGCCGGCGATTTCTTCGGATATGCATGGGGTGCGCCTTCCATGAAGTCACTCCTGATCGGGGCTAGCCAGAATATCAATTATTGCTATTGGCCGATGCCCTTTGACCAATCCGCCCAAATTGAACTGGAAAACCAGGCATCCGACGGACCACTCGTGACGGTCGAGGCGGAGATTCTTTTTTGTCCGGTTGCCCGTCGAAAGGATGAGGGAAAGTTCTATGCCTTATGGCGCCGTGAGAATCCAACCACAAAAGGACAGCCCTTTACGTTTATCCGGACCACGGGTCGCGGACATCTGGTCGGGTTCGTTCAGCAGTCTCAGGGATTCGAATCCGGAAATACATACTTCTTCGAAGGCGACGATCAGACGACTATCGACGGTAATCTTGTCATCCACGGAACCGGCTCAGAAGACTTTTATAACGGCGGCTGGTACGATGTGCCCGGACGATGGGAAACGCGGCGTTCGTTTCCGCTCAGCGGCTGCCTGGTGTACCAGAAGCACCTGGCTCGTACGGGTGGATACCGTATGCTGTTGATTGATGCCTACTCCTATCGCCATACCATGCTGCAAACCATCGAGCATGCCCCTACGGGAAATGAGCTGCTTAATGATTACTGCGGCCTGACCCTGTTCTACTCCGAGCATCGACCCACTTGTGAGATTGTATTACCCCCGCTGCAAGAGCGAGGAGTGGCCGATCTGGAACGGATTGTCTTCGCGACCTGGTGGAATGTCCCCATCTACGCCTTCTCGTTCCGGGACACGACGTTGACCAAGAGCAGTCACCGTTTCGGGAATCAGGATGTGCGTTTTCTGTCCATGCGTTCGACGGGAGACGACTGGTTCGGCAATCATTTCATCGGTTTTACCTGTGAACTGCCCGCAGCCGGTCAATATAAGATTGCTCTGGATGTGGTTAAAGGTCCGGACGTGGGGATTGTACAGCTCTTTCATGATGAAGCCGCTGTCGGGCCGGCCCTGGATTTCTATGCCCCCGAACCGGAACAGGCAAAAAACCAATACCTTGGCACCCTCGACTTGCCCGAGGGAAAGAGTAACCTCTTTTTCAAAATCGTTGACAAAAATGAAAATGCCTCCGGTCTGGGGCTGGATCTGGTTAACATTATCTGTGAACGAGTTAGTGAAATACAGAAATAAAAGTTATCGTGTTTCCTCCTGTGTTATTCCATAACTGGTAAATCATTAAAACGCTCTTGCTATGGGATTTTCCAGGAATGCATTTACCAACCGTTTGATATTGCATATAATCCCGGATTGTAATGATCCTAACGCGGAGTATGAGAATGGTAAAACCATATAAACTGATTTTTCGAGTCGCTCTTGTTACGTGGCTTACTCTGTCGTTTCTGGGCGGCTGCGGCGGGCAGAAACCCAAAACCGGGCGTTTTACCCAGGAAGAAATGGCCAAACTGCCTGATCCGATCCGAGACGACCTGCCGGCGCCTACCGGTGGTATGGTCCTGAGCGTCGGAGATGAAGTAGTCACCATTGAAGAGGTGATCAGTCCGTTCAGTGATTCGTTTCAGCAGATGGCGCAGGGCAGCGACTACCAGACATTTCTCCTTCGAGCCCGTCCTTTGGTTTCCGATGCCGTCCAGGGGAAAATCATCGATGTGCTGCTCTATAAACGGGCACGCAAGAAAGCCCCTCAGAATATCGACGAGGCCCTGGAAAAAGCGGTTGAACAGGAAGTCAATCGATTTGTCGCCGGATACGGGCACAACTATGCCGAGGCCCAAAAGGCTATCGCTCAGATGGGTTTTGACTGGCAGGGGTATCGCGATTACCTCTCCCGTCTTTTGCTGGTGCAGTCTTATATCAGCGAAGAAGTGGAATATGACCAGCCGATCAGTCCTGGTGAAATTCTGGACTACTATAACGAGATCAAACAGGAGCGATTTACTTCCGAAGGTGAAATCCAGTTCCGCGTTATCGATATTCAGCCCGGTCAGCTTACCGAGGAAAAAATCGGTCCCGATGAAACGCCAGAGCAGGCGGCCGCGCGGCTGGCCGATGCGTTGTATGAAAAAATTCAGGGGGGAGCTGATTTTGCCCAAGTGGCTATTGACAATTCCCACGGTCATCGGGCCAGTCTCGGTGGGCTTTGGCGCCCGTTGACGTTGGGCAGTGGTTCCCTGGCGAAGCCGTACGACAAGCTCGAAACGCAGGCGGCCCAACTCGAACCCGGACAGGTCTCCAAACCCTTCCCATCGGAGGACCATATTTTCCTGGTAAAGGTCGAATCCAAACAGGTTGCCGGAACGACCCCTTTTTCCGAGGTTCAGCATACACTGGAAGAAGAGCTGCGGATCATGAAACAGCGACGGTCATACGATAATTTTGTCAATAAGGTCGTCAACCAAGCCAATATCCGAAATGCCGATCTATTCATTGACTATTGTGTGAACGAGGCGTATCAACGTTATGCCCGTCAGGCCGCCGGATAAGAAAGCGACTTGTATGAAGGGAACACCCAACCGAATCGCACATGGAATCGACCTGGTCGATTTTGCCCGCATCGAGTCGATGCTGCGCGAGCACGGAAGTCGCTTTCGGGATCGTGTCTTTACCTCGCGTGAGCAGGCCGACGCCGAGAAACGGAAAAACCATATCGAGCTTCTGGCCGGACGTTTCGCCGCGAAGGAAGCGGTGATGAAGCTCGTCGGTACCGGCTGGCGATCGGGCGTGTCCTGGACGGATATCGAGGTGACCAACGGCCCGCTCGGAGAACCGCAGTTGGCGCTGAGCGGTGAAGTAAAGCGGCTTGCCGAACAGTTGGGTTTTATTGATGTAGCCATCAGCATTACACACACGGCTGATTTTGCGATTGCCTCGGCGGTCGCACTGCGAAATGAAGATGAGTAGCACTTCGTATGATGTCATCGTGGTTGGCGCCGGACATGCAGGCGCCGAAGCCGCCTGGGCCGCTTTCCGGTTAGGAGCTCGGACAGCACTTGTGACAATGAGCCGGGAGACGATTGCCAAGATGAGCTGCAATCCCGCGATAGGAGGCATCGGAAAAGGACAGCTCGTCCGAGAGATTGATGCATTGGGTGGGCTGATGGCCCAGGCCATCGACGAGACCGGAATTCAATTTCGGCTGCTTAACCGCTCCAAAGGCCCTGCTGTCCAAAGCCCTCGCGCACAGGCCGACAAGTATACTTACAAGGATTATATCCGTCATCGGCTCGAAGCTGCCGACAATCTGACCATAATCGAAGCCGAGGCGTTGGAAATCCTGCTCAAGGAAGGTAGTGTACAGGGCTTGCGCTGCAGTGACGGGATCAGCTATACGACTCCTGCTGTGATCCTGACGACAGGAACGTTCCTGCGGGGCGTCATGCATTGCGGGCCGGAGCAATGGCCTGGCGGGCGTCTGGAAGAGCCGGCCAGTAATAAGCTGTCCGATTGCCTCAGGCGGCTGGGCTTGGAGGTGGGCCGACTCAAGACCGGGACGCCGGTACGCCTGGCAGGCGATTCCGTCGATTATGATGCCTGCGAACTGCAGCCGGGCGATGAAACTCCTCTGCCCTTTTCGTTTCTCAACGACCGCATCGAACAATCTCAGATTCCCTGCTGGATCACCTGGACGAATGAACAGGTCCATCAACTCCTGCATGATAACATGGACAGGGCCCCACTGTATACCGGCCAGATCGAATCCATCGGCCCGCGGTACTGCCCCAGCATCGAGACCAAGATCCTTCGCTTTGCCGACAAGCAGCGGCACCAGATCTTCCTCGAGCCGGAGGATCGGGCAATCACGACGATTTACTGCAATGGCATCAGCACCTCCGTGCCCAAAGATGTGCAGGAACAGATGCTGCGCTGCATCCGGGGCGTCGAACGGGCCCGCATCGTCCACTATGCGTATGCAATTGAGTATGATTATTGCCCCGCAGCGCAACTGACGGTCCGGCTGGAATCCCGACAGATCCCGGGGCTCTTTATGGCCGGGCAGATCAACGGCACTACCGGCTATGAAGAAGCAGGGGCCCTGGGCCTAATGGCAGCGGTTAATGCCGTACGCAAGCTCAATGGGGCCGATCCGCTGGTTATCGGGCGCGACCAGGCCTATATCGGTGTGCTGATCGACGACCTGCTGACCCGGCCCATCGACGAGCCGTACCGCATGTTTACCTCGCGGGCCGAATACCGTCTTTCGCTGCGTTCGGACAATGCCGACCGAAGGCTAACTCCCCTGGGCCGGTCGCTGGGACTGGTCGATGATCTGCGATGGAATCGCTTCCAGGAAAAGCTAGAAGGTATTGAACGGTTGTCCGATCTGCTCCGTCGGCAGCGACGGGAGGGAAAAAGCCTGTGGGACATCCTCAAGCAGCCGGAGACGCTCCTGGCCGATGAGGTGCCGTCACTGCCGGAGGTGAAAGCGATGCATCTTTCGCCGCAGGTAATCGAGGCGGTCCTGGTCGATGCCAAATATGAAGGCTACCTGGTCCGTCAGGAAAGGCAGATCGCCGCGTTCCGGTACCTGGAAAACATCCGTCTGCCCGACGATCTGGATTATCATATCGTCTCGCACCTGCGC
>JAFGPC010000196.1 GCA_016926155.1 Sedimentisphaerales bacterium
GCCAATGAACACCGCGATACGGAAACCACACCGGCAACCGAGGAGGTGTTCCGTGGCTAAGACAAAGGGATTTTTGGAATATAAGCGGCAGGAAGTCGGTCATCGTTCGGTTCAGGAACGCGTGCATGATTACCGGGAAATGGATTTGCCTCTGACGCCGGAACAACTTCAATGTCAGGCCGCTCGGTGTATAGATTGCGGAATCCCATTTTGTCACGGATCGGGCTGTCCGGTAAAGAATCGAATCCCGGAATTTAACGATCTGGTTTTTCGTGGCCGGTGGAAGCAGGCCTGTGACAATCTACATTCCACAAATAATTTTCCAGAGATCACCGGACGAGTATGCCCTGCGCCGTGTGAGGCAGCCTGTACTCTGGCGATTAACGACGAACCGGTGTTGATTCGACATATCGAGTATCAGATTGTTGAGCGAGGATTTGAAGAAGGCTGGATCAAACCGTTGTTGCCAATCCGGAAAACAGGAAAGCGGATTGCCGTGATCGGATCGGGGCCTGCGGGCCTGGCGGCCGCTCAGCAGCTTGCCCGAGCCGGGCACGATGTATCGGTTTTTGAAAAGGATGAAAAAGTCGGGGGATTGATGCGGTATGGGATTCCCGATTTTAAGCTGGCCAAAAATGTGATTGAACGTCGACTGGACCAGATGCGTCAGGAAGGGGTTCAGTTCCAGATGGGTGTCGAGGTGGGCGTGGATCTTTCCTCCCGATATCTGCATAGAATGTTTGATGCCGCCGTACTGACGATGGGCGCCGGGCAACCGCGGGACCTGGCTGTGCCGGGGCGAGGGTATGATAATATCCTGTTTGCCATGGATTTCCTAACGGCGCAGAATCGGTTTAATGCAGGCGAATCCTTCGGTCCGGATAAGGATATGAATGTAAAGGATAAAAAAGTAGTGGTGATCGGCGGCGGGGACACCGGCAGCGATTGTGTGGGAACGTCCCGTCGGCAGGGAGCTCAAAGTATCACCCAACTGGAGATTCTGCCGAAACCACCGGATATGCCTCCGAGCGATACTCCATGGCCCTTCTGGCCGCGGATTATGCGGACATCTTCTTCCCATGAGGAAGGCTGCGACCGACAATGGAGTGTGATGACCAAAAAAATAACCGGTGCCGGCACCCGTGTCAGTATGCTCCATTGCTGTCGGGTGGAGTGGTTTAAGAAGAAGGATCAATGGAAGCTGCGTGAGGTGGAAGGCAGTGAATTCGAACTCCCAGCCGATTTTGTGCTGCTGGCTATGGGATTCGTCCATGTAGTTCATAAGGGAATTGTAGAAGACCTCGAATTGAAGCTGGACGATCGGGGAAATGTTGTAGTACAGGACTATCAGACATCCGTACCATGGGTGTTTGCCGCGGGCGATACCGTGTCCGGGGCCTCTCTGATTGTACGGGCGATCGATTCGGGACGATGTGCGGCGGCTGCGCTGGATCGCTGGCTGAAGGAGAACTAATCGATGCGTTTACGGATTGGGCTGGGGCAGATAAACGCTTCTGTGGGGGACTTACAGAGCAATACCCGGCGCATTCGGCAGAAGGTGGAGCAAGGAGTAGAGCAGGGGGCTTCGTTGGTCGTTTTTCCGGAAATGAGCCTGAGTGGATATCCTCCGGAAGATCTTCTACTTAAGAGGCATTTTTTTGATTCCTGCCGGCAGACGTTGATAGACCTTGCCGGAGAATTGAAGGAGTTCAAGGCGACCGTTCTGGTGGGATTTCCCGAGCGGTCGGAAGGAAAGGCTTATAATTCGCTGGCTGTCATCGAAGGAGGTCAGGTTGAGCAGATCTATCGCAAAGGGCGCCTTCCGAATTATGGCGTTTTCGATGAGAAGCGATATTTTGAAGCCGGTTCGGTGCCGCTGATCATTGAGCTGCATGGACTGCGGATTGCTTTGACCATCTGTGAAGATATCTGGGAACTGTCATGGCTGGATCGGTTTCTGGCCGGCGCCGCCCCCAGGGATATGATCATTAATATCAGCGCCTCTCCATTTCACGTGGGGAAAATTGCCTGTCGAGAGGAACTGATCTCCAAATGTGCTCAACATTTCGGAGTTACATTGGCCTATTGCAATCTGGTTGGTGGGCAGGATGAGCTGGTCTTTGACGGGCGGAGCATGGTTGCCGGTTCATCAGGGCAGATTCTCTGTCAGGCGAAGGCTTTTGTCGAGGACCTTCTGATCTTCGATCTGAACCGTGACAATGAGACGACACTCACGGTATCCTGCATCTCAGAACATTTGGGGCCTGTGGAACATGATCCGGTGGGGGAGGTGTATGAAGCGCTGGTGCTCGGGGCGCGGGACTATGTTCGTAAAAACGGCTTTGATCGGGTTTTGATCGGCTTGAGCGGCGGGATTGATTCTTCACTGACCGCGGCGATTGCCGTAGAGGCCCTGGGGGCTGAGAATGTGGTGGGGATCACGATGCCGTCCCGGTTCAATGCCGGCGAAACGATTTCCGATGCGGAACTGACGGCGAAAAACCTTGGGATGGAATTTCATACGATTCCCATCGCAGAAGTGCTGGACCAGTTCGATCAAACGCTTTCGCGGATCGAGGGCTGGGACGATTCGGGGCTTGCGTATGAGAACCTGCAGGCGCGGATTCGCGGTACGATCCTGATGTCGCTGAGTAACCAGCTTGGATTCATGGTCCTGACGACGGGCAACAAGAGCGAGACGGCGGTAGGATATTCAACTCTGTACGGCGATACGGCAGGGGGCTTTGCTGTCATCCGGGATGTGCCGAAGACGCTGGTGTATCAGTTGAGCCGGTATGTCAATAGCAAGGCCGGGAGGGAGCTGATTCCGGAAAGCGTGATCGTGCGGATTCCCAGCGCGGAACTGCGGCCGAATCAGAAGGACAGCGATTCCCTACCCGATTATGACCTGCTGGACCGCGTATTGAAAGGCTATGTCGAGGACGATAAGAGCCGACAGGAGCTGCTTGCCGAGGGACTCGATGAGGAAACGGTCAAACGGGTGATTCGTCTGGTTGACCGGAATGAATACAAGCGGCGTCAGTGCCCGCCGGGAGTGAAAATCACGCCCAAGGCCTTCGGAAAAGACCGCCGGATGCCGATTGTCAACCGGTTTAATGGATAATTCTTTATATTGTTCCTTTCTAATTATGCAATCAGCTAGGTTGAACTACTCCAGATTGCATTGCATCCACTGGGCTGCAACAGCCGCAAGATCCTCCATGTCAACGCAGCAGTCTCCGGTGATGTCAGCTGCGGGTTGGGTTTTACAATAAGGCGGCCAACGAAAATCGACGGGCACGTAAATCGATGGTTGATAAGGCAGGTTTACCAGGATAAATCCATCAGAAGTAATCAAAGCAACCGGTTCCACAGTAATTATATTTGAAGAAGGGAAAAGCACAAGGGGAATGCTCGAAACGATAAGGCCGTTTTGCCAGAGATTCAAGGTCGATTCACAACAAAAAAGAACTATTTCATTATCACTGATGCCAAACAGGAATGTATAATCCTGACAGAGCTTGAAGTATTCACATTTCCCATCAGGATAGAGAAGAGTCGTATTCCATTCATCGTCCACGTGAAACGCACCAAGGATCTGCCCCTGATTATTGATGCCATGGATTCGGTCCATTATTGTATCAAGGTGGCGGAATCCGGATTCAGTATCATAAACAAAAGGATGGCCTGGGAGATCTCCAGTAAGAGTACCATTATCATTAAGATTGAGTTTAATATCAGAATAATTAGTTTCAACAATCCAGTGATAAGTTCCGTCGGCTTCCAATAAAAAAACTACATGATCTTCTGTCGATTGTTTAAAGGCCAGCATTACAATGTCGCCTCGGTTGTTAATATCCAGTGGACGCACTGACATATATCCTTCGGGCGGTGTAATCCTTTCCATGTTACCGTTACGATAGAGAATTCCAACCTCTTTGCCCATCAGATCCGTGGACCAGCCAACAGCAACATCGGAATCGTTAATGGCATTAAGTTGACTTGAACCGAAATTCCCGGGATTCAATGTCCCGATTGGCTGAGGACCGGAGTTGGGATCATACAGTATGAATCCCTGAAATATACCGCCAGGGAGTTCAATCCCGCCTACTATGTGCCCGTTCTTATTTACATCTAACAAAACTGTATACTCGTTGTCCGAGAATGCGGATATTTTAACCTGTCGATATTCGACAGAGGCAGTGGCAATAGAAATCGTGGGGCAAAAAACCGGGAAAAGAAGAAAGATCCAAAAGTACTCCCATTGACTGAGATACGAACTTCGGAGTCGGAATCCTTGGTTGTGTGTCATTGAAAATCTTCCTTTTAGGTCGATTGGCCGACTTCAAAAAATACTATTAATATAATGATAACACAATATAAGCACAATTTCAATGCCTCTTTATCAGCGTTATAATAGACATAGTAATTCTATAATCATGAATATAAGAAAAAGGTATTTTAAAAAAATCCTCCAATCTGTTCGGTTTTTGTTAGGGTTCCGGGCGCGAGTTTGCCGATAGAGAAAAGAGGCCCGGGCAGTGGATGGCCCGGGAGTGAAAAACCAGTCGTTCAACATAAGTGAATGGATTCGAGGTACAGTCATGGATATGAGACGTTTTTCGATGGACGACGACAGCGAGCCTTTGTGCAA
>JAFGPC010000197.1 GCA_016926155.1 Sedimentisphaerales bacterium
CCCTCGGAAAATCCCCACTCACTGCTGCATCCTCCGCAGACACAGGGCATATCGGAAATCAGGACGGGATGTTCGGCCTTGACGAGGAGCTTATTACCCGCCCCCGGCTTAATCGCCCTGGTTACATCAATCGTAAATGAAACACGTCCGCCGGGATGTCGTCCAAAATTCATTCCGTTCAGGATCACAGTCGCATAGGTCCCAACCCCTTCAAATCGGAGAAAAAAATGCCTGTTTTCTGTTGCGGCAGGAATCCCAAACCCTTTCTTATACCATGCCGTGCCATGCAGATTCCCATGCAGCAGTTGACGAGCACCGCCGTAATCGTCCCAGTTATGAGGAAGATTTACCGGCTTCCAGTCTTCCGTCTCACCCTGCTTGGTATAAAAGTCGTCCGGCTTGTCCTGATTATTGAAAACGGTTTCCCAGTCATTGTTTAAAAGATAAGTTTCTCTCAGAACATCTTGTGAAAAGGCGTTCACTCCGTATATACACACGAATAGGATTAGTGTAAACTTATTCATCTTATCCTTTTCGAACTATTCATGTTATAGTAACGTTTATCCGGCGTATTATCAACACTTTTCAAGGCTTGCAACTATTCAGCTTGGGATCTGCTCCTTGATCAATAGCTGCTAAGAATAAAGAAATCCTGTTGCGGGCTTTTTCATTTCTTTTTTAACCTCAACTTGCGTTTGGGGATTTACAGAGGCTTGATTTTGTTCTTTTGTGCAGGCCGAAGAAAACAGAATTCCAATGACTGAAATCACCATCCGGTGTTTTCGCATAACTCTTCCCTGTGCAAAACAGAAGGGACATAATAATGGTTGCTGCTGCCGTTATTCGATCTTGCCGGTGAGACGGCCGGTCAGGAAGTGTCTTATTTCCGGTAAGCCCAGCCGCGGCCCATGTATTCCGTATCGGCTACCTGGTCGAAATTTCGATAAAGTTGTTCGAATTTCTCGCTCAGGCAATTGTTGCCGCCGTACCCGTAATTTTCAATAGAAGGATCGCTGAAGTATAAATCGATCCGGGCTTTGGTATCCGAATCCTGCCATACATGCACTTCCGCATGCCCGTCGCAGAAGCCCAGAACCCCGCTGTTTCCGTGATTGATGGAAATCGGATCCCGCCAGTAATATTCAGGCCGTTTTGGATTCGTCGTGGGAGTATAATAATCCCAGTTTCCCATATTAAAGTTCCGTCCTTCCCCCTCTTCGAGGAAATTATACCGCATGGAAGGAGAGTTGATTTCATGAAATTTTCGCACCCTCTCGCCCGACCCGTTCAGGCAGGCCGGCAGAGAATAAGATCGAAAAATTGTGGTCCCGTCATACTTGCTCTTGCGGAACGTGTCTCCCGGGCAGTGATAAACATCGAAACTATCGATCCCGTATTGGTACATCATACCTTTTTCAATTCCCCGCTTTTCATCATCATCCGTCACCGGAGGATACGTCGTGGTCCCGCCGCAGGGGCTGCCATTTTCTCGTCCGGGATGCTGGATCCACGCATCTGGTCTTGGATTGTTATATTCTCCTGGGTTGGCATTCATCAGTTTCCCGTCATTTTCTCCCGTGTACGTGTACCAGGCCAGGGACAGATTCTTGACATTGGTCAGACAGACGGCTACGGCTGCTTTCCGCTTGGCCATCTTTACCGCAGGGACAATGATGGACAGCAACAATGATACGATTGCGATCACAACCAGCAATTCAATTAATGTAAATGCCTTAAATCTCTTCATTTGCGCCAGCTTATTTGGATATTTTTCCGAATCCTGTCGATCTTTAGATAGATAGTTATCATTTCTACTAGGTCTATTTTCGTATCTTTCTCACTTTTTGACAAGGCAATTTTGCGCCTTAAAAAAGATAATTTTGCGCAAAAACTTATATCTGACATTTCCCATTTAATCGGATCCTGCCCAGGCCTCGATCATTCAAGTACCATAAACTCTACATTACTATTTATCCGCCGTCACTACGATCCAATCCCGTTTGAAAAAAAAGAGAGCTCCTGAGACAGGAGCTCTCCAAATTGTAAACAACTTACATCTTGTGCTTAGTCAGGTTCAGGGAAAATTCGGTAATCAACCAGCCATTTTGCAGCAATCTCCGCAAAATCGGGAAGATCTACCTTGCAATTACGATTGAAATCCCAGTCGTACAAATCATAGATCTCCAGATCGCAAATCGATTCAACACCCGTAACACTATAGTATTCCTCAGCAATTTCCTCTTTTGTCAGGGCATAGTTAAAGATCTTGAATTCATCGATCCGGGCGTTAAGGTAAGGGACAGTTGCCCCGACGGCTTTGCCGATGTAACTGAAAGTCTTTTCGAATTCTAACGGACTTTGCAGACTTAATCCCTGAGGGCTTTCGAACTCTGTACCGCATTCACCGTTAAGATAGATACGTCCATAACCATCTTCGACGGTTACCACTACGTAATACCACTCTTCGGGTACGATTTCACTTTCGACATCGAGTTCCTGGTTATGTCTGACATTTTCGCCGTCTTCAACTGTATACCAGTTCCATTCACTACGCGCCACATCCCATCCGCCTTGTCTTGGATCGTTTTGCCGATAAAGCATCGTCAGGAAAAATGCCTCCGTAGCATCACTGCCAAAATCCCAGACCCGGTTCCACCGATCTCTATCGTTACTGTTAATCAGGGTCGTCGCACGAAACCAGCAGCCAATGGTAATATCCTCATAGTCGGTCACAGTGTTATCTGCAATTTGTGCCCACTCAGTCGTTGCTCCTGCAGGGTTCTCAAGCAGCAGGTGTTTGCCAACGATTGAATTTGCATCAGACAAATCTGCCCCGTTCATTAACTGCATGTTTTTACTGCTTATGACATCCGGGGTAAAAATACCACCCCCGTCGGTATAGGTGGTCTCAAACGGATAGTAAGTCTTTAACTGTCCAACCAGCAATCTGCCGCTGGATAAACTCTCGGCACTGAGCCCGCTGGCCGTTTCCGTCCCGACACAAAAGTAAAATCCTGCATCGTCCGGCTGAGCATTAAGAACCGTCAGCGTATCCGTATCGACACCGGCATAATCCGTGCCGTTCGACAGTGCCACGTTCGGATCGCCTGCTTTGGGGTAGTAGCGCCACTGGAAAGCATCCGCTTTCGAGCTCATGGTCAAACCGAAGACAGCGTCTTCTCCGACGCGAGCAACCTGTCTGCCTGGAGTGACAGCACCGAGGAAGGGACCTTCCTGTATGGTTGTGAAACTCCAGACCGGACTTGTGTATTTAAGACTAACCTCCATACCATTGGGCTCATACGCAAGGACTTTCCAGGAATATTCTTTACTCCAGGCAAGGTTTTGGGGATATTCGGTCTCCAGCGTGATCGTATATTGACCCGGCAAAACGGTCATGTCGTCAACAATCGTATCCGGCGAATACAGGTTGGGATCCGTGCCAAAGCGAACGTCGACTTTGGTAATAGCCGGATCCACAACGGTGAAAACCAAATCATTCTCAGCCGAAGTGCGCTCAATGGCAACAAAGTCAGTACCCTCTTTCGGAAACGGATTGATAATACTCGGCAGTTCAATGATCTGAACATTATCAATCGCGAAACGGTCATCCGTACTGCTGACACCGTCACCCTCATTCGCAAAGCGTAAAAACAGTTCACCGCTTCCTGCCGAGTCTAAATAATAAAGGGTAACGGAATCTGTGATGACATCCAAACCCACCGCCATCGCAGGATATGTAACAGTAACCGAGTCAATCAGTGTAACGCCGTCAGCCCCGTCAATATCCGATGAACCCGGGCCATCGGAACCAACAAATGAGCCGTCCGATTCATAGATCGAAACGGTCAGGACCACATCACGCGGTGGCGTTGGGTCTTCCGGGTCCTCGTATCCGCCAAGGACGGCTCCGATGTCATACTGAATCTGCAAGGCAGGCAATCCCCCCGTATTGAAACCGATACTCTGATAGGCCCAGCAATCGTCGTTGGCAAACCCCATATACTGCGTGTCGGTTGGACTATAGAGCAATCGCAAGAAGGTCGCAGTATAGTCGAACCAGTCCGGAACATCCTGGCGGATTCCTAAGGCTTCAAAGTCACCATTGGTAATCGACAGCGCTGAACCCATCGAAGCCATACTTAAACACATTAAAATGCAAAGAAAACGTCTCATTTTTCTATCCTTTCATTTACATTCGCTTCTTTAATGGTGCTTAGTCAAAATACACGAGGTAATTTTGCAGCCATCTTTCAGTAATCTCCACAAGATCGGCAAGATCTATCCGGCAATTGCTATCGTAGTCCCAGTCGGCCAGATCATAGGCCTCCATGTCGCAAATAAATGCAACACTGGTCATAACATCCATGTATTCCCGGGCAATCTCCTCGGCTGTTTTGGCATAGTTATAGATCTTCAATTCATCGATCAAGCCGTCGAAGTTCGGGGGACTATCCGTGGTATTGATGGCTTTGCCGATGTAATTGAGCGGCTTTGTTATATCCGACGGATGATATAAACCGTCCCTTCCGCCGTACCGACCGTTAATGTAGATTTTACCAAAAGTAGTAGTATCCCCTTCCTCGTCAGGACCGTCTGCGATGGTTAACACGACATAAAGCCACTTTGTGCCGTAACCGATTTCACCGGCGCCAGCGGTATCTCGACCGTCACCGTCACGGATCATCTCACAATACGCTTCATTGGTGTTATGAAGCAGCGTCAGGTAAAAGTAATTCTCGGCATCCTGACCAAAGTCAAAGATTCGGGCATGTCGTTCAAAATCGAGATCCAGGATCGTCGGCTTGACCCAGCAGCTAATGGTAATGTCCGGATAATTAACAACCAAAGCATCTGCGATGCTTGCATACTGCGTATGGGTTTCTCCTCTGGGATTGTTGAGCGACAGGTATCCGCCAAAGATGGAGTCCGGATTCGTACCTTCCACCACGGATGCCCCGCCCATCAGTTGTGCATCTTTACCGCCTATGATATCCGGAGTATAACCTCCGGCGGAGGTCTCAAACGGATAGTAAGCCTTTAATTCTTTCACAAATAATACGCCGGGAGATAACGTCTCCGCCGTAAGTCCGGTCGCCGTTTCCGTCCCGACGCAATAGTAGGTTCCTTCGTCTGCCACCTGGACATCAAGGACAGTCAGCGAATTAGAATCGACACCGGCATAATCAGCGCCATTCATGAGTTCCTCATCCGGATCGCCTTCTTTGTACCACTGGAACGTATCCGCTTTCGAGCTGAACGGCACAGAGAAGACAGCGTTTTCCCCGGGCCAAACACCCGCTACGTTGGGCGTGACGCCAAAAAGCAGGGGGCCTTTCTGGATGGTTGTGAAACTCCTCAGCAGGCTCTCGGATCTGAATGTACGCCCCCCCAGTCCATCCGACTCATAAGCAAGAATCTTCCAGAAATATTCTGTACTCCATTTAAGATCTTCCGTCAATTCGGTCTCCAGTGTAACCGTATTTAGGCCCGGCGTAACCGACCTGTCTTCAACAATCTTAAACTGCGGTTTCGTAGACAGGTTGGGTTCGTTTTCCGGGCCAAACAGAACATCGACTGAAATAATATCCGGATCCACAATGTTGAAAACCAAATCATTCTCAGATGAAGTGCGCTCCGTCGCAACATAGGTAGCGCCATTTTCAGGCGATTCTTGCAGCACAGCGGCAGGCGAGATCGTAACGTTGTCCACCTGCACATACGCCACTACGCCCCCTTCCGCTTCGTAGTTATTGAACCGGAGGAACAGTTCATTGCCGATAGTGGCGCCGGTTATATCAAGTTGAAATCGCTCATGCATGACCACGCCGGGACTGGCATACCTGAGTACAGAACCCCGGCCAATCTCCGTAATACCTTCTTTCCCATAGATTTCATGAGCCGCCCCGTCCCATTCGCCGGGCACGAAGGTGCCGTCGGACTCCAGAATCATAACCGTGACTCCCATGTCTCCTCCAGCTTTACCGGAAGCCAGGCCCCAGTCCAGTTCAACTTCGACCGCCGGGGGGGTGCCGTCATAGATGCCGATACTCTGGTAAACATACGTATGATTGCCGCCATCCTCGTTGGTATTCGCTTCTTTCCCCATGTACACACATTTGGAATCAAAGATGTTAGAACCAATAGTAGCAGCGAGGAAAAAGGGGCCCTGGTCGACACCGATGTCGGGACCGCCATAATCATACCAATATGCAATATCCACATTATAACTAGAGTCGGTTTGGTACTCAAAATCACCATTCGTGATCGACAGCGCCCAAGCCACGGAAGCCATGCATAAACATATCAAAATACATACAATTTTTTTCATTGTTCCATCCTTTCAGAAAAAGTCGGTTCTTTACTATCACTCCACACTTATGCATAATTGATTATAGCATGAAATATACAAGACATTCCGCATCAGATAACTTGTCATATTCTTAGAATTGCAATCGTATGGATCAGATACTTCAAATAACATAAGAACCCTCCGCTCTGCAAATGAATCACCTCATGCGATTATTTGCAGCCAACACTGCACCATTACAAAGACCCAACCCCTGGCGGCAATCATCATCGAAAAAGGATTCAGGTACTGCACGTTTTGGGTGCAGCACCTGAACCTTTAAGATTCACTTCAAATCCAACATGTGTCAGCGTTTCTTGCCCAGAAGCAGACCGCCCAGAGCCAGCAGAGCCATGGTGGCCGGTTCAGGAATGTGAGGTTCGTTGGTCAGCATCGGGGAGAAATCGTCGTTGGCATTGGACATACCGCCCCACGGACTGGTAGCATCAGCGTTCAACGGATCCATCTCTTTCGGGTTGAACAGGTAATTAAAGTTGATCCATTGGGTGGTATTGTCGTTGTCAGCCTCGTGAGCGATTACCATAACAATGGTCAGCGTTTGATGATCCGTGCCCTGTGCTGCTTCGATCATTTGGTGCAATAAACTGCCCGCACCCAGGGTAAAGTCGAACGCTCCGCCGACAGACAGGTGACCGCCTCTCAGATCGTCATCATCGTATAATTGTCGCCCGAGATAGTTTAGACCGGGATTCAAATCACCCAAGAAGTCATAGATCGGTTTGGTTGTGTAGTCACCATCAACGTAACAACCTGGCGCAGTACTCGGTGTGATTGCCAGTTCATCCCAATTGGCGCCGGCCGTTGTGGGATCCAATAAGTAATAATCCCAACCGGTGTTTGGACCGATGGGGTCGGTCATGTCCTGGTATCGACTAGGAGCAAGGTTGGTATTTCGATAGGTCGTCCGCACGGTGATGTCCCCGAGCAGATCGGCCGTGGTGATGCCCGCCACGCCGAACTTCAGGTAGATCAAGGCTTGATGGTCGTAGCTGGCGCCGAGCGACTTGGCGCTGACGCGCGAGGCGATTTCTGTATTCGTTCCTCTGTTGCTGGTCGGGGATTCTTCTCGCAATTCTACATCTGCCCCGCCCGTATCAGCCGTTGTGACACGAAATGCTTCGGCGTCCGTCACAAGCATTGCTACCGCAGCAAGCCCTACTAAAACAAATACTCTTTTCATTTTTCCATCCTCCAAAAAAGTAATAAAATTTACACTTCAACTCCACAGTCAAAATCCACACACTTCCTCACGCACTATATCATAGCATTTTTGCTCACTTTAACAAGACAATTTTGCGCAAAAGAAAAGTCGATTTTGCGCGATTTTGGGCTTAAACGTCGAAAAACGTCCCATAACATACAATCCCATATCCGGTTAAGATTGCCTTTTCCGTTCTATCAAAGATTTCGTATTCCTGGCAACTCAATCGGCCTTCTACTGCCAGCATTCACTGACCGGGTTGCGGTTGCAGGTGAGCCAATGCTCCGCCAGAGCCTCAAGGTCCTCTAAATCATAGCTGATCCCGCCGCCATCGTCTATCCAGTCGGCAGCGAGGATTGTAAGGTCGTCGATATCTACCTGGCAGTTGCCGTCGAGGTCATAAGGGATAGGTATCAGGCAGGAATACGCTGCCACTGCAACCGTATAGGTATGCCCGGCCTCGGTGGCAAATTCGTAGAGATTTTCGCCCGGTGACTGCACGGCCACACTCTGTGTTCCCTCGGTTATGACAATCGGCCAGGCCGAGCGAATACGGCAGGTGTTGCCCACCAACGACTCGATTTGGGCTGTCTGCAGTTCATTATTGTCCCAGGCGATATCGACCTGGAAGCCCCCGCGGGCTCTCAAGCCGGTCACACTCCCGGTCACCATCTTCGTAGGCAGGGCCGGCAGAAGGAATACTTCGCCCTGGTCGCTCTGCAGGAGCATCTCTGCAGTACCCATCAGGACACCCAGATTACCGTCAATCTGGTTCTCTGAAGTACCGGAAGCAGTTCCCCCTTTGCGCGAAAAGGTCATGTTATACGTATGAGATTTACCGAAAATCTTGTTAAGAATCTCGTAAGCATAATCGCCCTGCCCCAGGCGTGCACGGCAGCA
>JAFGPC010000198.1 GCA_016926155.1 Sedimentisphaerales bacterium
GCAAAGAGGACAGAGATGCCAAAGGCCCGTCGGGTGGTGATTTTGCCCTGTCCGTTAATAAAACCCACAATCAGCGGTAAACTTGCCAGATGACAGGGACTCAGTAAGATGCTCAGGATACCCCAGAGGAAAGAGGCGGCGACAGCAATAAACCATACCTCTTGGATGGCTCTAGTCAGTTGGGTAAACAATGCTTGCATGAAATCCACTTCTACTGCCGGATGTTTACTTCGGAACACATTCGCCAATCTTACAGGCTTTCTTAATCTGTTCAGGTGTTAGCTTCATCTTGTCGGCCAGGGCCTGGCTAATGGAGATCATCCGGCCTGTTTCGTAGGGATTTTTTCCCACCCATACCTTTAGATTGTCTTCGCTGACAAAGAAGCCTTGATGGAAACAGCCAGCCGAGGCCCAACTGCCATCCGGTTTCTTACGTTGCCCGAACCAGGCGACAGCGGTTCTGGGCTCCAGGGAAGCAATCGCGCCGTCGAATGTTTTGACGACGATTTTTTCGCCTGTCAAACGATCTTTCTCATGTACTTCAATGTCCTTTCCCGTCCGGGCGGCTACACCCAGCGCGCAATGCGAACAGCACCCCCACGTCCGAAGTCCTCCCTCCACAAGTATCCTGGCGGCATCCTGCGGATAACAGGCCCGGTCGCAGAATCCGCACCGATGCGACAATTCCCTATCCTGCAGGGCCTGTAGCGATAGGATGCTGCCACCCGAGGCGGCTCGTTCCTCTACGGCCTGGGCACGATCCGAAAAGGCCTTGATCCATGGCCTGCCCGTTTTTTCCTCCTGGCCGCTTAGGAACACTGCATCCGAAGCGGCAATTGCTTTTCCCGATAACCAATCGGTAAACATGACCTTCTGCTCCAGGCCGGTCTTGTCCTCGGTCAAACAGGAATACAATATAAAATAGCAATGTGGGCTGCATAACCGAACGGGGCCCTTGTCGGTCTGCACGACGACAAGGGTCTTGGGCTGGACGGCCTTATCGCACATGTAGCAGATCTGTTCTTTCGGTCGGGTGTCTAATTTGACCGGCTCCAACCGTTCGAAGGCGGTTTTTGCTCCCTCGTTCGTGAAATCGAATCCGAACTCCTTCCACTTGGTCAGAATATCCTCTTTGGAGAAAAATCCCTCGTGACGGAACAGCTCTTTCCCATCATCGTCGTAGAAAATCTGTGTCGGAATGAGGTTTATCTTGTATTCCTTTGCCTTGCTGGGATTCTCCCAAACATCAATAAATAGGACCTCTAGCTTGTCTTTATAATCTTGCTTTAATTCTTCCAGAATCGGTTTCATCATGATGCAGGGAACGCACTTATTTGCTCCCAAGTCCACCAGACGAGGCCTTACCTGAACCATTTGTGGTATTTCTGCGGCAGCCGTCGGAGAAGGATTTTCTTTGTGATTCGGAGAAGTCGGGCCGGTGGTTTGGTCCTGCAAAAGCTCCTCTGAAACCGACTGCCGGGAAGCAGCTTGATTTTGTTTGATAGCAACTACGGCGGCTACGGCCGCGAGTAAAATGACAATAATCGAACCTTTCGTCGTCGTTTTCATAAAAACGCCTCCCAAAAACCAAGGCCTTTCGTGCCGAATGCTTTATCATTATGCCTTGAGAAGTTCACAACCATGCGATACGATCCGAGAAATATTTTGTGGATTGGCAGGGCTTTTTCCTTTTTCCAGTCCCAGGTCGGTGACTCGGAAATGGGCAAAATCGGTAATACCCGCCTGATTCAGACAGGCCTTGACGCAATCCAGCGGACAGCCGTCGATGGCGAGAATTTGTTCGGCGGTTCTTGTTTTATCCAGGATCGGTTTTATACTTCCACCGATGCCGGCCAAACAGAACATCTGTCCGACCCCTTCTTTTGTCAATTGTCGTGCCGTTTTATCCGAGATCTCTCCTACGTCTGCCGCCCCACTGCAAGCAAAGATCAACCGGGGACCTCCTTTGCATACCTGTTCTTGTGCCATCATATGCCTCCTGAATTGTTATTGAAGCATTCTTTTAATTTCATCAGTGGAAAGGACCTTGCCGGCGTTTTTAACTTGCCCGTCAATGGCAAGAGCGGGTGTCACCATGACACCGAAGGTCATGATGTCATTGATCTGGGTTACCTTTTCCAGTTCATGCTCGATACCGAGCTCTTTCGCTGCCGCATCGGCGTTTTCAGCCAGTTGTTTACACTTGGGACAACCGGTACCCAGGATTTGTATCTTCATCATTGTTCAAATCTCTCTTTCTTGGTTCTTAAAAAAGCGATTGTCGGCTGTAGCATTTCCCTTTTCCTTATCCTGCAGCCAGCCGTATCGGGTAACCGCAAAGGAATCAAACTTCGGAACATAAGGTTTGATATCCAGAACCGGCGTGCCGTCCAGCATATCCAGTTCTTCAATCTGAAGAATGCCATTTTCTATGGAAAGAAGTTTTACGCAGGACATCCCGACAGGATTGGGCCTTGAAGGCGCTCGTGTGGCAAACAATCCGCGAAGATGCTCATCGAGATAGGGTTTTATTTGCAGATGCGGCTGCCTGGCTTGATCGCACCAGAATAACAGCCAGATTCTTTCAAATCCTTCCAGGTCCTTGAGTCCATCACGATATTCGGCAAAGATTTCCACCGATCCCATTACCCCCTTGGCAAAGGCCGGCTGGATCGGAGTGCCCTTTGCCTGGTGGAATGGTGAGTGGACGATTCCTATGGGATGTATATGAAACTCGTTTGTTCTCATGAATAAACCGCTCCAAAAATCATTCCGCTGCACGTGGCCATAATAATGACCAGAAGTACGAAGACGACCGTTTTTTTCGTGCCCATCACCGAACGGATGACAAGCATATTAGGCAGAGACAGGGCCGGACCTGCCAGCAGCAGAGCCAGGGCGGGACCTTTGCCCATTCCCGATCCCATCAGTCCCTGCAGAATGGGCACTTCGGTAAGTGTGGCAAAATACATTAACGCTCCTGCAACCGAAGCGAAGAGATTGGCGCGAAGGGAGTTGCCCCCTACGGCCGCATCAACCCATTCGTTCGGGATCAGACCCTGCTGACCTGATCCGGGACGACCGAGAAGCAACCCGGAAATCAATACGCCAAGCAGCAGAAGCGGCAGGATCTGCACGGCAAATCCCCAACTTGCATCGACCCAGTGGATCACTTCCGGACGCGAAAACCAGGAAGAGACCATCAGGGCAAAAGCAACCAGAAAAGCGGCCACCAGCCACCAGCGATGGTTGTAGATCCATTGGTAGGCGCCGCTGGTCCGGACCTCTTCGATGTTCTGCAATTGATTGGCGGGGATCTGATGCGTTTGCCCGGAGGTGTCCAGGATCGCAACTGATTCATCCCCCCGGTTGAGGACCGTTCCCTCGACCTGATAGGTGGTCAGCCCATTGGGGCAGCATAAAAACACCGCCCGCACATCTCCGCTTCGAGCCCAATTGGCAAAAACCAGGATCCCTACCATGGAAGCGAAATACAGGGCATTCTTCCACAAAGGCCTTGTCGGTTCTTCTTCGGGCATTGCTATGGCGGCCTGGGCCTTCTGCAACTCCTCTTTGCGAAAGATCAGGTGCATCAAAACGCCGATAACAACACTGAAAACGATGGCTCCGACCGCTCGTGCGATCCCGATCTCCAGACCGAGCACACGGGCGGTCAGGATGATCGCCAGGACGTTGATCGCCGGACCTGCATAGAGGAAGGCACAGGCCGGGCCCAATCCCGCACCCATGCGATAGATCCCGGCAAACAGCGGCAGGACCGTACAGGAACAGACCGCAAGGATCGTCCCGGAGACGCCGGCCACGCCATAGGCAAGGACCTTGTTGGCTTTGGCGCCCAGATATTTCATGACCGAGTTCTGGCTGACAAAGACCGCGATACCGCCTGCAATGAAAAAGGCCGGCACCAGGCACAAAAGAACATGCTCGCGGGCATACCACCGGATCAGATGCAGGGCTTCGAAAACGGCGCTGTTGAATCGCGGCCAGTCTACGGGAAGATAGAAACAGGCCAGAAATCCCCCGATCACCCAAAGCAGTTTTTTCCATTCCTTCCTGAAATCCATGAGTCCCCCTTAGATCGCGTCGAGCAGTTGCTGATTTTCCTGGGCCTGGGTTCGGATAACGTCGGTGATGCAGTGGAAACACTTCAGAATGCAGGGGGTTTTGATCTTGTAGAGGACCTTGAGCCCCTGTTTGCGGCTTTCCAGCACCCCCGCAGCGACCATCAGCGACAGATGACGGGAGACATTGGATTGCTCGGAATCGACATATTTTGCAATATCGCAGACACACTGCTCGCCGTTGCGAAGAAAATCCATGACCGCGATCCGCAGGGGATGTGCGACGGCCTTGATAATCTCGGCCTGGCGGGCGTATACAAGCTGACGTTCCTGTGTTTTCATAAAAATTTGCCTTCCAACTATATGACTATTTACTCATATAGTAATATTTAGTTCTGTTTGGTCAAATGGTTTTCTGAAAATCAGCGAAATATTGCACAGGGTGGACGAAATAGCTATGATCAGGCCCAACACGAATATAGGCAATGAGGAACCATGCGGATACTGGTAGACATAGCCCATCCGGCGCAGGTGCATTTTTTTCGCCATGCAATCCGCGCCTGGCAGGACCATGGACATACCGTAGCCGTAACCGCCCTCGACAAGGAAGTGACGCTTGGTCTTCTGGAGCATTTCGGGATTGCGTACCGGCAGGTCAATACCCCCCGTCTCCCGGCTTGGCTGCGGCTGGTGCGGATGCTGGGGCGGGATGGTCGGCTGCTGCAATTCTGTCGGGAGTTTCGGCCGGATGTACTGACGGCGGTCGGGGGCATCTGGGCGGCACAGGCGGGTTTTCTGCTGCGCCGTCCGGTCGTGCTCTGGGATGATACGGAGCATCACAAGTGGGGACACCGAGCCGCCTGGCCGTTTGCGACACAGATCCACTGCCCGGATTGCTACAAGCTGCCGCCGGTGCGAAAACAACGACTCTATGCCGGCTGCCATGAACTGGCGTATCTGCATCCGAAACGTTTCACTCCACAGTCGCAGATCATGCGGGAATTGGGGATCGATCCGACCGAGCGGTATTGCGTAGTCCGACTGGTGGCCTGGGGAGCGCAGCATGATGTAGGACAGCACGGGATCGAGATCGACAAGCGGACGGAACTGATCCGGACCCTGGCCGAACGGACACGGGTGTATATTACCTCCGAGGCCTCCCTGCCGGAGGAGTTGGCGCCGTACCGGCTGTGCATCCCGCCGCACCAGATCCATCACGTGCTGGCTTTTGCCTCGCTGGTGGTTACCGAAGGAGCGACGATGGCCTCGGAATCGGCCCTGCTGGCGACGCCGACGATCTA
>JAFGPC010000199.1 GCA_016926155.1 Sedimentisphaerales bacterium
CCTGCGGGCACCCTTCCCTCCACTCCGCCAACATCCATCATATCGTACCTCTTGTTTCCTGTCCAACCCAACAGGGGGACGCTATAAAATCTACTTCACTTTTTCTTGGGAAGAGCTTTTCTTGCTTCTGATATTGCCTCGTTGTATTTATTTCCAAACAGTGATTGGACATCTTGAATATTCTTCATGAAGATCAATCATTATTTTATTAGAGCCCATTTCATAACTCACCAAAACGGCATTTTTGATACTGATAACGCTGTTCTGAGAGGTTATAAAACGGCTTCTAGTAAGCACAAACACATCCTCAATACTATTGAAAGATGTTATTTGTTTGATACCAATTTACTTACACCTTGTACAAACAATCTGAAGGATTCTCCTTCTTTGACGGTTAAGCATATGAATGACTTATGAAATGGAAATACTTCTAAGCCTCGATCCGGCCAATATAAAGAGATATGGTTCAAATCATTTTCAGATCTGAAAACAAGCTGTCCACCTACGAGTACCTGTAGCATCTGAGTCAGAACTAATCCGAAGTCAGTGACAAAGAGATTAACATCTCCAGACTTAGGATCCCAACCTTCAGCCCACATTTGTTGCACAAGGTCATCCAATGTTTCGGGTTGTATATTCAGAAGCAAGGAATCTGATGCAAATCCTTCTCGGATCCTAATCAAGGCATTATCAGCTAATTTTCTGAATCTGTCCAAACGGTCTAGAGAATCAGGTAGAACTTCACCAAATCCTGGGAAAATTTCTTTTTGATCAGCCAAGACATCAAAAGGTGGAATTCTAAAGAGTGACACTCTAATAATACCTTAAGTCATAATTCCATTGGTAACAATTGTCGAAGCTCATTGATCCTGTTGCGCTGGATGTATCTCAATGACATTTCTTTTGCCCTCTGCTATATCCCTGATTTCTTCCAGTGTCAACTGAAACCAATATTCACTGCTATCTATATATACGCTGAAACAGAACGCCATTTCGGTTGCATCAAATCCACCTTCATACTTTCCCTCCTGAAACATGTCGTCAGACTCAATTATCGCCCATTCTTCGATTCCCTTTTTCTGGTTTACAATAGCAGTACAAATCCTGACAAATTCTACATCAACTTGAAAATTCATATGTAACGTTTCATGGAGAGGTGGTTTTCTTTGAAAGTAGTAAGGCCTTTTAACAAAATAATATCCTTATTCTAAAACTCAGGTTTGAAATCCGGATCAACCCAAACTTCCTTGACTTGTCCAGGTTTAATATCAATGCTGTTTACATCCAACCTGCATAGACCTTCAAAAAAATCTGTGAAAGTTATGGCGAGTAGAAACATATTTTCCCAGGATGGTTCCTTTCCTTCTTCTACTTCTAGTTCGTGGTCCCAAAAATAAATTCCTTCTTTCTCTCCAAATACAAGACAAACATAGTTACCACATTCAGCATAGGCAATTGGCCATGCTTCCAGTACGAAACGATCTTGGAGTTTTGCCTTTAGTGTTATTATATCAGCAATGGATAGGAATTCATTGACTCCACATCCATTTGGGGGTGCGTTTTGCAGTCTAAATTCATTCGTTTCAGGAACAGCACCATTATGTTTCATAAGGAAAATACGATAGTCTTCCGGAAGAGGATGGCCTGTCTGTTCCTCAAAATTTTGCAGTTCATCCTTCTCTGCTCGCTTGCCTGTTTTTTTCATTTTAATAGACATTACGTTTTTCCTTTCCTTCTCAACCTAAATCCCGCTTTTAATGACAGCTACCCCCCCTGTGTGACGAACAGCTTGATGTAAGTCTGTTGGTACAAGTTGCATTGTAACACCATCTTCTACATGGTGCCATGTATATCCCTTTGGAGTGTCTGGATACCCCATCATCTTATTGGCCATGGCTGCATCTTTAGGATAATTACCTGTTATCCTTAGACCGGCGTACTCCCCGCAAAGTCGAGGGAAACCGATCATTGCGAATGAAGTGTCACTTACATCGGAAATTTGGAAAATTCGTAAAAAGATATGAAAGGAAAGAATTTCACATCCTGTTCTATTATTCGCCGATGTCAGCTTTTATTTTTGTGCCGTCTTCTCTGCTAAAAGGGAATCGATTCTTGATTTATATCCCTCAAGACTTCGATCAGCGAGCTTTAGACCATTGATCATTATGGTTGGGGTTGCTCGGACATTGCATTGTGATGCAGTCTTTAAATCGAGGGCTAATAATTCGTCAATCTTCTTACTATCGTTCATCACATCATCGAATCGCTTGAGATCCATTTCCAAACTTTGTGCATAATTACGAAGATCGGAAATATCTAAAGCTTTAGGATTTTCTACGATCTTATCGTGCATCTTCCAAAACAACTCGGTTCCCCCTTGCTCAAGAGCCAATTGTGCTGCCGCATGAGCCGCAGGGGCTTTCTTATGGAAACTTAACGGTCGATGCTTGAACACAAGCCTTACTTGTTCGGGATAGGCATCCAGGATCTTTTTGAACTTGGGAAATTCTCGGACACAGAAAGGACACTCGAAGTCGATAAAAGCCGTAATCGTTACAGGCGCATCAGGTTGTCCCAACAGAGGTGAAGGCCCTATTTCCACTGTATATATTTTTGTGTCCGGTTGCGGCTTGGATGGTTGTGATACTGTTCTTCGAGTATTGTTATTGTCATTCAGGGCAGCCAGCACTTTTTTCATATCGGCTCGCAAAGCCTGCATTTCACGCTTGAGGTCAGTTACTTCATCACGGAGTAGGCGCAACTCTTCGCCCTGTGTTCTTTCAATTGTGAAGGTTACATAAAGACGAACTTTCTCATTCTTCGGATCATTGGTTTCAAGAACCACCAGCCGTTTAACGGGACCTGATTCGATTTGTCTTTTATCGAATTTTACCTCAATTTCACCGCCATGGCCGGGCAGGAGTATTTTGTCTCCAGAAGAACCTAGAAAACATGCACATGGACCACTGACTTTGAGAATTTCCAGCGGTTCGTTTCCCTCATTCATGAATAATATTTTTCCAGTTATGATTTCCTGCTCAACTGGAATCGGTCCCAAATCAATGGTCCTCGATTCCAGCCAGATTGCCGGGGAAGAGACTTTTTTAATGTCTTCTTGGTCTTGTGCAGAAGAGATTACAGAAACACATAATATCACAAGGAGTAACACCTGTTTTATTTTTATCATTAAACACATCTCCATTTTAGCAAGCACATTTGCAACTGTTTCCTCATGACGAATATTTGTATCCATCTATCTATTGTCCTGCTTTCTCAGGCAGTTCGAGCCATAATCCGATACCTCCGTGACGAATTGTCTCCCTGTATTCTTCAGGGATCAGTTCAAGTTTTCGCATGAACAGCCTTAAACGTATTGCTAAACCGCCAAGATATGTATGGCAGTCCTCATATATATCAACTCGTTCATTCAATTGGTGCATTAGCTCCATCGTAATCAGGATATCTGATTTATTACGTTGAACTAATCGCTTTGCAGAACCAGATGTAACCAATTTCTCCATACGTACGCTTATGGATCTGTTATTAATATGCCTCGGTTGTTCTTGATCACCGGATTCGGCATCGGCAAATCCGCCTCCATCCCAATAAAGATTTATCACTAAACGTGCGTCACGTGCGTTCTGAATGGCATCAAGAAGTATTGGTAAAAATAATTTTGTAAGTTTTTCTTGTGAATCGATCGCTTTGGCGAAAAGCAGTATAGCAGGTACTTTGATCGCTTCAAGCCGTTTGTCTTTACTTACAAGCTCAAATTCTTGTTCTTGCCCATTAGGGCCTTTCATACGGCTCCTTATTGTGCCAATAGTTAGTTCTTTACCGTGTTCCTTGAATACACTTCCGTTCAGGAAATCGGTTGGCAGAAGATCTTTTTCTCGAGTCAGTTCACCAATCGGCGTCTTCAGGGACAGCGCAAAGGCAATCTGCTCATTTTCATCAATACGATTCTGTTTTAAAATTTCCATGCATGTTTTTCGATTTAGAGAATTTTCGACAAATGGGACACATGGTTTTTCACTTACTCTCACCTGCTCTGCACGCCACAATTCATTTAATATGGCGCTATCTACACCATATTGTAGCATAAGAGATAAAGTCCTTGCTTGTACATCTTGCGTTTCCTCAAGCCAAGTCCGAGCTTTTACAATCCATTCCAAAGCCGGTGCGGAATTTTCCAGACCCACATGTGAAACTTCAAGTAAGGTAATGAAGGCTCCTTCTGTAATCGTGGTGAGAATCTCAGTTTTTTTCTGAGTTGACAGTAGATGATACTCTGACGCAGGTACCTGTGGAACTAGTTCGACTGCCGTACCGAAAGCCTCGCAACTGATAATTAATGCAATACATCCAAAAATCAAAAAAGGACTTATCTCTTTAATCTTACTCATGGTTCAACTCCTAATCGCAACTACGTACGAAAATACCATCTATCCTACTTCACGAAAGGCCCAACATTGACAGTTCCTGACACGTCGATACGAATAAGCGCTACTTGACCTGCTCCTGATATGGAACCGGACCGCCCAAAACCACACTGAACACTTGCTCCGTCCAATGGTGCGCCCACCCAGCTGGCTAATCCAGTATTAAAGTAATTGAAATCAAAAACATCCTCTATAGTACAATTAATAATGGGATTAGCTTGGATATCGTATACCTCACCGTTTTTAGAAACCAACAATTCGATGTATCCATTACCATAGTATGGATCGCTTCCAGGTCGAATGGACACATGCCCGAGGCAAATCTGTGTATCATCAAAATTCGGACCGAACAAAAGATTCAGCGGGAGTTCCTGAGAAAAATCAATATGAATAGTTTTAGGATCTGAACCGCCGGCCTGTTGGTAAGCTGTCTCAAGGAAAGATCGAGATAGATTGTTGATGAAGTTGGCAATCCCGTTTTTGAAACAATCATGAGTACGGATGAGGTTATTCGTCGGCTTATTATTGGCCCAGTAATAGACCGGCATAGTCACATTTGCTTGTGGCAATTTTCTTAACAAGTAAATCTCAGGAAATAGGTCTGTAAGATTGGCACCAAATTTATGAGTGAGTTTTTTCTCTGCTGACATAATTACGGTAGTATTAGTTGATGAAGGATCCCACCCATTTTGTAACCATACACCGTTTCTAAATCGACTATAAGCATTTTCAGCAAAGTCTGACATGGGTATGAGATAAAGCAAAAAGTGTTGCCTTGCTGCAGTATACTCATATTGCGATATTGTATGGACATCAAACCCCTGCATCATCGACTCCCAATAGACTATGAAATCTGGTTTCGTGATATCCGTGTTGTCCTCCAACACTTGCCCCGATACAGTTAAGATGTCTATCAAAGTATCTTCTTCTATGTAGCTTCCTTCTTTCTCAGAGTATACCTTATACCAAATCCCATCTCCATCTATCGGCACTAACTGAAAACTTGTATAATCAGGATAGGCATTGTGCCATATCACAATCCTCTCCTCATCTTCCCCTGGTCTTGGATCATTATATGCAATGCGATTTGCATTTCGTCCAGACTCCCTTATCTGCACTTCAGGATCGGGCAATATGATCGTGACATTAACCGAGTCGCTGACTGAGGAATCATTGTACATGTTTCCACTATCATCTGCAATAACTGTGATTGTCACAGGACCATATACCAATGGCGCTGTCCATTCAACAGAGCTACCCACGCTCCCGCTAGGGAATTGCCCATTGGTTGCACTCCAACTATATGTTATACTATCACCTACCGGAGTTTCCTCCCATTCGCCATTCTCACAACGGCCATACATGTCTGAATCCGATGAACCCAGAGCGCTCAGTGTAATTGTCGTGCCAGCTAGAATGTATGCCCCCTCCTGTGGAGTTTCTATTGTTGGCCATATAATCTCGGTATCTTGTGTGTACTCATCTTCACCAGTACACTCACATTGGCCGTCCACACATGTGTAGTGTTCGCCATCACCACAGTTACCCTCTCGATCCAAACATCCGCAGAGTGATTCACTCCATTCACGACATTCCCCAGCACAAGAAGTGTCCGGTTCCTGGCATGTTCCATCCTCGCACTCATCACATCCGTCACAATCGTCATCGGAAGAGCATTTGTCCACGCATTGGTCATTTTCGCACACTTGCCCGGAAATACACAAGTACTCACACTTACTATTGATGCAACTTTCACAATCCCCACAATCTCCATCGCCGGTACAAATATCTTTGCAAACACCATTGTCGCAGGTCTGATTGGGGGCACAATCGCCATCTGTCACACATGTATCTTTGCAAATGCCGTTTTCACATGTTTGATTTGCTGTGCATAGCGTTTCGCACTGGTTGTTAATACATACTTCACAGTCGCCACAATCGGCATTGGATGTGCAATCGCCTACGCATACTCCATTTATACAGGTTTGACCGGAGGTACACAAATACTCGCATTTACTGTTTATGCAACTTTCACAATCTCCGCAGTCCTGGTCCCCTGTGCAATCATCCTTACATATACCATTGTCACAAGTCTGATTGGGGGCACAGTCACTATCTGTCTCACATGTGTCTTTACAAATGCCATCTTCGCATGTCTGGCCCTCCGTACACTGTGATTCGCATTGGCTGTTCACGCACTCTTCACAATCTCCACAATCCGCGCTAGAAGTACATTTATCTACACATTGGTCATTTTCACAGATTTGCTCGGAAGTACATTGGTATTCACACAAACTGTCAATGCAACTCTCACAGTCTCCACAGTCTTCATCACCTGTACAATCATCTTTACAAACGCCGGCATCACATGTCTGGTTGGGACCACAATCGGCATCTGTCTCACACGTATCTTTGCAGACGCCTGCATCGCAGGTTTGTTGTTCTGTACATTGATAATCGCAGACTCCCTCTACACAACTTTCACAGTCCCCACAGTCCGCGTCATTTATACATACATCTTTACAAATCCCATCGTCACACTTCTGCCCTTCAGGACAGTCCGCATCACTTTGACAGGAATCCTTGCACTCACCTCCTTCGCAAATCTGGACGGAGGTACATTGGTAT
Source organism: Sedimentisphaerales bacterium (assembly GCA_016926155.1). Taxonomy (GTDB): domain Bacteria; phylum Planctomycetota; class Phycisphaerae; order Sedimentisphaerales; family Anaerohalosphaeraceae; genus JAFGGE01. The sequence goes on from JAFGPC010000199.1 coordinate 7,071, forward strand.
TCACACACGCCCGAAACACAGCTTTCACAATCTCCGCAATCCGAATCGTCTGTACAAGCTTCCTTACATACTCCATTATCACAAATCTGTCCTTCCGGGCAATCTCCATCGTTGGTGCAAGGATCTCTACAGACGCCATCATCACAGACTTGCCCTTGAGCACAATAATAATCACATACATCATCGACACAATTTTCACATCCACTGCAATCTGACTCAGTCGAGCAATTGTCTTTACATATGCCATTAACACAACTCTGCCCCTCTTCACAGTCGCTGTCACTGGTACATGGATCGGTGCAATATCCTCCATAGCAAACTTGGCCACCGTCACAATCACTGTCATCATTGCACATTTCTCTGCAGCGTTTATTATGGCAGATTTGTCCCGTTGGGCAATCTTCATCTTCCATGCACTCCACGCAGTCGTTTTTATGACAGAAGGGATAATCCGGGTCCGTGCAATTAGAGTCCGTTTCGCATTCTTTACATGAACCTTCTATACAATATGGAAGATCAGGATCTGTGCAATGCTCATCGTCAAGGCATTCGACACAAACATCATTTTCTGTATCACACATCTTGTCTTGTGCCGGACATGGATCAGAACATTCGCCTCCATTACACACATCGCAGTCATCGCATAGATCGTCATCGTCTATACATTCTCTCGAGTCAGTATCGCATACATCGCATTCTTTTATGCATGCCTCTGCATCTACCATGCAGTTGCATCCACTACAAATATTACAACCTCCGGAACAGTCTGAATCGTCGAAACAATCATTACCGGAATATAATACACATTCTTCTTCTGAACTATCCCAGTATCCGCATGGACCACAGTCTGGGTTACATGCGAACACAGCTAAAGGAGTCATATATAAAAGTATAAGTATTACTGAGATTTGTCGAATAAATGTACTTATCCGGAAATCAGCTATGGATTCTGGAGTAATTATTGTCTTTTTCATAATTCAGCCCTCCCCAACTCGCTTATCCGTTTGCGAGCATGCTCCGCTGTAGGAAGATCCGGGTAGGCCGATACAAATTCCTGATATGCCTGCAGTGCCATCTCCTTATAATTTAACCTATCATAAGTTTGTCCCAAATTATAAATCCATCGCGAAACTTTTTCATCTGGTGGGCCATCTCGTACAAGAGATTCATAGATTTCAAGCGCCTCTTCATAACGGCTTGCCTGGAAATACATCCATGCCAGTTCCTTCCGTGCGTCTTGCACCATCGGCGTATTCGAAAATTTAGAAAAAAGTGTTAAATACGCCTGTTCCATTGCCGCATCCGCTTCTTCGGCGGAAAGTACTCCCTGTTTTTTCAAGCTTTGATAGTGTGATCCGATCCAGTACTGGCTGCTCCAGGCCAGATTGTGCTCAGGCCAGTTGTTGAGGAGAGCCTGATGATATGCAATTGATTCCTTAAAATTGCCTGATCGACTCAGGCCTACAGCTGTCATGTAATAGGCGTCACCTGTGTATTTTGGATCAATTGGTGCTTGGTTGATGATTTTACTGAATATTGTCGATGCTTTTGAGAATTCTGTAATCGCCTCGGATGAAAGTCCCTTGGGATCTTTACGAAAGGCTCTATTGTAATATTCCTCTCCTGTATAAAGTAATGCTTTTACCATTCCAGGTTGTGAAGTATAGTTGGCAATAAAATCATCGGTTGCTTGTTGAAGTTCAGAAGGTAATTCAGAAGTCGGATTATTGGGATCATCCAATAAATCAATGTCCATTAACATGCATCGTTGTTTAGACCACATGCCATCATTTGTCTGAGGAAATTCAGTAGCAACAAAATCGTACAAAACTCTCGCAGAAAAATAACGTTTACGAAGGCGATAATGCTCGCCAATTGCGTAAAATTCACTACTTAGTTGTGGATCGTCTGCAAAGCGGAGTGCCATTGAATCGAGGACCTGCTGCGCTGTGGATTCGTTTTCCATGTCAATGTTCATGGTCGCTGCTTTACGCTGAGCGGTGATGGCCCTTGAATCGTTGGGAAAGTGCTCTACAACGTACTGATAAAGCGTAAGAGCTTCGGGATAGAGTTTTGACCGACTTAAAGCATCACCAACCTCAATCGCTCTTGCTGGCAACTGCTTGTCGTCAGAGAAGGCCGTGAGTAATTTTTGTGATTCGGCAGCGGCTGCAGGATAATCTTTAAGAGCCAAAAGACAGTGTATGATACCTCGCTGAGCAATAATGGCACGGTCATTTTCAGGTTGTGCTGCCAGTGCTGCGCGATACATCTGGAGAGCCTCATCATGACGTTTTAGTTTGCGACATTCCCAGGCGGCTTCGCAGATGACTTGGGCGATACGATTATGAGTCCCGAAGCGATCCCATATCTGTTGATAAGCCGTTTCAGCCAACTCATTTTCATGAAGTTCAGCTAGGGCGATTTTAAAGACCTTAAACTGAGACCATATGGCCATAGGATCTTCGGGGCGATTGTCCGATACATACTGATGAATACGAATTGCAGTATTGAAATCTTTTTTTTGCTCATAACTGTCTGCCAGTGGGCGAACACACTCAACCAAGTCGGGATCATCCTTATATTCTGCTAACAGAATATTCAGAGCCGCAACAGCATCGTCTTGGTTGTTGAGTTTCTGATTGACCCAGATCAAGCCCCTTTGAGAATATATCGCCCGCGGTCCATGGGGCCAAGTCTCAACGACGAATTGATAATATTGCCGCGACCTTTCATATTGTTTCAACTGGCGAAATGCATACGCAATCTGGCCAAATGCCTCAACGCATCGACCATCGGTCGAATGTTCGGCGGCAAGGCTTTCTGTTGCCGTTTCAAGTATCGTATCATCCCCTTTATAAACTGCTGCTAAGGCTTCCATCATTTTAAGCCACACTCCAGGAGCATTTGTAAGTTCAGGGGTGGAGTCAAGGTATTCACAGATTTGCAAAACAGTATCATACTTACCAGAATCGACAGCTTTACGTGCAAGGTCATGAATGTTGTTTGGCAGATGAGGAGAGTCAGCAAACTGTCCTAAGAGCCTGTAGATTGTATTAGTCGCAAGTAAGTTCTGATCCACCTTAAGGTGCTGAATAACTAGTTTCTTGAGGGCTAAAAGGGCGTCATATGTTTCCGGATCTTTGTCGATGATGGCTACAAGTTTAAGTTGCTCAGGAGTGTATTCTGATGAGTATTCAAGCGATGATTCCAAAACGCTTCCATCGTTTGGGAGTGGAGATTCGATTGTTTGCGCAATTGAAATAACACCGGCGGAGTAAAGAATGATTACTACAATGATAATTGCAATGATAATACCGACAAGGATCTTACCGGCTCGCAATACAGACCTGGCCATGCTAACCTCCTTATTCCCATTTCCCCCCTTTCATCCATAATACATTTTTTGATAAATATAAATATATTACATTCATAGGAATCTGTCAAAAGATATATTGTATTATTTTTAAAATGGGTATATATACATATGGATAAAATGGAAAAATACCCATTGACATTGCTCTTGTTCATTAGCAACTTATATATGCCATAACTATTTAATTCACTTTGAATTACGTAATAAAGACAAAGAGTTCATATCTGAGGAATATGCTTGACAGTGCCACCCTTATGGCACACTAAAGAAGGCATTCTCGTATCGGAGTCGGAAGAAGGACCAAAGCGAGAATGGCGATAGTAAATCAGATGAGTCTGATACCCGCCTGTCATCAAAATTTCCACAGGAATCCCGATTCGCGGGATCCAATTGTAGCCAAATATCTGATTGACAATCGGTTTGAAGTGGGGAAAATGAACAAAAAGGTATTGTTTTGCTATACATATTGAGCGTTTTCGAGCAATTCCCTCCTACCAATTCAGGAAAAGGCGGGCATGAAAGGTGAAAAAACAAAAAAAATCAACGATTTAACCGCCCGGCTCGAGCATACCCAGGAGATGCTGCATGTAAGCGAAGATAAATACCGCCAGCTTGTAGAGAACGCCGATTGTATTATTCTGCGTATGGCCAAAGACGGGAAAATCGCTTTTTTCAATGAGTTCGCCCAGAAGTTCTTTGGCTATACCGAGCAGGAGATCCTTGGCCAGAATATTATAGGGACAATCCTGCCTGAAAAGGATAGCGGCGGCCGACAGAGTAAGGAGCTGATTAAAGATATCAAACAGCATCCTGAGCGTTACACGACTCATGAGAACGAGATGGTGTGTAAAGACGGTCGGCGCGTCTGGGTTGCCTGGGCAAACAAAGCCATCCATGACGAACAGAGACACACGACGGAAATCCTTTGTGTCGGCCATGACATCACGGAACGCAAACACATGGAGAAACAGCTTCACTTATTGGCGGCGGCGGTGCGCAATTCTAATGACGCCATTACAATCCTGGATTTGGAAGGCAATATTATCTCCTGGAACCTGGGCGCCGAGCGTATCTATGGATACAGCGAAGCGGAGGCCATGAAGATGCACATTAGCAGGATCATTCCTGGCCACAAGCAGGAGGAAATGTTGGGCCTGACGGAAAGAGTGCTCCAAGGGGAAAGTGTTGAATGTTTTGAAACGCAGCGCCTTACCAAAAAAAACCGGATCTTGGATATTTCGCTTACCGCCACATGGTTGAACGATGAAGCGGGAAGACCCTTTGCCATGACAACAACCGAGAGGGATATTACCGAGCGCAGATGCCTGGAGAAAGAAATCCTGGATATCACCGAAAGGGAACGAGAGCTGATCGGCCAGGAAATGCACGATGGCATGGGCCAGGTGCTGACCGGCATGGCGGTCATGTCCAAGGGATTGGCGCTGAAACTCAAGGACTCCTCCTCGCAAGAAAGGAAAGACGCTCTAACCATAGCACAACTTGCCAACAAGGCGATCGCTCAGACACGAGACCTCGCCAAGATGCTGTATCCCGTGGATCTTGAAACAGGGGGTCTGGTGTCGGCCTTACGAACACTGGCGTCCAATGCAGGAAAGACCATGGGAGCGACGTGTCGATTCCGATGTGGAAAATCGGTCTCGGTAATAAATCTGGTTGAGGCAAAGCAGATCTATCGTATAGTTCAGGAAGCGATTACCAATGCGATCCGACATGGTAAAGCAAAGAATATCAACATAAAGCTTCGTTTGACCAAGAAGGGAATGATTCTGTCTGTTGAAAATGACGGCTTGGATTTTCCAAAGGTTTCTCCCCATCAAACAGGAGTTGGATTGAAAATCATGCAGTACCGTGCTCACTTAATCGGCGGTACTCTTACTATTCGTAAAGGCGACAAAGGCGGAACGCTTATTACCTGTATTTTTCCGAAAGGCCGTTAAGGATCCCGGCAAAGGATTGACATATGACATTACAGAAAAAACAGAATAATAATAAGGAGAATAAAACGCAGATTCTTATCGTGGATGACCATCCGGTGGTGCGGGATGGGCTTGCCACGATTATCCATCACGAACCGGATCTGAATGTCTGCGGCGAGGCGGATGATGCTTCTCAGGCTCTTGCGGCGGCGGCAAAATTAAAACCGGATGTCGTTGTGGTGGATATCTCCTTGAAAAGTTCGGATGGGATTGAACTGACAAAGAATCTGAAAGCCATGCACCCACTATTATCGATCATTGTCTTATCCGTTCATGATGAATCCGTGTATGCCGAGCGAGCCCTTTTGGCAGGCGCCCAGGCCTATCTGATGAAGGATGCCGCTTCTGACAATATTGTCAAGGCGATCCGCACGGTTTTGAGTGGTGAGATATATGTCAGCTCCACAATTTCAAAGAAGTTTCTCCATACAATCGCACAGGATAAGGAAGGAACCGCCAAGACACCCATAGAGAATCTCAGCGACCGGGAATTCGAGATTTTCCGTCTGATTGGCGAGGGGCATAAGGCTTCCCAGATCGCTGAGCAGCTCCATTTAAGCGTGAAAACCGTTGAAACGTACCGTGGACGGCTCAAAAAAAAGTTGAATCTTGACTGTGCTGCCGACCTTTTGCAATACGCCATAAAATGGGCCAAGAGTCAGGACTGAGATTAATGTTCCACTCCTCTGCGGATCTTCAGGCAATCCTGTTTGACAAAACCTTTCGAAATAAATGGTTTCTTTCATTATTCACTTCTCTGTACAAGAACACCCTTACACGCAAGTGAGCATTTTGACCGACAGCAAATCCAGACTCTACCCCGATTTACACAAGTCCGATTTACTTTACTATACGTAGAGGCTGGAACACGCGGATCAATATAGGAAGAAGCGCGGACAGATCAATATTTCAATGGTTCTATGAGATTAGGTTGTGAATAAAGGCAAAGTCCAAATCTTTGTTGTGGATGATCATCCGATTGTACGAGATGGATTAGCAGAACTTCTTAATCATGAACCGGATTTAGTGGTCATCAGGATAGTCTGCGCCCTTGAAGATAATGAACAATATGTTTCCTCATCCGGCGCGACCAAAGGCACGATGGAAGGCAAGATTGTGACATTTGCGCCTCTTGCGACTTTAGCGCCGAAAGCGAAAGCGGAATGGCGTGTTGTTGTAAAGGCCGTTAAAGCCGGCGATGTCAGGTTTACGGTAGTGATGAATACCGCTCAGTTAACGCGGCTGGTTCAGGAAACCGAAGCTACACATCTGTATGAGTAACGTGGTAGTATGAAGACGGCGCTGCAGTATCATTAACTGCCGTGGCGCCTTTATAAAATTGTCATTTGGAATGGGAATATATTCTCGTCTCTCTAAGAGATACGACATTCGATGGGATATAATGAGTATTGTGCATAAAGGATTATTACTTTTGTCTTTAAGTACGGAGTGAAATACTTTGCACAATAGCTGTAGGTTAATAAGCATAGCGATAGATCACTGTATTTGAAAGGACATTGAAAATGATACCATCAAAGAAAAAACTTGCTATTACATTTTTGCCTATATTGCTGTGTGGTTTATTTAGTATGACCGGTTGCAAGGACACAGCGAAAGAAAATACTTTGGCGGAAGCAGCAGAGACAAAAAAGGAGTTACTGACGGTTAAAGCGGACTTGGCGAAAATTACAAGCGAACGAGACAACCTGAAAAAGGAGCTGGCCGCTGTCAAAGAAATACAAGATAAGCTACCGGCGGCAACCGACCAGGTTGCGACGGTCCAAAAGCAACTCTCGGAACTTACCAAGGAACGAGACACCGCTCTGGCCAAGGCGACAGACGCTCAAGCCTTAGTAGAAAAGTTGAAAAGTCAATTACAAGAGCAGATACAGAAAGTAACAGGACTGGAAGGGCAGAACAAAACGCTCCAGGAAATGATTGACCAACTTAAGAAGCAGTTGGGCGGTAGTGTCAAGATACCAGAGTTGCCAAAATCATGATTGCAAACGCGCCACTGATTTGTGTATAGCTCCGGTTCTTTGAGTGAATGATCTTTATAAGAGTAGCAGATTCTAAACACAAATTTGATGGTGTTTCATAAGGCGCGTAATCCATATTATAAGAGATGGGAGAGCGAGAATGCTGGAAAGAAAAATACCCCTGTTTACTTTGTTTGGCTTCCGAGTAAGCATCGATATTACATGGCTTGTTTTGGCGGCGCTTATAACCTGGTCATTAGCCACAGGCGTGTTTCCCCACTATTTCGCGGGTTATTCTAATACAAGGTATTGGTGGATGGGAGCAGCCGGCGCTATGGGCTTGTTCCTATCCATCATATTCCATGAATTCTGCCACTCGCTCGTCGCCAGACAATTCGACCTTCCCATGAAAGGGATCACTTTGTTCATTTTCGGTGGAGTTGCCGAAATGGATAAAGAGCCGGAAAATGCCAAGTCAGAGTTTTTCATGGCAATCGTTGGCCCCATCTCCAGCCTGGTTCTGGCTGGTATATTCTTTCTTTTGTATATGGCAGGAAAAACCGCCAATTGGCCGGGCCCTGTCAAGGGTGTGCTGCTCTACCTGGGCTGGTTAAATATGCTTCTGGCAGCTTTTAACATGGTGCCGGCCTTCCCGCTTGATGGGGGGCGAGTATTGCGTTCTATCCTGTGGTATGCCAAAGGGGATCTGCGCTGGGCCACACGTATTTCTTCAAGCTTGGGAACAACATTTGGTTTCTTCCTGATGGTAATGGGAGTCATCAGTTTCATTGGAGGCAACTTCATTGGCGGGTTGTGGTACTTTCTCATCGGAATGTTCATCAAAGGCGCTTCCCAAATGTCATACAGACAGTTACTGGTTACGAATGCATTAAGGGGGGAGCCGATCAGCAGGTTTATGGCGGCGGAGGTGGTGACTGTGCCTTCGACTACAACGGTATCTGATCTGGTTGAAGAGTACTTCTACAAGTACCACTATAAAATGTTTCCCGTTACCGATGACGGCATGCTAAAGGGCTGCGTAACAACAAAGCAGATCAAGGATCTGTCTAAAAATCAATGGCCCACAACCAAAGTCTCCGATATCGCTCAGCCGTCTTCCGAGGGAAACACCATTTCGCCAAAGTCGGATTCCTTGGCAGCCCTTTCACGCATGAACAGTACGGGAAACAGTCGGCTCATGGTTGTCGAAAGAGGTAAACTCCTGGGCGTGATTAGTTTAAAAGATATGCTTAAATTTATGGCCCTTAAGCTGGACCTTGAGTCGGGGGAATGAATAACGATGCAAGGGGGTGGGCTCATAACAGCATTGTTGCAAGGAATCGAGCGTATGAAAGTAGCGGTGACTTCGACGGGTCCCAAACTGGATGATCCCATAGGAACAAGACCGGAGAAGTGTTCTTACTGGTTGTTCGTGGACCCTGTAACCATGGAATATGAGGCCATGCCAAATCCGTTAAGGAGCGTCGGTGGTCCCGCAGCGGGGGAGTTCCTTGCCCAGGTTCTGCAGGAATACAGGGTCCAATTCATTCTGGCAGGCGGCAGTGGATGTACCCAATTGAAAGAACTGGGTGGCAATGGATTGAGAGTGCTTCTTGGAATGACCGGGTCGGTTCGAGAAACTGTAGAAAAGTTTAATCGGAGCCCGTTTCCAGAAGGCCGTGACTCTTGGTAGCGTATAAAACCATACTACGATCTCACATGTAAGTAAAAACGAATGATGTTGTGAAACCAAAAGAAAAGCAGGACAGCAAGAAAAAGGACAAAACGAGGATTCTGATTATAGACGACAATCCCATCATACGTGAGGGATTAACACAGATTATTAATCATGAAGCCGATCTTATGGTTTGCGCCGAAGCCGGCACGATAGGAGAGGCGGTAAACGCTGTCAAGAAGCAGAAAATTGATCTGGCTCTTGTGGATATGCTGCTTGATGGCACTACAGGAATTCAGGTCATAGAAGAAATCAAAATCCTATGCCCCAATCTCCTTTCTCTTGTCATTTCAATGAGTGACAAATCGCAATACATAAAACAAGCCATGGAGGTCGGGGCAAGAGGGTATATTACGAAAGATGAAATAACGGAAGAGATCGTAAATGCCATTCGTCGGATATGTAAAGGGGAAATATACCTAACTCGCAGGCTGATTAAGAATATATCAAAAGAAGAACTCGATGGTCTTTTCGGCGGCAGGATTCAAAAACGCTGGGAATAAAACTACACAATGTAAGGAAATGAATATGCAGAATCAAGAAACGAGTTTGGTAGGCGCCGGCTTATTCAAGATAGAAAATAGTCGAGGCTGTCCGCAATGCGGCAGCCAGATGAAGGAAACCGAACGACGTACAGAAGGCTCAATCACCTTTGTGTGGTTTGCATGTGCTAAGGCTGATTGCGATGGCCAGTGGATGCAGTCGTATGTAGGTGCTGTCAAGACGACTTGAATAAACTGTGGCGTAGAAAGAAGAGTATACAAGAATTATATGGGAAATCCCGGAAAAGGAGGATCTAATGGATCCGATCAAGGTCATTGTGGTTGTTGTCGTTGCACTTGTTGTACTTATCTTTCTTTTGGGCATACGAATTGTGCGTCCGACTCACAGGGGCCTCATCGAGAGACTTGGCAAGTACAAGAAGTTTGCCGCACCGGGTTTTCATTGGATCATCCCGGGCATTGACAGAATGATTCAGGTCAATATCACCGAACAGATGGTGGATGCCCAGCCCCAGGAGATTATTACCAATGATAATCTGAATGCCAGAGTGGATGCCCAGGTCTACTTTAAGGTCAGAGACGATGAGGAGCACGTGAAAAGTTCCCAGTACCATGTGAACAATTATCAGTTTCAGATTGTGAACCTAGCTCGCACTACACTGCGTAACATTATCGGCACGCTCACGCTGAAATCGGCCAACAGCGAAAGAGACAAAATAAACACGGCCCTGCTTACAACATTGAGCAAAGAGACCCAGAACTGGGGTATGGCGATCGTCAGGACGGAGTTGAAAGAGATCGATCCTCCCAAGGATGTCCAGGAGACCATGAATAAGGTGGTCAAGGCAGAGAACGAGAAAGTCGCTGCTTTGGATTTTGCCAACGCAGCGGAACGGCAGGCAGATGGAGTCAAGAGAGCGGAAATCAAGAAAGCCGAGGGGATCAAGCAGGCCAAGATTCTCGCAGCGGAGGGCGAGGCCGAGGCGATCCGGCTCGTCAATGAGGCGGCGAACAAGTACTTCATCGGAAACGCACAACTCCTTCGAAAGCTCGAGACGCTGGAAAAATCCCTGATGAATAATGCCAAGATCGTCGTTCCTTCGGGATCTGAACTCGTGAATGTGATTGGAGAGATGGCGGGTGTTTTGCCGCTGACAAAATAAACCTATGCAACTATACCTGATCAATCCGTCAAATCACTTGGTAAGCATTGTTAACGTCAAGGAAAGCCGTTGGAATCGCTACCGCGTGTGGAAACCTCTCAGCCTTATGCTTCTGGCGGGTCTGACACCGCCAGAGTGGGAAATCACGATCATAGATGAGAACTTGGGTGTGCCAGACTATCCGGCCATGCCCCGGCCGGATCTGGTGGGAATTACGGCATTCACCTCGCAGGCAAACCGTGCCTATAAAATAGCTGGCTACTTCCGCCATCTCGGTGTACCTGTGGTCATGGGTGGTATACATGCAACCATGTGCATGGAGGAGGTTATGGAGCATGTGGACAGCATCGTCACGGGGGAAGCTGAAGGTATCTGGCCGCAGGTTCTGGAGGATGCTCGACATGGCAATTTAAAGCATAAGTATGACGGGGGGCTGGCCGAGATGAGAAATGTTCCTTTGGCCCGTCATGATTTGCTGTCTTCCGGGTATGCCTTTGGAGCTATTCAGACCACACGCGGCTGTCCTTTGAACTGTAGCTTTTGCAGCGTGACCGCGTTTAACGGAGCCAAGTATCGGCAACGTCCCATTTCTGATGTCATACGTGAATTCGAACGGATCCGTGAGAAACGCGTGCTGGTGGTGGACGACAACCTTATCGGTACAAGCACTGAACACATCGCCCGTGCCAAGGACCTGTTCCGTGCTATGGCCCATGCGAACCTGGGAAAGGAATGGATTGCCCAAGCCACTATTAATTTTGCCGATGATGATGAACTTTTGGTTTTAGCCTCAAAGGCCGGCTGCAGAGGAGTCTTTATCGGCTTTGAGTCGCCCACACCAGAAGGGCTTCTGGAACTCAGCAAGAAATTCAACCTCCTGAAAGGCCGGGACTTTCGTGCCTCCGTACGGCGGATACAAAGGCACAAAATTCTGGTCGTAGGTTCCTTTATTATCGGTTTGGATATAGACAAGCGAGGTATCGGCAAACGGATCGCCGAGGTAGCCCGCCAATACGGTGTGGACAATCTCAATGTTTTGTTCTTGACTCCCTTGCCTGGCACGCGGCTGTGGGATAAGATGAAATCACAGAACCGCATTAAGCTCAACAAGTTCCCGGCAGACTGGGATTATTACACGCTAACCTTCCCGGTAGCTCTGTATAAGCATTTGTCTCTGGACAGCATCATCGAAGAAATGATTTCATGCGATCGGGACTTTTATTCCATTTCGCATATTCTGCGCAAGGTCCTGGGCAACGCATGGCATCGTCGCCAACCCCTGGTCAGCTTAGTGGGTAATCTCTCGTACAGGACCAATCTGAAACTAAACCGCAAGGCATACACGGACTTCAAGAACTACTGGAGGAATAGGCATAACTATCTGAAGAGCCAAAGTCGTGAAACCTTCTACGCAGGCTTATAAAAAACAGGGATGTAAACTGACAATAATATTCACCATAAACAGGCAGGTTCCATCAATAGATAGAAGTTTTTCCTCTTGTGAATATCTTCGCTCTTCCTGTAACTAATTCTTTTTCTTCCCTGAGAAACTCGATATGTTGCAGTAATGCCCAAGCGCTGTTATTCCATTGCATCTGAAACCCTCTCTGATGAGCTTCTTTTTCCATCGCAAGGCGTTTACTTTGGTTAAAGACTAAAAGATCCAATGCTCTGGCTATTTGTTCCACGCAAGCTTCCCCTGGATCCACCAAAATACCTCTGGCATATCTGCCGATGACAAGGCCATTCGGACAAGGTTTGTTTGAATGAATGAGCTCCAGAGCACAACGAAATTTGGTCGCTATCGCAACTCTACTGGAGCCTAAAGTATCAGCCAATATACCACTCGACGTCTGAAACATATTGAGATAAGGGAGCACCATAACATTGGTTGCCCCATATAATTCCAAGAATGTGCTTTCATCCAAAAAAGCGTCAAGAAAGACAATATCGTACTGTCCAAAATCCAGACTCTCTAGCTCTTTAACCTTACACCATTTCAGTTTGGTCTCTTCCAATGCTTTGGTCAGTGTTTCTTGAAATGCTCGATATTTTCTGCCTTCATCTGCCCGGATAAAATCCGGATGGCATTGTCCTGCAATTAGATACACAATTCTTTCCCTTTGACCTTCGGTACAGGACTGCTCTAAAAATCTACCATAGGCTCTAATACTATACTGAATTCCTTTATCAGGGGATAATAAACCCAGTGTGGTCACAAGAAAAAAGTCTTTCAATCCGTATTTTTCTTTAACGGACAATCGGTCATATTCAGAAGGATGTTGCATCCTGATTCCGTGATCAATGTGCTTAAGTTTTAAACCATCGATTTTATACGTTGTCGATTCCAGTGTTTCTATGGCACTTTCCGAGGTAAGAACAAGGCCGTCACTTGAATTCGCAAGTTCCTGTAACGTCTTTCTCTGATGGTCATTCGGTTCGTCGAGTACTGTATGAAGATAAACCAGCGTAGTGAGCCCCTGATCACTAAACGCTTTTGCCATATCTACAAAATTAGTCCCTTTTCCATCTTCTCCATTTTTGTCAGGATCAAGGCCATATTCATGCTGCAATATAACGATAGTCGGGTTTGTACTTTCTTTTGCCCTGATTATTATATTTTTAATGGCAAAATGCCAGGATTCCGAGTTGTACTGGTCAATAACGAGGTCAACAGGAATACTATATGGTCCGTTCTGTTTGTCGATCGCGGCAACTCGTATGTGGCCCACTTCACCAGTAAAATGTTCAAGTGCATTAGCCAGGTCACGTGAAAATGTACCGATTCCACATCTTCGCGGTGGGTATGTACTGACTATTCTTATATTATATGGCACAGAAATATTCTTTCGGTTACAATATTTATGTACGGTGATGATATGTCAAACAATTCCAAAAAAGTCCTATTTCAAGAATTATTACAGACCTTCCCATCAGGACGGGGTAACCTTGACAATTGTATTATATCCTTCCAACTTGTAATTTCAATCTTCTGAGTTTCAAACAAGTGCAACCTGTACTCCCAAGGGAGACGGCGCCTATCGATTTTATGATTGTCGTGGTGCTGTCTTTCAAGTAGAATTCAAACAGTGATCCTGACACAACCAAAGAATATCTAAAGAGACTTGGAGGCTTCCGATCATGGAAATTGAAGACACCGTTCAGATACTTATCAGAATCCGTCAGGCCATCGACAAGTGGACCTCACAAACTTCCACTCTTCCTGACGCCTTAATTAACAATTTGAATGATCTATATATTAGATCCACAAAGAATCGTGATTTCGATGAGTTGTTTGAGTACGATGATGTTGGAAGTCCCTCTATTACACTCATCGTCGGCATTCCGGTAAAATTCGACCTCCAAAAAGTCATGAAGAACATGCGGACGAGGTTGAACATCCAGCAACCCAGCCGGGCGGATGAGATCGGAAATGCAGGTATCGTATGGTCTCATGGACGGTATGATTTTGTGTATGACAAGGATTCAGGATCACTGCGAATATCCCACGTATATAGCCACAAGCGTGTAGACACGAAGTCCGTATCCAGCATAGTAAAAAAGATAATTGATTATGCCATAGACTATTTGAAGGAAGTCAAGTCATCTGTCAAGGAATAGACAAACGCCCTAGAAACATAATAAGCGACTCTCCAATGAGGGTAAAACAACCATTCATTTTTCTGTCTCATCCTCTCCTACATAATAGAGAAATTCCAGTCAAAGAACAACCACTTCCTATTTAAGTCCTTTTCGTAATACTACCCTCACCCCATTTTCCCTGATTTTCACCTACACGTTCGTAGGAAGTTTGACGGACACGAAAAACAGACGTATCCCCGATTTACAGCAATTCAATTGCAGGTATTATTGAATTCACGAATACAGGTCATCCAAAAGTATTTTATAAATGAAAGAAATGCCTGGAACAAACCGAATGGTTTCGGAGAGTGGAGAAAGGGCGGGTCTGGTGTTGCCAGACTCGTCAGACAATAACCGCGGCAATCAAAAGCTACGAAATCCATAGATGGGTCTGGCGAAGAAACGGAAACACGGCTTTGCCGGACTCGATAAAATCAAACGCGGGGAGCGAAGACTGCGATATGACTGCTTGGCAACGGAATCCATGTCCCTGTTGAGTGGATTTTGTGGATGGCTACTATGACTTTTTAAAAGGATCCGATTATGTCGCAATTATGTCAAAGAAATAAGGTACCAAAGGCATTAGTCAGGAATAAAGGCAGCTCTTTACATTGGGGCGTCGGCATCAAAGACCGACGACCAATCACAGTGCCGACGATGCATCTCCTTCGCACATTGACACGAAATCGCAGGGAAAAAGTTTTTATGATTCAACAGCAGCTTGCCGAAGGGACATACGATCTGGACAGGCGCTTAAATCTCGCTCTGGATCGCCTTCTTCAGGATGTTTTTGCCTCCGATAGTCCAGCGACCAAGGAGATTCAACCGGGAGTCCGTTAACAAATCGGTTCTTCGAGGCAAACAGGATGCAGACCGTAAAATGCTTTCTGTAATTCGTTAATCGTTTTAAGGAAAATTGTTATGCTTTATACTATCGCCGCTATTTTGCTGGTATTGTGGCTTCTGGGGATACTCACTTCGTACACCATGAGCGGTTTCATTCACGTACTTCTGGTGATCGCCATCGTGGCTATTTTGTTTAGAGTGATCAGCGGACGAAGAGCTGTGTGAACATCACACAGATCCAGGTATCAAAATGAAAAGGAAATCTTATTGATTAGGGTATACGATGCGAATTCTCCTCATTAATCCAGAGTTTCCTGAAACGTTTTGGAGTCTTAAAAGTGCCATCAAATTTATCTCCCGCAAATCATTGCTGCCACCGCTGGGATTGTTGACGGTGGCCGCGATTCTTCCCGAGGCGTGGGACAAGCGGTTGATCGACATGAATACCAGTGGCCTGCGGGACAAGGATCTCTTATGGGCGGACTATGTCTTTATCACAGCCATGCTCATCCAGCGGAAATCTGTCGATGAAATACTCCAACGTTGCCAAACGCTGGGCGTCAAGACGCTAGCCGGAGGGCCTCTGTTCACAAGTCTGCCCGAAGAGTACGTTCATGTCGATCATCTCGTGCTGAAAGAAGCCGAAATAACACTATCGGAGTTCGTGACGGATGTACAAAACGGTACAACTCGCAAAATCTATACCACCCATGAAAAGGCGGATCTGCGGCAGACCCCGGTTCCACTGTGGAGCCTTGTCAATATCAAAAAGTACGCCGTGATGCCGACGCAGTATTCAAGGGGGTGCCCGTTTAATTGCGATTTTTGCGATGTGACCACACTATTCGGCCACGAAATTCGCACCAAAGACACCAGCCAAGTGATCAAAGAACTTCAAAGCATCTACGATAGCGGATGGCGTGGTAACGTATTTTTCGTCGATGACAACTTCATCGGTAACAAGACACGCCTCAAGACAGAGGTGTTACCGGCCATTGAAACGTGGATGCGGGAGAGAAATCGTCCATTTTCCTTCAACACGCAAGCTTCTATAAACCTATCGGATGATCCGGAACTGATGCAAGCGATGGTTCGGGCAGGCTTTGATTGCGTTTTTGTGGGGATTGAGACCCCGAACGAAAAGAGCCTGAACGAATGCAACAAAGTGCAGAACAAGGGCCGAGACATGGTACAATGCGTGGCGAAGATACAACAGGCGGGGATGCAGGTCCAGGCGGGCTTCATTCTGGGATTCGACAGCGACGAACCGGGCATATTCAACGACTTGATCCGATTCATCCAGGAAAGCGGCGTGGTCGTCGCGATGGTAGGGCTGCTCAACGCCCCGAGGGGAACCACTCTGTATAAGCGAATGGCTGTTGAACAGCGGCTCACCCGGCCGGCGACCGGAGACAACACCGATTGCTCGATGAACTTTCTGCCCAAAATGGGCATGCATACCCTCATGGAGGGGTATCAGAAGGTGATCAAAACCATCTATTCACAGTCAAACTATTGCGACCGGATTCTTACGTTCCTGAAGAATTACAAAGTTCCCGCCGACCGGATTCCCCACTATCAATTTCGCGAGATCCGGGCTTTTATCAAGACAATATGGCAATTCGGAATCCTGCGTCGCGGCCGTCGATATTACTGGAAACTGATCTTCTGGTCATTGCCTAAACGCCAACGCCTTTACCTGGCGGTCAGCTTGATTATCTATGGGCACCACTTCCGCAGTATGATCCGGTCATTTGAAGAGTTGCCCGTTCAGATGTGAGGTAACGGCCCCTTGCCTTGTTGCCTGGAAGGTATGTACGCCGATTTGAATTCGACAGAAATGCATACAATCCCCGTGGAGATTGGCTGTGTAGGATTTACCATCTACATGACCGTACATAGTTTGACGGACACGAAAAACAGACGCGCCACCGATTTTAGAGCCATCTGGCGGTTGGTATGATTGAATTCATGATGAAGAGGACATACAGACTGTTCCGGGGGACGATCCAGTTTGCCGGGCCCCTTACGGGAAGGTTCTTGCCCGTGCTGCTGGGGATTTGCATCGCTTTGCCCGGTTGCAGCATGGTCTCCTCGACGGACACCCATCCAGCGATGGATGGGCCGCGCCAGGTTGGCACGACGGATAAGACACGCCAGATCGAAACGACGAACGGCAACCCACCGATCCGGTCGGAAGAACTTGACCAGTTAACCCGTGCCTTCGCCGATCGCTATGTCGGCCTGCTCTATTCCACCTGCAATGCC
Organism: Sedimentisphaerales bacterium; assembly: GCA_016926155.1. Classification (GTDB taxonomy): domain Bacteria; phylum Planctomycetota; class Phycisphaerae; order Sedimentisphaerales; family Anaerohalosphaeraceae; genus JAFGGE01. The sequence continues at coordinate 24,580 of JAFGPC010000199.1, forward strand.
CTGAAGAAGGATAATCCCGATCCGGTGCAGCGCCGCGAAGCGCAGGTGCTGATGGTGGACTGCGCTACGAATATTTACGACATTGCCAGTAACGCCGACGCATTCACCCGTATGCTCGACCTGGTGGTCGTTACTGCGCTGGTTAGTCAAGTGTGGATCGATGACGACAAGGTAGCGGAGGTATTCCCGGGCCGTGAAGAGTTGCTGATCCGGGCTTTGCACCATGGGCGAGTGGAGGCATGGGCTCTAGCGTCCCAGGTGCTCCGACCCGACCAGATCGACCTGTTGGACTACCTTCTCTGGGACTGGCGGCGGCATAATCCCGGTATGGACCGAGTGTCGTTTGTCCGCTTCTCCAACTTCGCCATCGGCCGAGGCAAGTCCGCCAACTCCGAGGTGCTCGCGGCCGGGGGATTCTTCGCCAATGTCGGGCAGACGGGCCAATCGATCGATGAGGCCCGCCTGCTCACGGAGCGGATGTTCTATATGCTCAAGCGCGAACCAACCCTGTTACGCTGGCAGGCGGATACACTGAAGGATGACATCTTTATTACCCTCGACAACCACATGAAGCAGGCGGACGCAACGGTCGCCAGTGTGAGCGCCGTCGTCGGCAAAGCCAACGATCTTGTCACCTCCTTGGGACTGACGAGCCAATCGCTCAATGAGATGCTGAAGACGGTGGACGGTCTGATCGCCCGGTATGACAGCATGGACAAGAATCCGTCTCGCCCGTTCAATATCCGCGAGTATACGGAGGCAGTCAAGGAACTGGCATTGACGGCGGGAAAGATGAACGACATGCTCAAGTCATCGAGCGAATTGCTCGGATCCTCGGAATGGGACCGCCGTATTCAGCAGGTGAGCCAATCGGCCGACGAACGGATGAAAATGGCAGCCGAACAGAGCCAACAGGTAGTGCACGACGCCTTTGGGCGGATCTATGTGGCGATCGGCATCCTGTTCGCGATGTTCATCCTCTGTGTCATGGCGGTGTTTCTGGTTATTCGGCGGCTCAGAATCGTTACGGGAAACGCCAGTGTGCCATGCAGAAAGGAGATGCCCGTATGATGCGGCTGTACGCGATGATGGTCTTTGCTTTGATCAGTACCGTCATGATGGGCTGTTCTTCGCCGCCAGGGAACGACAGACGCGGCGCAAGCTCCACGGTTATCTCTACAACCGACTTCGCTGTCCCTGCTGCCGAGGGTGATCCCAATGGGCCGCATGCAATATCCGAGGTGCTGTCGCCTTACGAGCCCGTGGTCGGTCTTACCGGGAAGATCACCAGCATCGGCGACTCCACGACCACCAATCTGGTGGCGCGCATCGCGGCTGAGTTCCGGAGAATGTATCCAGATGTGACGCTGCAAGTTACCTCCAGCCCAATCAACATTGGCCCGGCAGCGCTTTTGGATACCCGGGTCGATTTCGTGCCGATGAGCCGTCCATTGGCGCCCGAGGAGATTCAGGAGTTTGCGGCGAAGTACGGTTACCCACCCACCGAGATCAAGGTGGCCGCCGATGCCTTGGCGGTCTACGTCGAGAAGGGCAATCCGGTGTCGGGGCTGTCGCTTGAACAACTGGATGCTATTTTCTCCCAGACGCAGCGCCGGGGTTTGAGCTCGATTGAGACGTGGGGCCAGGTCGGACTGACGGCGGAGTGGGCCGAGCGCCGGATCACTCTGTACGGGTACGGTCCCTATGATGGCGCTCACCAGATCTTTCAACAGCGGGTACTGAATGGAGGCGTATTTCGACTGTCCCTGCGGGTGGAGGGAGGTGGATCGTCGATTGTGCAAGGCGTTGCCTCGGATCCTGGAGCGATCGGATTTGCCAGCGTTTTCTTTACCTGTAAGCGGGTACGAATCGTACCGTTGGCCGGGGCCGATGGGCAATTCTATACCCCGACGGAGGAAAACGTCCGCCGCCAGAAGTACCCGCTGGGCCGGTTCCTCTACATCTGTGTGAACAAGCCCCCGCGCCAACCGCTCAGTGGTCCGGTGGCCGAGTACCTTCGTTTTCTGCTCTCGCGAGATGGGCAGCAGATCGTGGCCGCCGGCGGCAACATCCCTCTCGATGCGGCGACCGTGGAGCTAGGCAGGCGCGCACTAGCTGAATGATCGGTCGGGGTGAATCATCCACTCTCGAGACCAAATTTATCAGACAGTTCGTTGGCCGGATTATGTTGACGTATATACTACATTTATATTAATGGTATATATAGTTACTGTAGTTTCCAAAAAGAAAAACGCTAAGCAACGAGCTTTAGCAACTTATAAAACTGTTTATGAATTTTCTTGACTTCATGGCTTGTACCAGAACGGCTAAAAAATGTTTGCTTCAAAACAGCTCTTCTGAGGGCGGCGCACTTATCGGCATGGGACGGTCTGCGATTCACATCATCCCACGGGCTGTCGCGGCGGTCACAAAGAACCTTCGCGGATTTATCCCACGCCCACAATTCCACCAGACTATGAAACCAAAGATTCAGATGGAAGGTTCCGATGTTACTGCCGAGGGTTCTAACCTGCTGTTGACCGGCCCCTTCAATTTCTTTAAGGTCACAGAAGTTCTGCTCAATGGCATAACGGTCGGCCACGGCTTCAAGGATTTGCATCGCCGACGCTGTCAGATCCGTACATATAAAGGCCCGGAAGCAATCGGAACGTTCCCGAACGACCAGCACTTGAATCAAACAACCGGCGGGTTTATACACGGCCTTAAACCGCTTCACCTCTTTGGTTTCCTGCCTGCCATAAAGGATGGCTTTGATCGTGAACCAGCCGTCCGGATGGGTGACACAATTGGCCAATTTAATCCGCTTGCCATATTTACGGGGTCTGCCGCATTTGCGTTGTTTCGGCGGCTTCGGTTCGGCATAAAGCATCGCATCTTTTCGCAATCGGGTCACCACCACAGCACCGATTTCGATGACCGGTTTCAAGAAACTGGCTCGGGTAAAACCGCCATAGGTACCCGCTTCCAGATTTGAGACTTCGTAAAGCCCATAGCTATTTGTAACATCGCTACCATATACCTCATAATTTTGCAAAACTATTACGTATGCCCCAGAAACATTGTATGGGTAATTTGTATCTGTTATCCGTCCACTGATTGATCCTGCTATATTGTACTGCGTAATCCCCCCAAGAGCACCTGCCATCGGCGGTTCCAGGAATGGACCGAGTCAGGAGTCTTTGCCAAGAGCCCCAGGCATCGCTTAAGACCGCCATATCTGCCATGTTTACACTGCAATCCTTTTGAAAATCACCAGGGATCGGCTCGGCCAGAATGGAAGCAGCCAGCTTAAGAACGGGTATAATAGACGAGTTGTAGTAGTGTACTCCCTGTGCCCCCGGCCATTACAGGGGATCGACTGCCTCCATATCGGGATAAGTTGCATTAATCCCAAATGTTTGGTAATATCCTCATGAAGTCTTGCTGAACTTGGCCGGGTAATCTCGAATTGGTTGGAGTAGGCAGTCAATCCGATGGAAGTACGTACAACAGAGGGTATTAGCTACAAGTATTTCCTGTGTTATCTGCTTATAGGAACGATCTATCTCGGTTTAATTATATTGCCCGGTCTGTGGTGGCCGATTTATTATACTGTTCTCGGCTCGTTGGTATTCGGCCTGATCCTTTTCTTTTCCCTTCGTTCCCACATCCAGGCAGGCTTTGCATTACGAAAGGAACCGGTAAAAGAACTGCAGGAAGAATCCCTTCCAACCGTATCCATTGTTATTCCCTCCTTCAATGAGGAAGCCGTCCTGCGACAGACTATCCCCACCGTACAGGCCTTGGATTATCCGGCCGACCGAATTGAATTTTTGTATCTCTACGAATCGGCCAGCACGGACCGGACGGAAGAGGTCATCCAGTCGTTTACTCAGAATGATCCCCGAATCAAGCCGATCTGTCGAGCCACTACAAAGGCTGGCAAGGCCCCCATCACCAATGATGGTATCCGGCAGGTCAAGAGCCAGATCATCGGCATCTTTGACGCGGATCATGCCTTGAATCCCGATCTCGTCCGGCTGGCGGCGGCCCAGTTGCAGGATCCCAAGGTCGGTTGTGTTCGAGGTCGCTGCCGTATCCGAAACACCACGCAGAACCTGGTGACCCGGCTGGTGGCCATGGAACGGGATATGGTCGAGCGGCTGGGCATCTATGGGGCCTATCGAATCGGCGGCTTTTCCAATTTCGGAGGCGGGCACGGCTTTTTCCGAAGGGAGGTCTTCGAAAAAGTGGGCTTGTTCGACGAGGATATCCTGACCGAGGACATTGACTTTTCGGTCCGGCTTCACCAGGCCGGGTACGAGATCAAGGTACTGCCGCAGATGCAGTCCTGGGAGGAAGCACCATTTTCCATGCGGTCCTTGCTGGCACAGCGAAAACGCTGGTCGCGGGGCTGGATGCAGGTGTGGCGAAAACAGGCTAGAGCAATCCTGCGATGCAGGACAATGTCCCGGTTCAAAAAGCTGGATATCGGGATTAGTCTGTTTTCGTCGGTAGCTTCGGTCCTGGTCATGGCCGTGGTGCCGTTAATCACCCTGGGACTGGCAGGAGCCAAAACATCCTGGTTCGGGCCGCGGGTATCGCTGTGGTTGTGGATGTATGTGACGATGTCTCCAGTCTCGCTGGCGTGGATTGCGTGTATCCTGGATCAGGAGGAGGCAAGCCCGCCGGGTCTGGGGCGGTATTTCCTGCTGCCGCTACTGATTCCGTACATTCTCTTTCTGATCTTCATCGGCTGGCTGGGCTTTGGGGATGAGTTTCTGCTTCGCCGTCCGTATTCCTATGTGAAAACAGAAAGATCTAACGAAATATCTCCGAATACAGCCGTTGCCACAGAATGTTACAGTACATGAGAGGCGTTCTGGTGCCTTAAGAATTGACAATTCAAACCATGTTTCCTGTGGAAGTCGGTATGATTAAAACTACTCCATGCAGAAGCAATGATTATGAAATTAAATGGAAAATGTTCGCTGAAAGCGGAGGTGATTATGAAACCGAAAGAAAAACTGCCGCGTCAGTATACTGCCGGTTCACTCAAACAGGGATACATTCTGTTGTCGTTGTTTGTTGTGTTGGCCGGTACGCTATTGCAGGCCGATAAGATGATCCTGAACGGTGGCTTCGAAGTTGACAGCGATGGTGATGGCATGGCGGATCACTGGCGGTTTTTGGGCGACAACAACGTATCGGCACGTGGCGAACGGACAGAGGGTTTTAGAGGACGGTTCTCCCAGAAACTCACCTGTA
>JAFGPC010000021.1 GCA_016926155.1 Sedimentisphaerales bacterium
GAATGCGTCCTTAAGCAGCAGGGCCACTCCAAGGCCCAGGGCCAGTTCGATCAAAACTACGGATACAGCAAATACAAAGGTCAGGCCAAAAGCCTGCCAGAAATCAATGTTCCTGAAGATCTCGACATAGTTTTCAAGACCGACCCATTGGATATTGCCGGGTTCGGTTAGAGTGTAGTTTGTAAATGTATAGTAAACACCCAGGACAAACGGATACAGAATACCGATCAGGGCGATGAGGGCAGGGAAAGTAAGAAGATAGGGCAGGCTTCCGTGAGGCGGATCCGGGCGATTCGTGCGTAAGGCGTGGTCGGTCATGTGGATTATTTACCCACCATTTTATTAATGTCCTCCGCTGCATCTTTTAAAGCCTGTTCTGCAGTCCGCGTTCCTTCATAGATTTCCTGCAGAGCCTCAGCCCATCGGTCCCCGGCTTGAGTGACATAGGTCGAAGGGGTCCACCGGATCCTGGCATACCTGGAAAGGAGCAAATGGGCTGTACGGCGATACTCGCCCTGGTCCCAGTTTGTGGCCTCCACCGTTTTGGGATCTTCCCATACGGACCTGCGCGTGGGATTTATGTTCTCATACGGAACGGTCCGCTGAAGCACGTCCTTGCTTGTAGCCCATGCGAGAAATCGCCAGGCTGCATCCTTTTGTTTGGATGCAGCATTCATAGCTACACTCCATACCCACGTGCTGGATCTGATCCGGCCGTCCGGACCCGGCGGCGGGAGCAGATACCCCACCTTTCCGGCCACCCGGGACTTGGCGGGATTCTCAAAGGCGGCAGCCTGGTGGTTTGCGTCGAACCACATCGCGAACCTGCCCGAAAGGAACCCCTCTTTGCCTTCATACCAGGTGTAGCCGGGCCAACCGGGCGGACCGCCTTCTCTCAAAGTCCGGATGAACAGATCCGTGATCTGGATGCCCTGGGGGCTGTCGATCACGCAATGCATGGACTCGTCGAAATCTCTCGCTCCCCAGGAAGCAAACGCAGTCAGATACCCGGGATGGATCGTGGACCAACTCTGCACGCCCCTGTGGCCGAATCCATAGATCTGCTGGCCGTCCACGTTGCGGGTCAGTGTCCTGGCCGCCTCATATACTTCCTCATAGGTGGCGGGCGGCTTGACATTGAAGCGTTCGAACAGATCCTTGCGATAGAAGATTACATAGGCTTCTTCGTTCACAGGAAGCGCCCACAGGGGGCCTTCGCCCATGCCCGTGCCCTGCTCAAGATTCCACCTTGAACAGGTTATGAGTTCCGGGAAAAAATCATTCGGATCCCAGTCCGCAGGCGTAAGGTCGGGATTCTCAATGTATGGATCCAGCGGTACGAGCCATCCCGCCCTGGCATATTGCCATAAGTGCGGGAAACCCACCATGAACAGGTCGTAAAACGAACTGCGGCTGGAAAGCTCCGTAATGAGCTTCTCAAAATACTCTTCTTCGGACAGAAGCAGCGTACTGACCTTGACTCCGGTCTTGCGTTCGTATTCCGGAATGAAACGCAGGATAGATTCCGTAAAAGGATGCCGGTTCAGCAGAAGGTGTATTTCAGCCGACTTGGGATTATTCTTTGTACACTGGCAGAGGACCAAAACGCAGAATCCGCCCAGTATTGCAACAACCAGCCTTGACGAAAAACGATACTTCAAGTTAGCCATGTCCTTGCCCTTTCCGGCCTATCCCAGGTTCACAGTAAAGCTTTTCACCGGCGCATCATCCTTGTCGAGGAACCGCGCGCAAAAGTCGGTGGCGCCGCCGCCGTTGACCACTGCGCAGCGCACGACGTTCGGTCCCTTCTTGAGTGTGAGTCGTTTGGACACACCGTCATCGATGACCGACTGGCGATCACCATATATGCCGATGACTTCCTTGCCGTTAACCCACCAGACGGAAGCTGCGTTGGACCCGATAGCCAAGCGCACGTCTTTCAGCTCGCGGGAACAATCGATCACGGTGACTGCCCAGAACAGTACGTTGGAAGTCGGTTTGGAGAGCGCATAGGCGAAGTGATACAGGTTGATGTTGTGCAGGCTTGTGTCGACGGCATGCCATGTGAGATCCGAGCCTTCGATCTGCACTTTCTCTCCGTCGCGCGGGATTATGGTGAACTGTTTTGGAAAGTATTCCCTCCTGACGGCTGCCTGTACGACGCTCTGGGTGAGCCCGTTTGCACCGATCGGCTCGAGAATAAGCCACCGCCGTATGAAGCCCTCCCCGTCGGGATCTTTAACCGGAGTCGCCGGACGCGTAAGGGTGGGCGCCGGACCGCGGGCAGCGTTCTCCGGACTGCGGCCGGACGGTTCGGGAACTGCCGCGAAGTTGACCATAACGGCGGCAATCAAGGCGATTAAGAGCGTCGGGAAAACGGAAAGTGCCTTCATAAGCAACTCCTTTTGTATTGTACATTGCGAGCCGGATGACGGGCTTGGGATTTCGAAAGACTCACCGGGCAGCGTCTTCCAGGTTCACGATAAATCCCTTCACCGGCTTATGTTCTGCGTCAAGAAACCTGGCACAGATATCGCTGACGCCGGGTGAATTAAGAACGGCACAGCGCACGACGTTCTGTCCCCTCTTGAGTGAAAGGCGCCTGGACACCCCGTCGTCGATTACCATGTGGCGATCGCCGTATATGCCGATAACTTCCCTGCCGTCGACCCACCAGATGGAAGCCGCGTTGGAGCCGACGGCCAGGCGCACGTCCCGTATCTCCTCGGGGCAGTCGACGATGGTGACGGCCCAAAACAGAATGTTAAATGCCGGCTTGTTCAACGCGCGGGCAAAGTGATAGAGGTTAACGTGGTATGTACTCGTGTCGATGGCGTGCCACATGAGCTCGATGCCGTTGACCGTCACCTTGTCCCGATCACGCGGTATAACGGCATACTGGTTGTTAAAGTACTCGGCCTTGACGGTTTTCTGTACGAAGCTGTCGTTAAGCTGGGCGTTGGAACGGATCTGTATCCGGATCGGCTCAAGAACGAGCCAGCGTTGGATAAAGCCGTCGGCATCGGGAGCCCTCTCCGCGGAAGCCGGCCGCGTAAGAGTTGGCGCCAGCCTGTGAGCGGCACCGATCGGGTCGGGACCGGATCTGCGCTGTGCAACCGTAATGGCCGGGAACAACGTGACGGTCGCGACGCAGAGTGCTGCTGCCAGATAGCGGCGGATTGTCATCATTAAAAGAGCCTCATAGGTCCGTGGAAACCTGAATATCGATTCCCGGTATTCAATTCAACGTCACGGAGTGTTCAGGTACCATCGCTGCCTGTCGCCACCGGGATCGAACCTAGCCAAGGTTGCAAAGCTGCTGCCGACCGCCGAAATTGCTAACGCTTCCCTCGTATTCGGGACCGCCTTGGGCATGATGCGGTATGCGCCGTCGGTAAGCTGTTCGATACGCCACAGTTGTTCCGGTGCGCCGGTAAACGCTGGTACAGCCACGAGTTCCGCCTCGTCAGTCGCAGCCAGCGCACGATCCGTGCCTGCGATGGTGATCTTGAAATAGGGCGAACCGGGATAACCTCCGGCATCGGCTACCGGCGCGATTGTCCACTTCTGCTGCGCCTGGAGCATATAGTTGGACAGGCGGAGATCGATATTTCCGGCTGGCCAGTTCTGCGATACCTGCGTCACATCCTGCGGCGGAATTATCCCGCCTGTACCGCCGAAAATCCCGCTGCCGCCGCCGGGCATACCCGGCATCCTGAGACGTCCGCCGACCGGCACTCCCTCCACCGCCAGCTCCAGCGCGGTACCGGTACGCACCGACTCAATTTCATAGGTGCCTTCCCTGACATTCTCGCCGGCTACCGGCCAGCCGTCCTTCCACAGCAGCGGTCGAATATCCAGCACGCTGGCACCGCCTCGGTCCAAGTCGGCTTCATAATGACAAGAAAACTTCTGCACGCCGTCTTCCAGGTCCAGCAGGCCGAAGTGCCCCGGCCCTACGACCCGGCCGCTGGAGCCCAAAAACAGTTTTCCGCCACCCTTGATCATGTCTATCCCCATGTTGTCCAGAAATGGTCCGGTCACTTTTCTTGAGCGTCCCACGCGGATGTTGTAGCCGGAATCGGTGCCGCGGCAACAACTGCCGTGCGTGGCAAGCAGGTAATACCATCCGTCGCGATAAATAATAGCGGAAGCTTCGCAGTTGATTGCGATGTCGCGGGGCTGATCGTCGGGATTGAGGCGTTTGCCCGTCCTTGGGTTGAGCTCAACCAGCCGGATGTAGCCGAAGTAGGATCCATAGACCAGCCACAGCCTGCCGTCGTTGGGATCAAGAAAAACGCCCGGATCTATGGCATTGCAGTCTTCGATCCCGTCGGACGAGGCGACAACGCCGCCCTCCTCCCATTTATATTCGGGGGAATCCGGGTCGAGTGTCCTGTTCGAGATCATGTTGACGGCGGCTTTGGGCTGCCCGCCGATATTCGCGGCAACATACATGTAGTAGCGGTCGCCGATGTGAATGACGTCGGGAGCCATTCCGCGACGCCCGGGCGCGACTCCACGACTCCAGGTCCATCCGTCGTCCGAAACCAGGGAAGACCCGCCGGTCCCGAAAGTGTAATATTTGCCGTCGCACAGCATGACGGTGGAGGGATCATGGATCCCGATCTGGCCGTCAAGGGCGAATGCGGCCGAAACCAGCGCAAGAACCACTGCCGCCGAATAACGGAAATTCATAGAGCCTCCAAGCGAGGGTGAAATATTGGGTCCGTGATTGAATATATGTGGTTATACATCGTATATAGCGTCAAAAGCGCTGGAATAATTTCCCAAGTTTCCAGCGACTGCTTGAAGATGCATTGGACGAAATAACTTCCCGTGCACCTTGAGGTCCCATAATAAATACAAACGGCCTTTTTCGAAAATCTTTCTGTATCGGAGCCGGTCTGATTCCGATAATGCATCATCCGTAAACAGAATCTTGAATTTCCGGATTGTATTTTACTAAAGTGGAAAGCAGTTTTGGGAGGGAATTTCGGATTTACGCACAATTCCATTTTAATAGCGTCTTATCCAATATCGCTGGAATGAAAAAGCGTTTAGACAGGCTCCTCTCGGGTGCAAAATGCTGGCGGCCATACCATATTCTCACTTTAAATAAGCCTTCTGTAACAACCTTGCGTCAACGAATAACCGATGAGATGAGGGCGCAACTTCACCCTCAATACCCAAAGAGCCTATTGGAGCCGGGATCCGAAATTCGCACCGTATTAATGTCCTGGAGTTCCGGATATAAGTCCGGAAAGCTTTCCGTTTATTGGTGAATTGCTTTTCTTTTAAGCCAATCGTTGAACTCATTTGCTATTATGCGCTCCCCTGTAATTCCGTCTGCCAGGGATGATGCCAGGAATACGATGGGATCTGCCATAATCTCAGGCGACAATAATGTAAAAGGCAGCTCCTGGTTCATGTCGTTTAATATACCACCTGTATTGACAGCCCCGCCCGGCAACAGGAGGTTTACCATGATCCCGAATTTATTGAGTTCAGCGGCCATGATATTCGAAAGGGCTTCCGAGCCCGCCCGGGAGGGTCCATAGGGTGCGAACCTGTTCATGGTTGAGTTGCTGGTCGAGATATTGACGATTCGTCCCTTGTTCCGTTCGATCATCATAGGGATGAATCCCCTGGCCACAAGAAAATACCCGGTAAGATTGGTATCTACAATTTTTCTGAAAACATCCGGATGGATTTCATAAAAGGGTTTTGGGGAGGTCAAAAAGTCGGGATATATCCTGTGCATCATAAGAGCGGCATTATTTACAAGAAGATCAATCCTTTTCCATTCCTCTCTGATCCAGGAGACGGCTTCGATTATAGAGTCTTCATTACATACATCCATGGGCAAAGCATATGCATCCAGGCCATTTTGTACCAACGTTTCCACTGCATTATCCAGTTTCTCACCCGGCCGTGCAGACAGCGCTACAGTTGCCCCTTTTTCCAGAAGCGCTTTTGCCATTGCATAACCCAAACCGGATGATGCACCTGTGATAACGGCATACTGCCCATCCAGAGCAATATTCATATCAACCTTTCTCCATACGTTGGTGTAACTAAGGAAAAATCCAGTACCGCATTGAGCAACCCGGTGGTGGCCAGGCTTATAGCTGCAACTGTAAATATCATACTCAACAACTGGGACAGACCAAATAACCAGAGGGTCCAGCGACCAAAGCTGATATAGCTGTTCACTAGTGATCGACCTGTGGCGGCTGCAAAATCGTTGCCGAAACGAAGGGCAGGGTACTTGAGCAGGCAGAACAACAAAATGAATGGAATCATAGCCAAGCCATACACCGCTCCGGCGCGGGTGGCAAATACCAGGTGAGATACTCCGACTGCGGCAGCGGTATATAAAATACCGGAGCCAAGCATGGCTAGAAAACTACGACTGGGTTGGTTTAATTTTTTAATTCCTTTAAATACCTTTAAATTGTCTGATGCGGATATATTTTTTCATCGAAAATTATTGAGTTTACTGCCCCGATGCGAACAGCGGGGCAGTTCTTTCTGATGTTTCAAACCATTCTTTAACCCGGGTTAATCTAACCGGGCAGAATTGCGCCCTGTTTTTTAAGGCCGGCCTGCAAGGCCCGGATATCGATCTTTCTCAGATCCACACCGCTGAGTATCGATTGTGCCGCCGCTATACCCGCCGCCTCGCCCAGAGCGATACAATGCGGTATAAGGTTGAAAAAGTTATTGGCAATCTGATCCGACGAAAATGCCCGGCAGGCGACAAGCAGATTGTTTACCTTGCGCGGTATCATGCAGCGATACGGCATGTACGTTACGGGATATTTTAACGAATCCCTGCCGCGATCGACATCAGGGAATATTGCGATGGTATCCTTAAAGGGTTCGCTTGTATTCAAATCCTTTTCAGTAACAACGTATTCTCCGACGACCCGCCTGTTGCCACGGGTGCCGAGTTGCGGGTTGGTGAGCACGATGTAGCTGTGTTCAAAACCGGGAACATTCTTCTTGTAATAGTCGTGGCTGGTTAACATTTCTTTTCGGCCTATGAACTCAACCCGGGTCAGTTCTTCAACATCCACCTGACTGGAATTCGCGTAACGGGGAAATACCCAGACCAAATCCTCCTGGTCTTTTAAATTGCTGGTGATAAAGCCGGCGTGTCCGCCACGTTTTCTAACCTCACGCATTTGTTCGGCCAATTCCCTGGAATGCGAGTTTTTGTAGTCCTGATATTTTTTCAGATCGACGTTTGCGACCCAGTACGAAAAGGAGAGGTTTGAAATCCTCAGAGTGGGGTCGATATCACTGTCGAAGCCGGCCCCTGAATAGGGCAATAAGTCGCCGTCGCCCGTGGAATCGATGACAACCTTTGCCAGCACCGCCTGCCTGCCCGATTTGCTTTCAAAGATGACGCCCTTGACCACGTTGCCGTCCATGACAGGCTCCGTACCCCACGAATGGAGATATGTTTTGACGCCGGCTTCTTCCACCATATCTTGAAGGATGCATTTCGATATCTCGGCATCGATGTGCACGGAGTATATAACCTTCTTCTCGCGCACGTTAAAAAAGGAACGGTCCTCGTAATAGGC
>JAFGPC010000200.1 GCA_016926155.1 Sedimentisphaerales bacterium
TGTACTTTCGCGAAGGAGCGATTCATTGATCAGACAGGCAAAACAGACAACGAAATCCAATACGGTGATTGCCGTATCGACCGGATCTAACGGTACCGGACCGTATAAGGCGGTGATGCTGCGCAAGGTGGCCGATGATTTTGAGGTTGTATGGCATCGAATCAGTCCGGCCGAAGCGGACATTGGAACGTTTCTTTCCGAATTGATCCGAGACAACCAGCCTACCGAAGGATCCCCGGCGCCACAGTTGGTCGTGGCGATGGATTCGGCGATGGCGGCGATTTACCATCTGGAACTGCCACCGGTGAAAGACAGCCAGCTTGACGGCATTATCCGGATGCAGGCCGAATCGCTGCTTCCTCTCCCGGTCGATCAGATGGAGATGACCTGGAGGGTGGATTCGCCTGATGAACAGATACGAACCTGCACTCTGGTTGCCGCCCGACGAGATACGGTTGAAACGTTTTTGACAAAAATGAGGGCAGCTCATGTCAATGTGGTGGCCCCCGATTGTGAAGGTACGATTCGGACCTGGCGGCAATGTTTCGGCGGAGATCTTCAACCCGCCCTCATCCTGCATGTTCGCCGACAGGATACGCGTGTTTTACTAACCCAACAAGGAGTGCTGTCGCAAGCCTTAACGATCGATGTCGGATCGATAGACCTGAACGATTCGGAGACGAAAACCGAATCCAAAGAACTGTTCGCTCATGATTTGAGTAGTGCCATGGAACGGTTCAGTGCTGATTCTGAACTGACGGATCGTGTTTTTGTACTGGCTGACAACAGCCAGGCATATTCGGAACTACTCTCCCATCTGAAGGAAAAAGGTCTCATAGTACATCACAGCATCGCCCGACCAAATGTGATCGATATTGGTTTTGATGTGCAGGGGAGCGTTTCGACGGAGGAAACGGCGGTTTCTCATTCACAAGTCTTTGCCGCCGAAGGGGAATTGAGTCCGGATATCATGTTCGAGTATCTCGAACCTATCGGCACCGGTATGTTAGCGTTGGACGAACAGATCCGACCGCTGAATCTGCTCGAGGCCGGCCAGTCCCAAAAAAAGGAAGAAAAACTGTCGTCTTCTTCCCTGATTCTCTTGCTTACTTCGATTGCCGCTGTAGCAATGATCATTGTCTTCCTTATTGTCGGCAAACGGCTGGACATGGCCGAACTGGAACGCATGGAAAACAGCAAGCTCAGCGAGTTGGTAGCGATTCAAAAAACGCAACAACGGATCGCCGACGAACGACCGGATATCCTGGATATCCTAACTAAACTTAATGAAAGCATCGAAGACGGGATGCTGATTGACAGTTTCATCTTTCAGAAAGACAAACCCATTCAAATCGCCAGTTCGGCGGCCAGTTACGAGCAGCTTTACAAGTTCCAAAAAACGCTTCAATCCAAGAACGGCATTAAGGATGTGGATATTCAAAGTCCCTCTCTGGACTCTCAGGGAAGAAAGGTAAACTTCAAGATGACATTTCGATACCGGGACTTCTGCGGAGGGAAATAAGGTATGTGGAATAAACTGTCACAACGGGATCGGCGAGCTCTTCTTCTGGGTTCTGTTGCCATTGTCGTAATCTTTATCTATCTCTTTGCAGGTGAATGGCTCACAGAATGGCAACTGGTCCGCTCGGATCTGAAAGAGATGCGGGTCCAGTTGAAAGCCATCGAACAACAGGCTGCCGGCAAGCCCACAGCACGTCAGATTGCCACATTGACCGCTGTGCCAAAGTTTGAAATGCCGGTAAAGGAAGAGGAACAGGCCGTCCTGTTTCGAAACGAATTCAACGAACAGATCAAACAATCCGGGATCAAGGCCAAGAGCCTGGATTATCTGGCCTCAAAAAAAATCACCGGAGTCGGAGGCTATAAAACATTGCGTTTACAATGCAAGTCACGATGCAACCTGAGTCAAGTACTGGATTTACTGGGCAACCTTAACAACAATCCCTATCTGGTTGGTGTGGAAGAGATTCAAATTCGTCCGGATCAGAGAAACCGTCAGGAAGTGGATTTGACATTAACTGTTTCGACGTTTGCAAAATAAGGGTTTGAAAGGAGTCCGGAATGAGCCTATCAAATATAATTCATAATAAAACGAACCTGATCAAAATGACGGGCGTTCTTGCCGTGATCTTTGCGGCCGCTACGGTTGCGGACGTAGTCAAATACCAGGTAACAACGGTTTCCCTCCCCAAAGTCATCACCGCCGCCGAAAAAAATCAACAGCAGGACGAGGAAACAGTAAATAAATATCTGTCGCAGCCTAAAGAATCGGCCGGCGGATTAAAAAGAAAAAATATGTTTGCGCCGCCTGCCGCCAAACCCAATCAACCCGTCTGCACTGGTCTGTTCGGCGATACGGCCGTCTTCGGAGACAAACTATACAAAGTCGGCGAGGAAGTGTCCGGCGCTAAGATCGTTTCCATCGGTCCGAATGAAGTGACGATTCTCTGGGAAGAAAAAGAAACCCAACTGATTCCTTTTGCCGTCGAAAACGGCGGCGGTTCGGAGGGGGACCGAAGATCGGGGGGACGTGACAATAGTCGGTCCCGGGACGATCGAAGAGGCGGCAACGAAATGAGAGGTCCCACTTCCGCATCCGGTGGACCTCCCCAAGGACGATTTCGTTTTGAACCCACGGCAGATCAGCGGGCCAGGATGGAAGAAATGAGAGAACGATTCATGAACGCCTCACCGGAAGAACGGGAACGGATGCGGGAAGAGTTCCGTCAGCGGATGGGAGGGGGATTCGGCGGTCGAGGCGGCGGCCCCGGTGGTGGCCCCGGCGGTGGCCGAGGTGAAAGGTAGTATGTGAAACTTTATTTCAAGGAGAGACCTTTGAAACGCATAAGTGTTTTGTCTGTGTTCGTATTTTTTTTCTTGATCGGAATTTTGTATCCTATCGGTTTGGCCTGGTCGGCCGATCCCAATACATCAACCGAAGCCCCTACTGCTTCCGAAGAGCAACCAATCCGACCATCGGGTGATCCGAATCAGCCCTCGGTTCAAACCCTGCCTCCCGGCTTTCCCAATGCGGGACTGGATGTCGGCGATGCTAAGGCCTTTTTGGAATTGATAGGGGGTGATCCAAATCTGGCCGAGGGAATGGGATTACCTGGTCGTACCCCATTGCCGGCCGGAATAACGGCAAGGACACAGGTGACAGCTCTAACCGGTTGGCAACCGGGCTTTAATGATCAGACCACAACCACACAGAGAAGCCCTTCTGCTGGTTTTGACTGGTTTGGTCAGCTTGCTTCGGCAGGATCCGGGCAGGGAGAGGAGCCGGAAGAATCGATTAATCTGAATAACGTCGAGATGCGTATCATCATTCAAAAGCTGGGCGACTGGACCGGCAAGCCAATTATTCCCACCACTGACGAAGTGCTGCAAAAAAGAATTACCATTTACGCCAGTCAGAGAGTGCCCCGCAGCCGGGCGTTGTCGCTGGTATACGCCGCCCTGCGTGCCCGCGGAGTGATTGCCGAACATGCGGAAGATAAAATATTCCTCAAGCCGATTGCTGAAGCCCGACAAGGATATGTCCCTACCTTAGGTCCCGATGATGCCCTGGCCCGTATCGAAGACAAAAATATGATCGTCGAGAAATTCTTCCGTCTAAAGAGCTATGACGCTACCCGGCTGAGCCAGATTATTACCCCACTGATTGCCGAATATGGTCATGTGACGGCCCTGGCTAACACCAATGACGTCGTGGTGATCGATACGGTGGAAAACCTGATGCGAATTGAACGAATTGTTCGACAGCTTGATATTGCCGAATCGGAACAGATTGTCGAACAGATTTTCGAGATCAAAAACGGCGATCCGGCCGAGATTGTACAATTGCTGCAAATCATATTGAGCGGTGGCACCCAAAGCAGCGGCGGCGGCAGCTCTCGTTCCGGAAGATCTTCTGATAATGAAAGATCTCGCCTTGAAAGATCTCGCTCTGATGAGAGGTCGGGCGGTAGTGTCAATCCAGCCAGTACCGTAACCATTTCCACAGAAATACCAATCCGGTTAATCCCGATGCCCAAGCAGAATTGGATTATTGCGCGCGCCTCCGAAAGAGACATGGACCTGATTGAGTCCTGGATCAAGAAACTGGATATCTCTCAATCCATGGAGCAGGGCCAGACCGTAATCGCTGTCCGGTATGTGGATCCTCGCGAAGTAGCTCGGGCGGTGCAAAATGCGCTGGAGGACATGCCCGGCACGCAATTTGAGGCCAGTATTGTTGTCGAAGCGTTAACTCAATCCAAACAGATTGTCGTCTGGGGCAGTGAGGAAAACCGGAAAATGGTCGAGCGACTAGTCGCTGAAATCGACCTGCCCAGTAAAGATATATTTATCGAGAGGACCTTTAAGCTTAAATATGCAGATCCCGATCAGATCAAAGAAAATATTGACGGACTCTATGGTGATCTGACCAGCAGTAGCAGTAGAAATCGCTATAACCCGTATAGTTTCTATAGTTCAAGTTCCTCGGAAGAAGACACCGTCAAGGTGATCGCCTATTCGACCCTAAGTCAGGTTACGGTGATCGCCTCGGAAAAGAACATGCAGAA